>JBDVJN010000098.1:0-106688 GCA_039961455.1 Cyclobacteriaceae bacterium | reverse complement strand
GAACGAAATCTGTACAAAATAAAGTGGGATGGTTCAGACAAAAAGGAAGTATTAGGTGGTGACAAAAGACCAAGTGCCCTTTCGTTGAATGTCAAAGGGGATGAGTTATTTATGCTGACCTCCGGTGGGAAAATAACTAAGGTAAAAACGAAGGACGATAAGTCTGAAACGATTTCCACCGCTTCCCAACTCAAGATTGACTACCCAAAAGAACGAGCACAAATCTTCAATGAAGGATGGCGAGCCCTCAATGCTGGCTTTTACGACCCGGATTTCCATGGTCAGGACTGGGAAGCCCTTAGACAGAAATACAAGCCATTGGCAGACAAGGCCTCCACCGCTGAAGACTTCGCTTCTATTTTCAATATGATGCTGGGACAGTTGAATTCAAGTCACATGGGATACCGAGGGGGTGATAACCCAAAAGAAACACAGCGCCAACGTTCCGGCCTAATTGGAGTAACCGGAGAGCACACGCGAGAAGGTTTTAAGGTAACATCGATCGTTGCCAACAGCCCGGCAGATAAAGTTGAAAGTAAGTTGAACATTGGAGATGTTATTACTTCTGTCAATCAGGAACCAATTACTGCGACGACCAATTTCTACTCAACACTGATTGATCAGCGAGATAATCCTGTTTTACTTGCTGTAAATCGAGCAGGTGGCGGTTCAAATGAAGTGGTCATCTGGCCGGTTTCATCACTAAGAAGTGAGATGTACGATGAGTGGGTGGAAGATCGCAGACAGTTGATCGATCAATACTCAAATGGGAGACTAGGCTATCTGCACATTCGAGGAATGAACTGGAGCAGTTTCGAGCGTTTTGAGCGTGAGCTTATGGCAGCTGGGTACGGTAAAGAGGGTATTGTGATTGACGTTCGGTACAACGGAGGAGGCTGGACGACTGACTACCTCATGGCAGTTCTGAACGTTCAACAACATGCCTACACCGTCCCAAGAGGAGCAGCTAAGAGCCTTGATGAACATCTGAATTTCAAACAAACCTACCCGTTTAGCGAGCGACTTCCATTGGCTTCATGGACCAAGCCTTCGATAGCCATGTGCAATGAGTACAGCTATTCCAACGCGGAAATCTTTTCTCATGCATACAAACATTTGGGATTGGGAACATTGGTTGGAAAATCTACGTTCGGTGCCGTTATTTCAACAGGAGGTTGGGGATTGATGGATGGCTCGTACGTGAGAATGCCATACAGAGGTTGGTACGTAAAGGCAACGGAGAAAAACATGGAGCACGGTCCTGCGGTTCCAGACATCGAGGTGGAAAATATCCCAGCCTACAAGGCGAAAAATGTGGATGATCAATTGAAAAAAGCGGCAGAGGAACTGCTCAAGCAAATCGATAATTAAGAATCTTTACTAAGTTAAACGCGAAAAAGGCGGCTCGTTTGAGCCGCCTTTTTTTGTAACATTCACCTGTTATGGTTCAATGCCGTCGAACCCGTCACAGTTTTGATCAATACCATCGACTGTGTCGTCAAGAGCACCGGGATATACAAACTGATTGAAATCATTGCAGTCAAAGGGAGTATCAAATCCATCTCCGTCCTTATCGGTATCACATGCATCTCCAATTCCGTCAAAATCCAAATCAGCCTGGTTGCTATTGGAATTGAAAGGACAGTTATCGCAAACGTTGCCTCGCCCATCTCCATCTGTATCTTGTTGATTGGTATTTGCCGTAGTAGGGCAGTTATCTTGAGAATCCCTCACCAAATCATCATCCTGGTCGTCAGTGTAACCATCGCACGTTCCGGTGCATGTTGCCGATCCATCACACACTTCTCCGAAATCCACAACCCCGTTTCCGCATACTGCATTATCTACAAGACCATCGCAGTTATTGTCAAGGCCATCTTCCAGTTCTGGAGCACCTGGGCGAATATTCACATCGTTATCATCGCAATCTCCATCACCAACCGTTACCCCATCTCCGTCATTGTCATTTGCTGCATTACCAATACCAATGGAAACATCGCTCGTTGTGCCATCCAATGTGATATTGATTGCTACACGACCGTTTTGAACCAACGCATCAACTAGAATTTGATAGTGTGTTTTTGGTTGCGGGTTATTGATTATCCCATTGTAATCGACCGTGACGACTTCGCCTCCTACTTTGGTATAGGTAAGTGTTGACTCGATGGTTAAGACATCTACAGCAAAATAACCTTCCCTTGCCTCAGTTTCATTGAATGTCAAGGCACCGCCAGTGGTATTTTCCACAACGGTAGAGTAGGTGTCAAACGATGAGGTAACATTTGTTGAGTATTCAACAGTCACCTTCATGTTAGCCAACTCAGCGGTAAGACTCACGGTCTCAAACTCATCCTTATCTATCGAAAATAAGTCTGACTGGCCATAGTAAAAAGGATTTTCAAATTCCGCGGCTGCCTCATTATTGGAGCTGGCAACAACTCTGTAATTGCCAGTTGGCAACTCAACTTCTGCTGGAATATCGGCATACCGGTCATACTGGGTATGCGTAGTTCCATTTTCATTCTGAATAATGACAGTATAATCGTCCAAATCCACAACTTCTGTTGTTCGGCCGCCAATAGGCGTTGCTGAGACTGAAATACCCAATTCAACGGATAGGTAACCAACTTCCGGTTCAGGATCATTTTGTTGGCAGGAGGTCAAAACTAGAAGGCTAGAACATAGCCCTACTAAAAGGAGATGGAGAAAGAGTGACTTTTTCATGTTAGTGGCGATTAGGTTTTATCAGGTTAAGATAAAATAATTTTTTCCTCAAAAAAAAAGGCGACTCCTGGAGCCGCCCTAAATCGCAATTCGCTCTCCAGCGAACAGCTGCCTTAGTTTGTCTTAATAAATCTTCTAGTTGTATTTACACCTTCACCTCTGATCATCAGTAGGTAAGTTCCCTGGCTAAATCGTCGCACATCTATGGTGACATTCTGACCCGACATCTGATTCAGTACTTTCTGTCCTTGAACATCCACTACTCTGATAGACAGTGATTGATCGGAAACGACATTGATGAAATCACTGACGGGGTTCGGGTAAACAATAATCTGAAGCTCATCAGCAATGCCCAAAGCTGCTTCTTCTACCGTCACAATAAATTCATCAGAAGTCGTAATACCAGACCCATCGTCGGCGGCGACTGTGATGGTTGATGATCCAAAACCTACTTCGGAAAGAGTCAGTGTCGAGCCCGTTACAGAAGCTGTGACCACGGCCTCATTTGAGCTTGTTACCGAATAGGTAAGTGCATCACCGTCCTGGTCAGTGAAAACGGAGATTAGTTCCAGTTCCAGACTAGCAAAACCTTCACTGAGCGATTGATCAGCCAACGGAGCTGTTACTGAGATGGTTTCATTTACACTTATGATTGCTATAGTGAATGCCTCCTGATAGGTACCGCCATTTCCATCGCCTGTTTGAACGCGAATGGCATAGCTGTTTTTAGTTTCAAAGTCGAAAACTTGAGCCGCCTGGAGTTCAGATCCATTAATGCTGAAAGATGAATTGTCGGCATCACCTGCACCGCTGACAAGAGAGTACGTGTGTGTTTCCCCAGAATCTTCGTCTGTGGTTGAAAAAATTCCAATAACATCATTGATTGAATTGTTCTCAGCAAGTGATGCTGTACTGAGCATGATATCGGTTGGTGCTTCAGAGACATCATTGACTACAATAACAAAGCCTCGTGTTAGGTTATTACCCAATCCGTCATCGGTTCTGATTCTTAATTCGTAGCTGCTCTTTGTTTCAAAATCAAATGATTCTGAAGCGAAGAGTTGGTCTCCTGAAATGGTAAATGAATCATCATCATTGTTCCCTAAAATTGATGCAAACGAGTATGTGTAATTCCCCGACAAATCTTCGCCAAAAGTGGAGAGATTTCCTACCAAGCTATTACTTGCATCATTTTCATTCACAGTGTTGTTATCCAACACAAGAGAGGTAACCTGAGCTAGAAGGTCATTGATGGTAACTACAAAATTTCTTGATGTTGACAATCCTCCAGCATCGGTAGACGTAATACCTATTCCATATCCATCTAATGTTTCAAAATCAAATACTGCCTTACTCCTAAGTTCGTTTCCTACAATTTCAAAGTACGACGACTCTTCTGTACGGCAAGTGTTGCACCCATCGACCACAGTATAAGAATGCGTGTCACTGCCATCAACATCTTCAGTGGTAAGAATGCCGATTAGGGTACCAATAGGATTGCTTTCGTTAATGGATTTGTTGGTAAGTTGAATATTGGTGGGAGCTTCGTTTACGTCATTTAGAGTGATGGTGACTTCTTCAATATAAGTTGCACTTTCTGAGTCCCTTACTTCTACCTTAAAGATGAAAGAGTTTTGATTCTCGAAATCAAATGGTCTATGATCAGTAGTAATTAAACTATTCCCTGAAACATCAAAGAACAACCAGTCACTTTCCAGCTCTTCAACTAAATGGAATGTAAAAGTTTCATTGAAATTGGCGTCTGCGGCAGATAACATACTAACTACCGTCCCAGGTGCGCTGTTTTCATCCACTGAAGTTGCAGATAAGATAATATCTGTTGGAGTTGCTAACTCCTCGGTTATGGTCACGTCCCAGTTTTGAGTAGTTCCATCTTCGGCTGTTACGGTATAAGTGACTGTGGTTGTGAAATCCTGCTCAACTCCTGTATTCGGTGAAATCGAAGCATTTTGCGAAACAGATATTGTTGGTGAGATCGCCGAAATGTCTGTTCCTGCTTCTGCTACAACATCTACTGCATGCTCACCTGCATTTATTTCTGCTTCTCCAGATATCCCAGCAAATGTAAAAGTGAGGATATCATTTTCGTAATTTGGACAACTGGTACTAAAAGACACACCCACATCTACCTGAGTAAAATTTGCTTGTGCGTATGCAACATCATCTACCGTTATACAAGTTAGGTTTGGGTTGCCAGACAATACGAATTCATCAATTAGTCCATTGTTCCCATTGGCGATATTGAATCCGTAAAGATCATTCTCATCTGCATATACATATTCAAGCAGCGGATTTTGGCTGAAATCAGCTTCAGTTAATAGGTTATTATATACGCCAATTTCCACCAAGAGTGGATTTCCAGTTATGTCAAGTGAGGTTAGTTGATTCGACTCAACATTTAAATGTTGTAGATTAGCGTTATTTGATACATCAATGGAAGTAAGGTTATTTTCGGCTGCGTTCACTTGTTGTAACTGAGTATTTTGCGAAAGGTCAAGCGACGTTAACAATCCAGAAATACTTAGGTCTTCTAGTCCTGTTAAGGTGCTCAAATCGACGCTCTCTAGCGAGGTCTGATTCACTTGCAATTCTTTCAGACTAGAGCTATTTCCAAAGGTCAATGATGATAAGTTGTCATTCCCACAATTCACATATTCTAGCGCCACATTCTGGCTAAGGTCCAAAGAGGTGAGCCCGCCATTGTCAGCAGTTAATGTTATTAATGCCGTGTTGGCGCTTAAGTCTATTGATGTAAGAGTGAAAAGAGCCTGGATATTCAACGCTTCCAATAGCGTATTCTGGCTAAGGTCTATACTACCCAAAGGGTTGTCAGCTAGGTTTAATTCATGGATATTGACAAAAGCCTCTAATCCTGTGTCATCGGCAATACTCTTACTATTTAGATTTAGAAACCCTGTAAAAGCCTCCGCTTCACTTACCTGTATTTCATCATCACCGTTGGTATCAATGACAGGGTCGTGTGCTAAAAGGGCAGCTTTAAAATTGGCGTCTGGAATGATTACGTTTTGAGCCGTGGCTCCTAAGCATCCAAGAAGAAATGTTAGCAGTAGTAATTTTTTCATAAGGCATTTGCGATTTTGTTTGAATCAAACTTGTCGCAGTACCAAATATTCTATCCCATCCTTAAGGGATAGTTGAGTCCTACCCTATTGGGTAGTTTTTTGATGTAGTATTGTAATCTATTGTTTATCAGGACTTTGTAGGATGTACCGAAATGCCTCTTTTCTATTTCCCACACCCATTTTTGAGTAGACGTTTCTCAAATGGTACTTGACTGTGTTCACTGATATGATAAGTTCTTCAGCAATTTTCGCATTGGTTTTACCCTCAATCGTCAGTCTTAATGTTTCAAATTCTCTTTCGGTCAATGGTGTATTGAGTTTCTTATTTAATACATCCAATTCTAGACTAAATGCAAGTTCTCCAGGGCTGGAGTGAATCTCCATGAATCTATTCTTAAGTGCTTCGAATTGAAATTCCTGAGCTTCCTTTTCTACCAGTAGCTTCTTACTTCTTTGAATGAAGTAGAGAATTATAAAACCAACAAGTAGCAAGAATCCTCCGATGCTGAATATTAGTGTCAGCCTCGCTTTTTCTATCAAGATTTGCTGTAAACTGCTTTCGAGACTAAGTCTTTCAATCTCAGCTTCCTTTTTTTCATTTTCATATTCCGCTTGTAACTCTGCAATTCTGTTTTTGGCCTCTAGATTTGTAGTAGAGTCCTTTAGCATGTCCAATTCTTCATGAACAGCTAACGCCAACTCAAAATTTTGCTTAGCTTTTTCTACATCAACTTTAGCTTCTAGAGCAGATTGAAGGTTCCCATAAGACTGGCTGCCTCTAGATAATTCTAGAGCTTCAGTTACCAATTGATTTGCCTTGCTAGTATTGCCCAAAGCGATGTAAATTCTAGCTTGTTCCTTGAGTAGATCAAAAAGGTTGGTAAGGTCTTCATTTTTTCTACAGAGAGAGATTCCTTTCGCTAGGTAAGATCTGGCATTTGACCACTGTTCAAGTCCTTTGTACGCGGCTCCTAAAGTTGAATAGCAATTGGACAGCAGAATGTCGTCTGTATAAACACCTCGGCTCAATTGCTCTTCTGCTTGTAAACAGAATTTGATTGCCTCTTTGTAGTTGCCCAGTTTTTCCTCCATGATTCCCATTCTTACCAGAGCAAAAGAGGTATTTTCTATGGCATCTAACTGCCTACCAATTTCTAATTCCTGACTGACATATTTTTTAGCTGATTCATAGTCATCCAAGTAAAAAAATACGCCGGAAAGATTTCCAAGAATGCGAGCTTTATTTTGAAGTTTTTTTTCACCACCGTATTGATCTACCACTTCAAGTGCTTTAAAGTAATTATTGATAGCATTTTCAAATTCACCCTTTTGTGAGTCGATATGCGCACTCAGATTGTAAGCTGATAATTGTCCTTTTATATTTTTGTATTTGGTACTTGTTTCGAGGAGTTTGTCAATGAAATATTTGGAAGAATCCAGGTAACCAGTACCTAGATGTGAAATGCTTTTTTCATACCAGATTTTAGCAATTACCGTGTCATCAGCTGGTAGGTTTTTGCGCTCTATCTCATGAAGTAACTGGAGTTTTCTTTCTAGATTTTGCTCAGCAATGGCTAGGTTAACTACTTTTTCAACTTGTTCATTAGCGGTTTCGATCGACTCTAGAGATAACATGACACTATCAACATAATCTTGATACTGAGTGGTACTTTGATTGTAAGCCTGGTATCCTTGAAACAGAAGAATCGAAGAGATGATGAGTGTTGGTAGTAACTTCATTTTACCAAATTAACAATCTCAAGTCACAGAAAACCAAAGAGAATCGAAAAGAAAGGGGAGTGTTTGAAATCGCCGCATGTGAAAGTCCTCGGGCTCAGGTAATCAAAGAGGATAGTCGGTTAGATAGAAACTATGTTTTTGTGAAAGATGAGAGAACTATTAATCCCCACAAGCGAATATTCGCTCCTAAGATTAAGATTGGTTTGAGAATAAAAAAAGGCGGCTCCTGGAGCCGCCTAAATCGCAATTCGCTCTCCAGCGAACAGCTGCCTTAGTTTGTCTTAATAAATTTTCGTGTTGTATTTACACCTGCACCTCTGATCATCAGCAGGTAAGTTCCCTGGCTAAATCGTCGCACATCGATTGTGACATTCTGACCCGACATTTGATTTAGTACTTTCTGCCCTTTAATATCCACCACTCTGATAGACAGTGATTGATCGGAAACGACATTGATGAAATCACTGACGGGATTGGGGTAAACATCAATCTGAACTTCATCATCAAGTCCAAGTGGTGTTGACTCTATGGTTACGAGGAATTCATCTGCGGTGGCTACACCTGATCCATCATCTGCAGAGACAGTAATGGTAGCAGATCCTGTTCCTTCTTCACTAAGAGTCAAGGTGCTGCCAGAGACACTTACTGTTACTATACTATTATCAGAACTTGTGGCTGTGTAGGTAAGTACTTCACCATCAGTATCTGTAAAGACGCTGCCTAAGCTGATATCTAACGTTGAGAATCCGGCTTCCAGTGTTTGGTCAGCAATGGCTGAACTTACTGTAATACTTTCGTTGACATTGATAATGGTAATCGTAAATGCTTTCGAGAAAACTCCACCATTTCCATCAGTAGTCTGGATACGTACTGAAAATGAATCTTGTGTTTCAAAGTCGAAGGTAGCTGCTGCCTGTAATACATCTCCAACAACAGAGAAGGAGGCATTGTCGGTATCACCTGTACCACTTACCAAAGTATAAGTATAGCTATCTCCTGCGTCTTGATCTGTGGTTGACAGTGTTCCTATTACATCTCCCATAGAATTATTCTCTGCAATGGTTGCAGTACTAAGTGAAAGGTCGGTAGGGGCTTCAGATATGTTATTGACAGTTATCGTAAATGCCTGTTCATCAGAGAGACTACCATCGTCAGTCATTACCCGAACGCTGTAGCTGGCTTTTACCTCAAAGTTGAAGCTTGCGTTAGTCACTAATTGATCTCCGGAAATACTGAAAGAACTATTGTCGGTATCACCTGCTCCGCTGACCAGCGAATATGTGAAGCTTCCTGACAGATCTTCACCTGATGTTGTGAATGACCCTATCGTTGAACCAGAAGGCTGGTTCTCGCCTATAGTCAGATTGGATAGGTCAAGTGAAGTAACCGAAGCAGGCAGGTCATTGATAGTGATCGTAAATGCTTCTTCAAAGGTTTCTCCATTTCCATCATCTGTTTGCACTCGAACAGAATAGGAAGCCTTTGTCTCAAAGTCAAAGACCTCAGCACTTTGCAGTTGATTTCCCGAAATTGTAAACGATCCATTGTCTGTGCTGCCAGTTCCAACTATCAGAGAATAAGTGTGAGATTGTCCTGCATCCTCGTCAGTTGTAGATAGTGTGCCCACCAGAGAACCCGAAGAAGTGCTTTCATCAACGCTCGCATTTGAGAGCTGTATGTCCGTAGGAGTTTCGTTTACATCATTAACGGATAAGGTGAACTGTTTCTCGAACTGCCCGCCATTTCCATCATCTGTTTGTAGGCGCACGGAATAGCTATTTTTAGTTTCGAAGTCGAATATACTGCTTGCTCGAAGTTGACTTCCTAAGATGTTAAATGAACCATTATCAGTGTCACCAGAACCTGCAACCAGAGTGTAGGTATAGGTTTCTCCGGCATCCTCATCGGTAGTTGTGAAACTGCCGATCACATCATTGATGGCATTATTTTCATCAATTGCTGAAGCACTGATCTCAAGATCGGTTGGGGCTTCAGCCACATCATTCACATTTATTGTCCACTCCTCTTCCAATGTTCCTCCAAGCCCGTCATCTGCCCGTACTCTTATTTTGAATACCGGCTGGTTTTCAACGTTGAAAACAACTGCTGATTGAAGCTGATCACCCGAAATGTTAAAAGAAGCATTGTCGATATCTCCTGTACCACTTACCAGTGAGTACGTATGTGAAAAGACGGCATCAGCGTCTGTACTTGTAATGGTACCAACAGAGGTGCCGACCGGTTCATTCTCATCAATGAAAGCGCTGGAGACCGAAATATTTGTAGGGTCTTCATTTACATTATTCACACTTATAACTATGACTTTGTCAAAAGTTGAACCCATTCCGTCGTCCGTTCTCATCCGGATACTTGCTGACGGAAGTGCTTCAAAGTTTAAAACACCAGCAGTTTTAAGTTCCAGCCCGTCAACGAAGAAGGAGGAATTTTCCCCGTCTCCGGTTCCGGATACAAGCGAATATGTATAAGTACCCGTCACTTCTTCACCAATTGTACTCAAGGTCCCTACCACTGTGGATGCAGGAAGGTTTTCATCAACTGATGTGTCGGTGAGACCTATATCTGTAATTGAAGGAGGTACATCTCCTATACTGATGGTAAATGCTTCAGAGTATAAGCCTCCGTTTCCGTCGTTGGTCTGAATTCTAACTGTGTAGGTTGTCTTTGTCTCAAAATCAAAAACTTCCGCCGATCGTAGTTCGCTACCAACAATGCTGAACGAACCATTGTCTAGATCTCCCGTCCCTGCAACAAGTGTGTAACTGTACGTTTCGCCGGCATCTTGGTCCGTTGTGGTAAGAGCCCCAATAGCTGTTCCTATCGTAAGACTTTCATTGATTGTACTGTTGGAAAGATCAATGTCTGTTGGGGTTTCAGGCAGGTCGTTGATGTTGATTGTAAGAGTTTGCTCAAATGGACCACCAATACCCAATGCCTGAACACGTGCAGTGATCGAAGGGGAAACCTCGTGATTGAGAGCTGCTAAGCTTTCAAGATCGTTTCCCGAAATGTTAAAACTTCCATTTCCCGCATCGCCCGATCCGGAAACAAATGAGTAAGTGTATGAGCCTCCCAGATCAGTTCCCTGCGGAGTAAAAGTTCCAATTGTAAC
Source organism: Cyclobacteriaceae bacterium (assembly GCA_039961455.1). Classification (GTDB taxonomy): domain Bacteria; phylum Bacteroidota; class Bacteroidia; order Cytophagales; family Cyclobacteriaceae; genus Ekhidna. The sequence continues at coordinate 95,990 of JBDVJN010000098.1, read as the reverse complement.
GCCAGCCAAAGAGTTTTCATCTAAAGTATTTGTGCTCAGAGAAATACCTGTGATCAGAGATGTTTCATCATTAATTGTAACTGCAATTTCCTGTTCGAACGTTCCTCCGTTTCCATCGTCAGCAATGATCTCCAGATTGTAGGTAGCCTTGGTTTCGAAATCAAATACAGCATTTGTGAGAAGTTGATCATTCGAAATATCAAAAAATGCATTATCCGGAGTGCCGATTTTCAGTGAATAGGTATGACTGTCGCTCGCATCCTGATCAACGGACGTTAACGTTCCGACTACTGTTCCTGATGGCTGATTCTCGTCTACGTTAGATACGGAAAGATTTACATCAGTAGGAGCGTCGTTAACATCATTGACAGTAATAGTAAACTGTTCTTCGAATGTTCCACCATTCTGGTCATCTGACTGAACACGAACAGAGTATGATGGCTTTGTTTCGAAATCAAATGCAAATGCTGTTCGTATGTTGGTTCCGAAAACGCTGAATGCAGAGTTGTCCGTGTCACCGGTTCCTGATACGAGTGAATAAGTATGAGAATCGGAAGGGTTCGGGTCCGTAGAGGAAAAAAGTCCTACTACTGTTCCTGGTGCAGATTTCTCGTCAACTGTGGTGCTGGTAAGTTGAATATCAGTCGGCGGTCCGTTCGCTTCGACAATGGTGACATCCCACATTTGAGTTGTTGCATCTTCCGCAGTTACCGTATAGGACACGATGTTTGTGAAATCTCTGGTCGTTCCGCTATTCGGACTGATGGAGGCTCCTGTAAGCAGGCTAAAGGAAGGAGCGAGAGCGCTTAGGTCAGTTCCCAGGGTCGCTGCAGCATTGACCGAGTGATTAACATCGTCAACCGTTGCGGAACCAGAGATTTCTGCGAACGTCATGCTCAGAATATCTGTGACATTATTCGGAGTTTCGAATGCGCCTTTGGATGGAGCAAACAAGCTTCGGGCGATTCCATCAAAATCTGTAGTGACTAACGAAATTGGACTTCCCCGAAGAGCAGCATCGGTTAGTGAAGCACCGGAAAGTTTAAGATCCCCGTTAGCTTCATCCACAAAAAACACTTCTGAGGTTGTCGTACCGGGAAACAGGCTGGCAATTGTTTCGAGATCATCTAGATCGTAAACAGTAGTACCTGCTTTTATAAAACCGTCATTGTTGGTCGCATCCGGAGTGAATGTAAGATTATTGTCACTGATGTCAGTCGAAGTCAGTCCGGTATTTGCATAACTCAGCGCAAGCTTGGTGCCCGTTCCGGAAACAGTTGAATTTACTTCTACAATATTATTCCTTACGTTTAGAATATTCGAAGCAGCTCCCGATAACAAAATACCTTGGACGATATTCGTAGTACCGTCCCCTCCATCTATCAAAATAGTATTGTGAGAGATCTCCAGCTCATCTGCGGAACAAAGTATGCCCCGACTGGCATTTGTATTAGTCGGTGTGAGAGATATGGTGTTGTTATAAATTCTGAAATAACCGGAAACTCTATCGCTTGAGCTAATTCCAGTAAGGCTGGAAGGGCCTGTTCCATTAAATTCAGTACTAAACCGAATGATGTTGTTTCTAACTGTGACATTGCTCATATTGGGATCATCAATCAGGATTCCTGAATTGTGACCTAAAGCTGAGCTTACTGCTGACCCTGTCAGGGTATTGCCCTCGATGAGAATGTTATTCCCGGCACGAAGGACAATATCTCCACTGAGTGCTTCAATGAAGCAATTTTTGATCGTTATGTTATCAGATGGGGCAGTCCCTCCAAACTCTTGCTCAACAAATATTCTAGGCATTGTGATAAGCCCCATACCATCAATTGTAAGATTTTCAATACCGAAAATCCGAAACAAGTTATTCGTTGCCGAGATAGTTAGAGCAGAGGCTCCACTCGAAGGTCGTATAGTAAAAGAGTGATCTGTGGAACCGGGATATCGATGCAAAGAATAGGTAGAACTTGCTTGACTGACCGTAATTTCAAAAATGACATTGCCGGATATTCCATTGTTGTTAAGATAGCTAATGCCTGTGTTCAGATTTACAAAGTCCAGTCCGGCGCCAATTTGGTAAGTGCCAGCAGGCAAACTATTAACCACCGTGACGGTCCATACCTGCATGGTCGCATCTTCAGCAGTAACTGTATAGTTTACATCACTTGAAAAATTCTGACTTGCTCCGGAAAGTGGTGAAATCATTGCCCCAGAGGATATTGAAATGGTTGGTGTTAGGTTTGATTTATCGGTTCCAAAACCCATATCTAGTACTACTGTGTGATTGATATTATCAATCGAACTTGATCCTACCTGTCCTGGAATTGAAAAGGTCAAAATATCATTTCCGATTTCGATTAAATTGTTGACGGAGATCGTAAACTGTTTTTCATAAAGCCCGCCATTTCCATCGTCAGTTTGTATTCGTATGGAGTAGGAATTCTTTGTTTCAAAGTCGAACGACTCTGATGCTCTCAAATCACTTCCACTGATATTAAAAGAGCCATTATCGGAATCACCGGTTCCTGAAGCTAACGTATACGTGTAGGTCTCACTAGTATCATCATCGGTAGTGCTAAATGTTCCAACTGTCAGGTTTATAGAATTGTTCTCATTTATTGAGATACTATTAAGAAGGATATCTGTTGGCGTCTCAGGTGTTACGTCTCCAATATTTATGGTAAATGCTTTTTGATAAGTACACCCTAATGCGTCTTCAGATTCAATTCTGATTGAATAGGTATCTTTTACTTCAAAATCAAAGATCTCTGCTGTTAGTAATCCATCTCCAACTAGGTCGAAAGATGCATTGTCTGTGTCTCCTGTCCCCGACGCAAATGAGTAGCTGTGAGTATCACCCGCAGTGACGTCAGTAGAGGAGAAAGTGCCAATTGCTGATCCAGCACTTTGATTTTCATTTGCAAAACTGTTAGATAGTGAGATGTCGGTTGGTGCATCTGTAACTACCACTGTTATGCTTGCACATTCACCAGGGTTGTTGCAAGAATATCCTTCTCCACGCACATAATAGGTGGTGGTTACTGAAGGTGACACCATTACAGAAGTACCACTCCCTACTGGTGTTCCATCACATGAACCAGAGTACCACTCCCAATTTGTGGCATCCTTTAGATTTCCTGAATTGACCGAAAGAGTTGAACTCCCACTTCCACAAATGAGCACACTGCTCGCACCTACAGTTGGTGTATCAGCATATTCCTCAATTGTGTAAGTAGCTCTAATTGGGTCGTACGCACCTCCGCTAGGGTCAGTTATAGAGAAACTTCCGCCACAAAAATCAAAGTTGTTTGTAGAGGTAAAATTTGCAAGCCACTCCATTTTGAAGTTTTCAATATCTAAGTCGTAAATTTTGTTGGTGAAGGCTGGTTCTTCCTCTCTCAGGAGGACTCCATTGGAGTCATAAACTTGATACAAAAGTTTAAAAAATGAGCTAAAGGGCTTTTGAGACAAAACATGTAATTGGCTTTGACTATCCATCTCAATATCCGCAGGTGTATCAAAACCTGAGGTACCTACCTGCGTTACCGATTGAAATGAACCAGACGAATTGAATCTAGAAATAGCGAAATCTTGACTGACTGGTGTTAGAGTAGTAGTACCCGCACCTGGATCAAAGTCTGTGACGATACTAAACTTAGACGCTACATAGACGTCTTGATTCGAGGGATCTATTGTTAGGAATGACCCTAATCCATTGGCTCCCCAATTGTTCCCGCTTAATGCGGAGTTGGAAGCATCAAATTGAATTACAAAATTGCTTGTTGATCCAATAACTGGGAAATTTTTACCATTCACAGTCATGTCACCGCGTTGATAACCCGTAACCCAAACATGGTCATCACTGTCTAATACAACATCTGAAAAATTCCCAATTCCACCAGGAAACGATGCAACAGAGACAAAATCCCCATTCTCATCAAGAGTAAGGAGATATGGATCAGCCACAGCAGCCGAAGCAGTTTCATTCTGAACGCCAGCACCTGGATCAAAATCAACTGTACCACCAAAACCACCAACTATAACAATGTCTCGGTTTGACTTTCTTTCAATGGCGGAAACAAATACAGACTTATTAGTTGTGCTACTTTCGATGTTTCGTGCGAACTGGAATGTACCGCTCACATTTAGACTAACAAGGCTCAGGGATGATTGTAGATTGGTGGTAATAAAAGTTCCTGCGCTTGGATCAAGATCATAGGGTCTTAAGGTATTAGCTACCATTAGAACCCCTGAAGAATGAGCAATGAGATCCATTTCCTGAAATGTACTTAGCTGAGAAGTTCCACTTGGCTGCGGCTCAATGTGTCTCACCCATTGAAATGCTCCAGTTGAGTTGAGCTTTAGAATGAAGATATCAAGACCATCATCAGAACCAGTCAGGTTGGATACTCCAGCACCTGGATCAAAGTCTACAGTGCCATCAAAGGAACCAGAGTAGTACTTGTTTCCAGCAGCATCTATTGAAACAGATACAAAAATTGCATCAGTGATTAGTGCGCTCTCTACTATTTGAGCCTTAGCCGAAATCAATCCGACAAAAAGAATGGTACTAAAGAGTAAGAATTTTTTCATGGCATTGCGATTTTGTTTGAATCAAACATCTCGGGATACCATAAAAAATTGCCTGACCTTATGGGTCAGTTTTTACCTACCCTTGAGGGTAGTTCTTCTAAAATCGCTGATTGGAGTTAGTTAGAGATGTTCTGGAAAGCGAACTTAAGTGCCTCTCTTCGGTTTGAAACTCCAAGTTTGGAGTAAATATTCTTTAAATGGTACTTCACCGTGTTTACCGAAACGAAGATATTGTCGGCTATTTGGCCATTGTTCTGCTCACCCATAGCAAGCTGAAGAATCTCAAATTCTCGTTCGCTTAAGGGCTCTTTTAGCACATCATTGAGTTGACCTATAGAAATGCTGGACTCCTCTGGTTTGTAGTCAATCAAACCCTTTATTTGAAGTCGTAGTTCGCTGACTTCTGTCTCCAACAGCTTACTCTTAATCTTGCCACGGGATAGAATAACAAATGTGATCAGGATAGCCGAAATCGTAATGACTCCGATGAGCAATATTAACCATTGAAGACGTACGTTCTTTTTGTCTATTTCAGCTTGGGCAATTTCCTGCTCCAATTTCAAAAGACTGTTTTCGCTTTCTATCTTGTCTACTTCATATTTGATTTCCAATTGCTCTGTAAGTCTTCTGCTTTCTATTGATTGGATTGAATCAGAGAGCAGGATGGCAGCTTTGTGCGCCTGATAGGCTTTTGAGGTATTGCCTGTTTTTTCAAACAAACTTGCTTGCTGCAAAAGCGTATTTCTATGAAGCGAAACTTGATTCAGTGACTTGCTCATAGAAATGTTCTGCGCGCAGAGGTCAAGTGCCTGGCTATACCTACCGAGCGCATCGAGACATTCTATGAGCACCTCATTTGCTGCTAGAATCGATTGCCCCCTCTCAAATTTTTCAAAAAACCCCTTTGCCTTACGTGCCCAGTCAAGTGCCTGTCTGGTGGAGTTTTTAGCACTTAGTATTTTGGCTCGATTTATCCATCTTTCGGCCAAGTTAATGCTGTCATTGAATTGGCTATGAACCTCGATTGAGAGGTTATTGTAGTGGATCGCGCTGTCATATTGAGTGCCTTGGTTGAATGCCATCGAAAGATTGTTGTATCGGGTTCCCAATGAGTTGAAGTTTCCCGAACTTTTTGCCAGTAGCGCAATGGATTCTCTATAGTATTTGATTGCTTCCTGAACGTTGCCAAACTGAAGTTGGGCAAATCCCAAAGCGTTCAAGTCAAAACCTATGGCTGACGTATCCTTACGTATCTTGTCGATTTCATATGCACTGAGTAAGTGAGTCATGGCGTCATCCAAATGTCCTTGTCGGAGCAGAGAATTAGAAATATTGAAATGCCCAACTGCGACTTCCACGGAATCACCAAGTTCTATGGCCAGAGCAAGCGATTGCCTGTAATGCTTGATAGCTTTATCGTGAAGCCCAAGTTCATTGTAAGTGAATCCCGTGTAACTCTGAGTTTCCTGCAGTTGCTTTCGATCTTCGAAGTTGCCGCTAGCTACTTCGTCTAGTGCTCTCAGGTAACTTTCAAGCGACCGCTTTGACTCACCGAGAAAATAGTATGCATCACCCTTCTTACTGTGGAGAAAATGAAATTTGTCGCGCAGTTCGGAGAGACTCAGAAGTGAATCGGATAGCTCAATCGCTTCCTGATATTTTTCATTTTCTAGTAGTTCGTTTACACGTCCTGTCTCGGCAGATTGACCTGACGCAGTGAAAAGTAGTATGAATGCAACTACTGCACTAAGAACTTTGGCTAACATAAACTAGGGCTTCTTGCGATTTACTAACTCCTAATTTACCCGATGTAAAGCTCTAATGGAACTCAAACCACGCTTTTTGTTAAAAGATTAACTAGTCTGAAGGATGAATTTGAAGGCTTCTTTTCTGTTCTGCACACCAAGTTTTGAATAGGTGTTTCTTAGATGAAATTTCACGGTACTATTGGAGATAAACAGTTCATCTGCAATTTCTGCATTTGTTTTGCCATCTAAGCTCAAAACGAGTGCTTCAAACTCCCGGTCGCTTAGTTGTGTATTGAGCTTACTATTTAGCTCTTCAAAATCTAAAGTCAAATCTGGCGGAGTGGCGTTCAGTTCGATCAGCCTTTTTTGAAAAGCCTCGATGCGTAATTTCTGAGCTTCTCGCTCTGCTTTTACTCCCTTGTATCTGAAACTGATGTAGCCAAGTAAAATTATTATTAAGCACCCCGCACCTAAGGCTATGGCATATTGAGCATTACGAGCAGTTGCTAAATTGGCGTCTTTTAGCTGACCTTCAAGCGTTAAACGGTCTATCTCAGCCTCTTTCTTCACTGTCTCATATTTGGTTTCCAGCTCTGCTACTTTCTCTTTTACATCGGCGCCACTGATGGAGTCCGACAGCGCAATGTGCGAATTTCTGTGCTGCAGTGCGAGTCTGTAATTTCCTCTATCAGTAGCGCATTGGTATAAAATATCATGGGCACGTTTGATGCTGTTTGGAAAATTATTGACTGACGCAAACTTCAATGCACGATTGGAGTACGCCTCGGCTTGAGAAATCGCGCCCGTTTTGAGATAGATAGAAGCAATGGAAAGGAGGGTGAATGCTACCTCTTCCTGATCGCCAATGGCTAAAGCCAGCTGGTGGGCTTTTTTGTAATGTACGGTAGCATCTTCTACTTGACCTTGCTTTTCCAAAACGCTTCCAAGAGTGTTCTCGGCATATAGTAGTGTTGTTGTGTCGCCTAGCGTTTTGAGATACTCACTTGCTTTCGTAAGGTGATCGATTCCTTTTTGAAGGCTATCCAAATCATTTAGAACCAAGGCCAGCCTGAGATGATTGTATGCTCTGCCAGAATTATCATCCAATTGTTCGGATATTGAAAGTGCCTTTCTTGTCATTTCCAACGCTCGATTGTACTGGTTGAGCTGGTAGAAAATACCGCCGCTATTCCCGTAAATTTTGCGCAATGCCTCTAGAAATCGAGGCTCATCATTTCCCTCTGCTAAGTTCATTGCCTCCTGGTATGCTGCAAGTGATTTTTCATAATCACCGCCAACCATGTAGACCAACCCTCTGGTGTTATTAATTTTTACTTTAATAAAATTCATGCTTGAAGTGTTGGCAACTTCCTCTGAGCGATCAAGGTACAAGAACGAAGAATCTACTTTACCCATTTGGCCAAGACATATACCCATACTCAGGTAGAAACTTGCTCGAGTTGAGTCAGGGACTTCATCGACTAGATTTTCCACATTTTGAAGAATACTTTGGGAAACCGAAGGGTTTTCGGCTTCCATAAATTCATCAAGTGCTTTTGTCACTTTGTCATGCGCCTCTTGTGCAAAGACAGAAAAAACTATGAAATGAAGAATTAGTAGAAAACTAGACCTTTTCATCTTAGCCAATTTAAGCATCGCAGCAGAAATATCCAGATTTACTGAGAAATTTACGAATAGGAAAAGTTGCACAAAAAAAGGGCGACTCCTTGAGCCGCCCAAATCGCAATAGCCGTTTATGTGCTAAAGCTGCCTTAGTTTCTTACCAGGATCCGTTTTGATGTTGTAGCTTTTTCACCTTTAATCATTAGGATGTACGAGCCAGTACTTAGAGATCGTAGATCAATTCGGAAATCAACCCCAGTTGTTTCAGCGTTGACCACTTTACCTTCAAGACTCACCAACCTGACAGAGATCACCTGTTGCGAGCGAACTTGAACAAAATCAGTGGAAGGATTTGGATAGATATTCAGCTGAAGTTCGTCTTCCAAGCCTAGGGCCGTTTCTTCTACCGACACGATGAATTGATCAGAAGTGGTGATTCCTGATCCATCGGCTGCAGTGACCGTAATGGTTGATGATCCAAACGCCACTTCTGAAACTTTTAGTGTTGACCCCGTTACGGAAGCAGTAACCACACTTTCGCTGGAACTTGTTACTGAATAGGTGAGTGCATCATTATCCTGGTCTGTGAAAACAGAACCCAGCTCCAGAACAAGACTTGTAAAGCCTTCATTAAGGGATTGGTCTGCCAATGGAGATGACACAAGGATACTTTCGTTTTCATTTGTGATGATGATAGTGAAAACTTCCTGATAGGTGCCTCCATTTCCATCGGCGGTCTGTACCCGCACAGTATAACTGTTTTTCGTTTCGAAGTCGAAGATTGTGCCTGCTCTTAATTCTACTCCATTGACACTAAATGATCCATTATTCGCATCACCAGTTCCTGCTACCAACGAATAGGTGTATGTTTCACCAGCGTCTTCATCCGTGGTGGAGAGGGTTCCGATTACATCGTTGATTGTATTGTTTTCAGCTAGTGAATTTGCATCTAACATGATGTCAGTTGGAGCTTCGGAAACATCGTTCACAGAAATGATAAACATTTCCTCAAACGTATTACCTGCTCCATCGTCGGTCATCACTCGAACTGAGTAGCTGTTCTTTGTTTCAAAGTCAAAACTTGAAGCATTTAATAATTGATTTCCTGAGATGGAGAAGGAAGCATTGTCATTGTCTCCAACTCCTGCTACCAATGTATAGGTAAAACTTCCTGATAAGTCTTCACCAGTAGTTGCAAAAGCTCCTACCATTGACCCTGATACTTGATTCTCATCAATTGTTTGATTAGAAAAATCAAAGGAGGTTACCTGAGCAGGGAGATCATCAACGGTAATGCTGAATTCCTTTTCGAACATTTCTCCATTTTGGTCATCCGTTTGGATTCTTACTGAATAGGAGGTTTTTGTTTCGAAATCAAATACCTCAGCACTCACAAGCTCAGCTCCCGAGATGCTAAAAGAAGCGTTATCTGTATCACCAGATCCGGTGACCAGTGAATAGACGTGCGATTGCCCATTGTCATCATCGGTTGTAGTAAACGTCCCAATGGATGTCCCAATTGGATTACTTTCCTCTACATTGGTTGCAGATAGTTGAATACCAGTTGGAGCTTCATTTGCATCTATCACATTTACAGTTATAGTAGCAATTGACTCAAGGCTTGGTGTACCGTCATCTCCAACAGCAACATTAAATACGTACGGCCCTTCTTCCTCGAAGTCGACTGCTCTATTGAGAGAAAGTGATCCTCCAGGAGAAACGTCAAAGACACTTCCAATTTCTCCAGAAAGAGGACTGAATGCAAGCACGTTACTTTCAGGATCAGACGCGCTGATTGTTCCAACCACAAATCCATTTCCTTCTGCTTCAGACACTTCAAACGCCTGGTCTGCAATGACTGGAGCCTCGTTCACGTCATTTATTGAAATGACAAACTCTTTTGCAAGTGTGCCACTATTGCCATCGTTGGTTTCTATTCTGACAGCATAAGTAGCTTTCGCTTCAAAGTCAAATTCGTCAGCTGCTTGCAATTCGTCATCGACGATGGAAAAGGAAACATTGTCCGTATCGCCAGTTCCGCTAGCGAATGAATAGGTATATGTTTCTCCAGCATCTTCATCAGTTGTCGAAAGTGTTCCTATCGTCGCGTTGATTGAGCTGTTCTCATTTATAGCGGTTGCACTTAATGCTAGATCGGTTGGTGTTTCAAACGCATTGTCGACCGTGATGGTAAACTGCTTCTCGAAATCACCACCATTGCCATCATTGGTATTGATGCGAATGGCATAGCTGTCTTTTACCTCAAAATCAAAGATTGCGGCAGATTGCAGTTCATCACCCACAATTGCAAAGGACGCGTTATCTACATCACCTGTGCCTGCCGTCAGCGTGTAGGTGTAAATTCCTGGATCACCGTCGGTAGTAGATAGCAGACCCACTGCTGTTCCAGTTACTTCGTTTTCATCTAAGGAGTTGTTGCTTAGTGTAATGTCAGTTGGGATAGCATTTGGCAGGACCAAAAGCAATTGAGTCATTTCGGGAAACCTTCCGTCGAAATTATTAAATTCATTGACCACAGAATATGCTTTTGTAACAATGTCAAATTCGAAAATGGTACCATTGCCGTTAACCCCTCCCTGTTCACTCATTCCGACTAAGTTGCCACTAGGTACTTGAACCAAAGTCCCTTTAAATGTAGATCCTGACGCATCATCTCCGTGAGAATGCTCCACTGCAAACACATCGCTACCTATGTCATAGGAAAAAATCATACCTCCGTCACTTGATGTTATGCTAGCAGTACCATATAGTTTTCCATCAGAAGCTTCAATCAGGCTGGCCTGAGGCAATCTCCCATCCATGGTATCATCAAAGTCATGCAGTAGTTCGAAGACATCTGTTGATGGGTCAAAAGAAAAAAGTGTTCCATCGTTATTTGCCCCACCTCCTCTTGCTAACCCATAAAATTTGTTGTTTGATGCCAATAAAAGGTTTCCTGTAGGGTTTTGTCCCTCTGAGGATATTAGTGTTTTTTCGTTTATAAGTACATCAGTGACGGAATTATAAGAAAAGATAGAAGCTCCAGTAAAAGTGAGCCCATAGAACACACCTGGTGAATACTCTACTAGCTTGCTAATGGGGTTTACCAAATCCGTATTAACCGTAAACTGCCCCATTACTGCTCTTCTGAGGTATTCTTCAGTTTCGGGATTGTATGAAAATACTGTCCCTTGACCAGTAGAAGAGTATTCGAATGTGGTGCCATATAAAACTCCATCAGATCCTTCTGTAAGGGATCCGTAAGGAAATTTACCGTCTGACCCAATACCAAATTCATGAACTGAGGTGAACTGATCACTTGCAATATTGTATTCGAATATGGTGCCTTCTCCTTCTTGTCCACCGTTTTGCGCAAGTCCGTATAGCTTACCATTGCTGGCTTTGATCAGATCACCAACTGGATCACTTCCTTCATCTCTGCCAAAGTCAAATTCTACTTTAAACTCGTCAGTTGCAGGATTGAGCGAAAAGAGCACTCCTTCGTTCTTCGGACCGCCATTTCTTGTCATTCCATAAATAAGACCATTTGGAGCTTCAATCAAGGAGTTTCCGTCTGTCCCAATTACGTATCCGTTATCTTGATTGAAATCAATTTCTACAGCATAAGTATCGGTTACCAAATCATAGGAGTAAACTACTCCAAAGCCGTTTGTTCCGCCTTGAGCCATTCCGTACAATTTTCCGCCTGATCCTTCCAATAGCGTCCCGTGCGGGTAGTATCCAAAAGTCCCTGGAAACCTGTCAAGTTCGTAAATTATTGTTTGGACATTTGTAGAAGGATCAATGCTATATATTAATCCTCCTGACTGACTTCCTCCGTTTTCCATCACGCCATATAGCAACCCATCTGAAGCCTTCAGTAGTCCTCCACCTGGTTTGGTTCCAGTAGTAGGCGCAATCAAATTGTCTAATACGGTGGCAAAAGTGTTTGTCGAAAGATCGTAAGTGAACACGGTACCTCCGTCTGATGTGGTAACTCCAAACAATTTGTCACCTTCCAGTATTATGTCACCAATCGGGTTTTTCCCGTTTGTCATACTATTGAAGTCGACTAACTTGGTAAATACTTCATTGGTTCGATTGTAGGAATACAGCACCCCCTCGTCATTGTCGCCTCCTTGTGTTGTCACTCCGTAAAAAGTAGGGCCAACCGCCAGCATGGTGCCAGTTGCAAATTCACCTGTACTTAACGTAAAATCGTATTCTGTTTCAAAATTGTTGAAATCGAAATTATAACGATAGATAACACCTTCAAAGTTGGTACCTCCGTTCCCTGTTACTCCATAGATAATTCCAGAAGAAATGGTTGCTCCTCCACGAGGATTTCTTGGGTCAGTTCCTGAAGTGCCGAAAGGTTCTTTTCCGATATAGTCTCCCGTCGCTGGATCAAATTGGAAAATAGTGGTTCCTGCTACTCCAATCAATTTACCCTCACCATCTAAGGCTAGCTTAGAATTAGTAGGAGTGCTTCCTGAATACTTTACAAGTTCATGCTTGACCTGATAGTTGGATCCATCAGGGTCGGTACTGAAAATAACTCCTCTACTCTGATTACCACCGTTTGGAGTTACTCCCCATAACTTTTCCTGTGCGTGAATCAGCAAGGAAGTTGTCGTAAAAATTATTGCGAATAATAAAAACTTTTTCATAAGGCTTTTTTGCGATTTGTTATGAAGCAAACCTGAAATAATGCCTGTAGAAAAAGACCTGACCCCTGGGCTAGGATTTTGCTACCCTAATGGGTAGTTTTTTTAAAAAGCCCGATTATCATGTATAGAAGTATATTTTGCGGTTCCCTGAAAAATAAGATGTGGAGGAAAAATTGCTTGCTAGGAAGTCTTGTTCAGGTAGGCCAATGCTTCTCTTCGGTTGCCCACTCCCAGTTTTTTGTAGGTATTTCTCAGGTGAAACTTGACTGTGCTTTTGCTAATGAATAGCTGTTCTGCAATTTGAGAATTTGATTTCTCTTGAAGACTAAGGTCAAGTGTTTCAAACTCCCTTTCAGTTAGCGGACTGTTCAAGATTTCGTTCAAACGCAGTAAGTCAAACTGCTTCTCATACGGATTAAGATTCATGTCAAACAGCCGCTTCTGTAATGCTTCTATTTGCAATTCTTGAGCTTCTTGTTCAGCCTTTTGTTTCTTGCTTCTTAAGGTGAAAAAGACAACTAACAGAATAATGAAAAACCCACCACCTGTTGCTAAGGCATATTGAGCATTTCTGGAGCGTGCAAGGTTTGAATCTTTTAGACTGTTTTCGAGAGAAAGACGTTCGATCTCTGCCTCTTTCTTTTCTGTTTCGTATTCTGTTTGAATCTCTGCGATTTTCTCCCTCGTTTCATGACCTTCGGTTGAATCTTTGAGCGAGTAGTATTGGTTTCTGAAATCTAGTGCCGCAGCAATGTCCTTCTGAGCAAGACTCACATCATACAACCTGTTCAAAGCACTCTTCTTGTGCCTTGAATTCCCTGCTTTTTCTGATTCGTTCAGCAATTGGAATGCAGTTTGCTCAGCTTTTTTATTCTTACCTTGTTTCAGATATATCTTTATTTGAGAGTTAAGGACATTAAGATAATTTGGAATATCTGCTATTTCTAAAGCCAACTCTTCAGATTTGTTTAGGTAATAAATGGCCTGATCCAGATTTTCCTGCAGCAGATAAATTTGACCTATGTTGTCGTAGTTGTACAAAAGGAGTGAAGAATCTTTAACAATCTTGAGTTTTTCGACAGCATCAAAGTTGTGTATCAATGCTTCTGTCAGATTCCCTTCCTGTTTTTCAATTAGCGACAGTCGTATTAGGTTGTAGACTGATGACTCGACGAAGTCATATTCTTCGCAAATCTCCTGAGATTCTGAAAGGTATTTTTTTGCAGACACAAAATCTTGAATATTGAAGAACACCCCTGATGCATTCCCTAGAACATCCGCTTTGGTCATCATTTTTCGTTCCAATGACATGGTTTCATTCGGAACGATTTCGTCAAGTGTCTCCAGCGCATTTTTATAGTAGTAAATCGAGCTGTCATGTTTTCCCAGAACAGCCATGTAGTGAGCATTTGCATTGAGGGCTGCTACTTTGTATTTGAATGAATCAACTTCTTCAGATAAGGCATACACTTTCTCATTGTAAAATGTGAAAGAATCCAGATTATTAAGAACCAAATGACCTTCAGCTATTTGATAGAGATGACTGATTTTTGTCGTATCAGCGATCTTAAAATCCTCCGGATCAAGTAAATGAAGAATGGCAAGTCTGTTATTTCGATTTTGTTCTTGCTTTACCAGCACCTTACATTCAGCAAATCGACTCGTAGGATCTTCAATAGTATTTAGTACGGATCGAATTGAATCAATTTTCGATTGATCGACCTGAGCTTCACAGATGCTTGAGAGTAGAAAGAGCGGCAGGAAAAATAGTTTTCTCATCCAATCAAATTTATCATCTCAGGAAAGACAATCAGGGCAATGAGAAATACCAATTGAATAATGACGAAGGGGATGATTCCCCTGTAGAGATGTGCCGTTTTCACCTCCGGAGGCGCGACTCCTTTTAGATAAAAGAGCGCAAAACCAAACGGAGGTGTTAGAAAAGACGTCTGAAGGTTTACCGCGAGAAGAATTCCTATCCAAACCAGATCCACACCAAGGCTTACAAAAATTGGTGCTACAACTGGGACGATGATGAATACTATTTCAATGAAGTCGATAAAGAAACCAGAAATGAAAACGACAATCATTACAAGGATGAGAAATCCGTTGGCACCAAGATTCGCATCTTGAATCAACCCTAAAAGAAATTTGTCGCCTTCTAAACCACGGAACACAAGGGAGAAAGCAGTTGCACCGACCAGTATCATAAAGACCATGGATGTAATCGAAGTAGTTTCCTTCATCACCTGCTTTAACATTCCCAAATTGAACTTCTTGCTGACTACAGCTAATATTGTAGCCCCAAAGGCCCCAACTCCGGCGGCTTCAGTTGGCGAAGCAATTCCAGCGAAAATGGAACCCAGCACAATGAGAATTAGAATGAAAGGGAAGAGAAAGGATTTGATTACCTCTTTGGAGAACCCCTCTTTTCTGAATGCAGCTATTTCTTCCTTTGGAATCTTTGGAACCCTGTCCGGAAAGATTTGACCGTAGATGATAATGTAGAGAAGATATAATACAACAAGTCCAACGCCAGGGATTACAGCAGCCAAAAACAAGTTTCCAACGGAGACATTCAAAACACTTCCAAGCAGAACCAATACCACGGATGGGGGAATGATTTGCCCTAGCGTCCCCGAGGAGGCGATGACTCCTGTACTAATGTTTGGACTATATCCTTTTTTCAACATCACGGGTAAGCTGATCAAACCCATGGTAACTACCGTTGCTCCTACGATTCCAGTGGAGGCGGCTAGCATTGCACCAACAACGACAACAGAAATAGCTAGTCCACCACGTATGTTTCCAAAAAGCATACTCATCGTGTGGAGGAGTCGTTCTGCGATGCCAGATTTTTCTAACATCATGCCCATGAAAATGAAAAGAGGGACAGCCAGCAAAACGAAATTTTGCATGGTGCCGTAAATGCGAAGAGAGAGGAGGTAGAAAAAGTCGGAATCAAAGACAAAAAGTCCGACAAGAATGGAAACACCACCAAGCGTAAACGCTACTGGATATCCGAAAAGGATGAGCAGGAAGATGACTCCAAAAAGGATAATTGGTAGATATTCTGTCACTGTTTGTCGTAGAAAAAGTGGATATTGGAAAGATCCAGTTGATGATACATCCCTTCACGAACCGTTCTTCTGGCCCCATCACCCAACTGTGTTGTGTCGACGCGTATAGAAAGATTGTGAGATCCACGAGCTAGCGTATTAATATCGATATAAGTTAGAAAACCAAAGTCCAGCGCGCTTCGATGCTGTGTTTTAAACCATTTAATATTTTCATACTCCGCAGAATCAATGTGGAAACTCAGCCATTTGTTTAGAAACAGGGAAGAGGTGTCCGAGCCTAAATAGTCCCATTTTGTCTTAGACTTGGCGGTATCCTCTCGATAAAAGGATTTGTAAACCCCAAGGTCATCTATGAAAATCTGCAGTGCATTTTCCGTTATGATATCTGATTGAATTGTTGCAATTACAAGATCCTCATTGTCCCTTAGATTCTCATAATTATCGTTCATGATGTTTACTTCTTGAGCGGCAGCCAAATATTTAACTTTTTTGCCGTCTTTAACCTCCCCTCTTAGGAAGGCAAAACCCCCACAGACTACAAGAACAAAAAAAGGGATCAAATAGGATTTCCAGCCCTTAGTGTTTGACACTAGTACGAGCATGGACCTTCTGTAAAGGAACGAAAGTGTGATAACTCGAAAGAAGATTGCGACAGGGTAGAACCATTTGGCCATCCAATCAATTCTCCGGAAGAGGCCATTGGTCAAAAAATCGATAAAGACCAATACCATCAATATCAAGTAGATAAAGTAGGCGAAGAAATACAATGCGGCCAATGGCGAGCCATTCTGAATGGCTGTGGTCATCACTTCCGATAAAAGGACGAATGTAAAAAACAAGGTCCCAACACCTAGCAGAACACCGAATGCAAGGAATGAAATACCATAGAAGAGTGAGGAAAGCTCTTCCAAACGGAGCACACTGTTAACCAGAGAGCTCTTAGCATTCAACTCCGTATCAAATCGCCCTTTGAATTTCAGTAGCTCCTTGTCTATTCCTTTTGGGAATACGTAACTGAGACCAACCGAGGCGACCCAAAGTCCCCTTACCAAAATGTGAAATATATAGCCAAATTTCAATAGCTCAACAGCCATGATAAGGATGTTAAAAAAACGATGAAATTGGCTACCTCTATCAAAGCTTCTTAAGTGGAAGTCATGAATAAAATCAGGCACCTGAAACAAGGCATATAGAACAAGTGCCGAAACCAATAACTCAGCTTCCCAACTGTTGAGTTGTATTGTTTTGAGCCAATCTGGTGTCGAATGCTCTCGCTCTTTAACCTCTTCTTTTTCAGCCATTGTCTAGAATTTTGGATACAGATTTTAGAACCAGATTTACTCCCTGCAATCCTAGCAGAAAAAAGCCAGCAGGAATCGCAGCCTTGATGACATAGCGTGCTGGCAACCCTCCAGGATCCGGACTTGTTTCTCTTACAGCGTAGGAATTTTCAACAAAAGAAAGTGATTCCCAAAACGCTACTGTACAAAAAGGAAGCAGCAATAATACTGTACCTGTCAGATTTACCCAGGCTCTGGTTTTATCTGAGAAGCGATGATAGAAGACATCCACACGCACATGTTTGTCTTGCTGGAGTGTGTAAGCAGCTCCCAGGAGAAAGATCGCTGCAAATAGATGCCACTCCAATTCGAACGATGCAGCTGAGGTTGTATTGAATAAATAACGAAGTGCAACGTCGATAACGATGACAACTACCAGTAGCAAAGTGAGCCATGAAACAAGCGTCCCTACCTGCTTAACTATTTTATCTATAATCGCCACGCAACGAAAATAGTAAAAAGACAGTAAGCAGAGAGATTCGCGAGATTTCAATAATTGCAGATTGAGATCAGAAATAGAAGAAATTCTCTAATTTGTTCCTGCATGAAAATTCACAAGCATTTCCATTGGGCATATCACAGGTTTGGATGGAAGCATCCGTACAATCTCGGAACAGGTTTGTTTATTTGGCTTTTTCTGCTGCTCGCTCGACCTTTCGGAGTTTATGTAAATGATCTGCAGCATTTTGTTGCTTTGGCCCTTTTCCTGTTGCCGGTAGGTGTCTCTTTTATCTTGATTAGTTACCTGACTGATATCAGTTTTCAGCGATTGCTAAAGATCGATCTTTCTTCCAACCTTGTGATGGATGGGATTTCGTGGATTTTGAAACTCATACTTTTTGTACATATTGTCTTTTTGATGCGACTTATTCGGTGTGACTGGGAATGCTTCGATGGCCTGGAATATCTGGAACAATGGCTTGCTTTTTTATTCATGATTCTCCTTACATATCTCCCGCTTGCACTGTATGGAAGGTCAAAATTTTTTCATTCGCTGGTTGGTAAGGAGCAAATTGATGAGGGGAATTTGATTCTCAAGGGAGAGGGGAAGGAAAAAATCACAGTTAATCTTGATGAGTTGTTGCTTCTAAAAGCTGATGATAATTACGTTGATGTCTTTATATCAACTTCTCAATTCCCAAGCAAAAAAACAATCAGGACCACGTTAAAGGCCGTGCAAAACCAGCTTGCTGCATATCCGCAATTTCAACGAGTCCATAGGTCTTTTGTAGTCAACCTGAAGTACGCGGTCAAGCGAAATTTAAGTACACTAGTGGTTAGTGATGGAGAATGGTCAATGGATGTTCCACTCTCTCCATCGTTCAAAGATTCTGTGCAATCCCTTTTGCCATAGCTCGTTCACCCCAAAAACGTCCAATTCCACCCCAAAAATTGATTTGATTAGAACATTTGTGTCTGCAAATCGAATCTTGCTAAACAGAAATAAATGTTTGGACGCACAAAAAATAATATGAAAAAGATCTTAGTTTTATGTACCTCACTGACTTGTTTTGCGAGTTTTGGCCAGACAGATAATGGCATTACTTCCCTGGATTTTGTCCAAATTTTGAACAACAATCGCGAAGAGGCGATTTACTACTATCAAAACAATTGGAAGGTACTTAGGGATTGGGCGCTTGAGGAAAAAATCATAGCCTCCTACGAATTTTTCCAAACGGAGTCGACACCAGATCAGCCGTTTGATTTCATCTTAAGGACTACGTACCCGGATTCAATTCAATTTGCGGCAAGAGAGGAAAATTTTCAAAGACTCATTCGTCGGAAGGGTGAATCAAGGCTTAAGAATGAACTCCAGCCAAGTGATTTTAGAAAGATTCTGTTTAGCAAAGAATTCTCTCGGCATGGCTTTTCGGTTTATTAAACACTTCTATTAGGTTCCTCTTCCCATACTCTACTTGTACCTTTGTGGTATGAAGGACATCCGGAAGGAAACCATTGGAACGTTAACCTCTTATTTTGAAGGAATAGGTGAAAAGAAATTCCGAGCAAAACAAGTGTGGGAGTGGCTTTGGGTGAAATCTGCGAAAACTTTTGATGAGATGTCAAATCTATCCAAGGAGGCGAGAGAAAAACTCAAAAAGGATTTTGTCATCAATACAATAGAAGTTGACAACTCGCAGGTCTCCAATGATGGTACAGTCAAGTCTGCGTTCCGCCTTCACGATAAGCACTTAGTTGAGGGTGTTCTTATTCCAGCTGACGATCGTATGACAGCTTGCGTTTCTAGTCAAGTCGGATGCTCGCTTAGCTGCAAGTTTTGCGCTACTGGCTACATGAAGCGAGAGCGAAATCTGGATGCAGGTGAAATTTACGATCAGGTAGTAGCGATTCGGGATCAGGCTGAAGAGAACTATCAGATGCCGCTCTCAAATATTGTATTTATGGGAATGGGAGAACCTTTGCTCAATTACAGCAATGTGATGGAAGGCATTGACCGAATAACATCGGAGGATGGCTTGAATATGTCGCCAAAGCGAATTACAGTTTCCACAGCGGGAATTGCGAAGATGATCACGAAGATGGCGGATGACAAAGTCAAGTTCAACCTGGCACTATCTCTTCATGCTGCCGATGACAAAAAGCGCGATACCATCATGCCTATCAATGAGTCCAACACCCTGGATGCTCTGATGAAGTCATTAAGGTATTTCTATGACAAGACAGAGAACAGGATCACGTTTGAGTATATTCTCTTTTACGATTTCAATGACTCGATCGAGGATGCGGAAAAACTCCTAAAATATGCCCGCAAGGTCCCGTGTCGAATCAATATCATCGAGTACAATCCAATTTCTGAAGCGTCATTCAGTAAAGCTGATCCCGAGACCATTGACCGTTTTGCCAATCATTTGATTAAAGGGAAGATTCATACAAGTGTGAGAAGAAGTAGGGGAAAAGATATTGATGCAGCGTGTGGCCAGTTGGCCAATAAATCGAAGGCGGCTGCTGAGTAATCTCGATTGAAGATTTCTTCGATTAATTCATCAGGCTCTAATCGAAGAAATCGTAAGTTGAAACAACTTGAGAAACAACTTACTTTTTGCTTGCGTTAAATAGCTTCTGCTTTTCATCCTTGCTCAAGCTCTCATATCCTGACTGGGAAATCTTGTCAAGAATTGCGTCGATTTCGGCTTGAGGTGTTGAGGAGGTCGAACTCGAAGATTCTGCCTTGGAGGCTGCTTTCCTAGATGGTCGTCTACTTCCTCCGCGGTGCGTCACCTTGATCTTTGGCTGTGGCTTGAACATGCTCTTGACGAAGCTGATAAAGGAGATCACCCAACTACCTAGATCACTTCCCTTGTTGAGTTGAGTGATGTACAGCCACCCTACAAACGCTCCGCCTAGATGAGCAATTTCGCCACCAGCGTTCCCACCAGTGCTGCCAATGAAGGACATAAAAACATAGAAAATCGCGATGTATTTGATTTTGACTGGTCCAAGAAACAAAAGAAAAAAAGTGTAGTTCGGCATAAAAACCGCAGCTCCAACGACTATGGCAAAAACACCAGCAGAGGCACCCAACATCAATGATTCTGCAACACGATCTGAATAAAACGGGATGAAATTGTAGATGAAGATATAAAGTAAACCACCGAACAGTCCTCCAAGCACATAAAGTGAAATGACTCGTTTGCTGTTCAAGAATTCCTGAATGATCCGTCCAAACCAGTAGAGAAAAAGCATATTGAAAAGGACATGGAAAAAATCGTAGTGAGTGAAGAAGTAGGTAACAATCGTCCAGGGCTGCGTAAACAGTAGTCCAATTTCAGCCGGCAGTTGAAGCTTGCGAAATAGAAAGAAAAAAGTGTCTGTGGCACCACTGATATCAAAAAAGACTTTGAGAACTCGAGCACCTACGAATACCATCAGGTTGATCAATATTAGTTGAACAACTGCATTGTTTGGCTTGCCCCAGGCATTCTTAAAATCATCAAAAAGTCCTCCGTTCATTTCTTTGTATTCACTGCTTTGAAATGGTGCAGCTAATTAATGGTACGATTTATAAATATCTAAATTTCTAGGTCAATAATTTGTGAGAGCATCTTGCTCAATAAAATTTTCTTGTGTCGTTCTTCCAAAATTTTAACAGCAGAAATGCAATAAGCATTCCACCAATGTGTGCTAAATGCGCAACGTTATCCCCTGCTGTTCGGTTGAATTCTGAATAAATCTCATACATAGCATAGAAAAAAACCAGGTATTTTGCCTTGATCGGTATCGGCGGGAATAGCAGAAACAACTCCGTGTTTGGAAATAGGAAGGCAAACGCAAACAGAATCCCAAAAACAGCTCCAGAAGCGCCAATCATATTTCCTCTTGTAACAAAAATTTCATACGTTTCTTCTACAACTCTCTTCGTCTGGCTAATAATGCCGAGATTATTCTCGTTCTCGTAATAAGCATCAGATAATTCTCCTAAACCATTCAAATTGAAGTAGGGATTTTTGTGTTGGATGATGAATCGTTCAAAACCTTCGGGTGTTGGATTGTCCAGGTAGGCTTCCGCATCTTGCTTTAGTGGCAATTTTTCAAAGAAATCAGCTGTACCATATAGGACTCCAGCACCAATACCACAGATAAGATAGAAAGTTAAAAATCGCTTGGACCCCCAAACACCCTCAAGCATTGGAGCAAAGACCAATACAGCAATCATATTTCCAAGAATGTGACCAAAGCCCCCGTGAAGCCACATATAAGTAAGAAATTGGTATGGGGCAAATTCGGAGGAGAAAACTACTCGTAGTCCGAAAAATTCTGAGAGTGGCAACTTCAGAAACGAACTGATCATGAAAATGGCCACATTTATGATCAGGATATTTTTTGCAACAGGGGTGAGTCTTCTAAACACTACTTTTTACTTTGAACTTTCTACTACTACTTTTTGAACCAATCGTTTATTTGCTCTAAACTTAATAAAACATACGTTGGATTTCCTTCCGGTGTATAGTTCGGTTGCTCGCACGCAAACAATCGATCCATTAGGTGATCCATCTCTTCATTTTTCAAGCTCTGACACTTGTTGGTGGCAGTTCTTTTGGCCAACGCTCTAATCAGACTTTCCTTCTTTGGCAAATCTAATTTTTCTGCGTTGTGCTTGTATTGCTCTATTAGACCTTCAAACACCTCCTGTTCGTTGCATGGCACCAACTCTGAAGGGACGCCCTGAATTACTAAAAGTTGCTCGCCCATCTGCTCGAACTCAAACCCGAGCATATTTATTTCTTCTTTTAACTCCAGCGCCAGTGCATAGTCCCCAGCATTGAGCTTTACCTGCTGTGGGAATAAGCAAGCCTGCGACATTCCAGAACCCGATTGCATTTGAACCTGGTATTGCTCAAAAAGAATACGTTCCAGCGCGGACTCCTTGTCTAGGACGATCATGCCGGATTTTACTTGCCGTAGCAAATATTTGCCATGAAGTTGATATGTGGGTTTCTTTTCCTCGGATTCACTTTCATGTCCCATGGAACTGGAAAAGATATGTTCATTTACACGCTCTTTTTCAGCTTCTTCTATGGTTGCAATCTCCTCCATGCCGGCAGATTGATACAACTCGTCCAACTTCTCTAATCGTTCTTGACTTGGCCTAATGGTCTGAAAGGAACCATACGCTCTTTCTTGCTTAGATAAAACCTCCTCGCGGTGCTTGTTTAGATGATCGAAGCTTACATCAGCAGAAAAATCCAAAGAAGGTGCCACATTAAAAGAAGCTAATGCCTGCCGTACAGCAGAATTGATCACACCATAAAGCATGCGATCGTCATCAAATTTGACCTCGGTCTTGGTTGGGTGGACGTTGATATCCACATGCACTGGATCAATTTCAATGTATAGTACGTAAAAGGGGAAATAGTCTGCTTTTAGCAGCCCTTCATAAGCTCTGTTCACAGAATGGTTTAAATAGCTATTCTTTATGAACCGATTATTTATAAAAAAAAATTGTTCTCCACGTGTCTTCTTGGCATTTTCCGGCTTGCCAATATACCCGGTGATTTTCAACAGAGGAGTTTCTTCCTGACACGGGATCAGTTGTTGATTGTAGTTTTTGCCGAAAAGCTGGACAATGCGCTTGCTAAGTTTCCCCGAATCAAGCTTGAATGTCTCGAGGTCATTTTGCATCAGAGAAAATTTGATCTCCGGATTCGCAAGCGCTACTCGCTGGAATTCATCATTGATGTGACGAAGCTCCACAGGATTAGACTTCAGGAAATTTCTTCTAGCAGGGACATTGTAAAAGAGATTTTTTACAGAAATGGAAGTCCCCTTTGAACCAGCTACTGGTTCCTGCTTTTTAACCTCTGAGGATTCAATTTGTAGAAGAGTCCCCAATTCTTCGCCTTCCCTTTTTGTCTTCATCTCTACTTGCGCTACGGCAGCAATTGAAGCTAGAGCTTCTCCGCGGAATCCAAGGGTCATTATTTTAAAAAGATCTTCTGAAGTTTTGATTTTCGAAGTTGCATGCCGCTCAAAACTCATTCTGGCATCTGTAAGACTCATTCCCGCCCCATCATCAACAACTTGAATTAAAGATTTTCCAGCATCCTTTACAATGAGTTGGATAGTACTTGCACCAGCATCAACGCTATTTTCCAGCATCTCTTTTACAACAGATGCAGGTCTCTGGACAACTTCACCCGCAGCAATTTGATTGGCGATGCTGTCTGGTAGCAAGTGAATTACATCACTCATTTTCGCTTCCTCAAAGATCTTAGTCGATAGAAAAGATAACCGGGAACGATTACCCAGAGTATGTAGTAGAAAATCTCATTGCCAAATTGCAACCAACCCAATATCAACATACATAAGATTGCTGCAATTAACAATTGCAGCATTGATGTTATCGGAGCTGATTTTGTCTTTCTTCGAAAGCTTATATGTGCCGGCTGGTAATCTTCCGCATCTGAACTATTCAATCCTCGTTTGATTCTCTCAGTCCGCTCTTTTATCTCCTCCTTGATCGGATCATAGTACCTCGGCTTGATGTCAAACTGCTGGTATCTCGGAAGTCTAAAAAGAGATGGAAATCGCATTAGGTATAATTATTGAGTAAAATGTTATGTAATTGAACACGACATAAGAGTAAAATTGTTCAAATTTAAGATTTAATGAGGAGTATTTGTTCCATCGCCTTGGTCATTTCAATATCTCTTTCTTTCGCTGGAGAAAAAGGGCCAGATGCTATTATATGGTATGATGGATCAACTTTTTACAAATCGCTCAACAAAAAGAAACAGGCAACCATCTACTTTTCGAAGTGGGAGCCATCTATTCAGCAATTTTCTGAGGATAGGAATTATCGGGTGGCAATACAATTAGATCAACAGATGGATCCAAATCCCAACGATGGAGTAGCTCTACCAAATATTAAATACCTGTCGGCAATTGCGGATGATTCTGTCATCGCTGACTATTTCCGCTTTCTGGAAAATCACGGTCGTACGGTTGGCTTTCAGCATTTAGTGCTTCCGGATACCACAGGTCTGTCGATTTTTGAGAAAGAGGTGATAGAGCATGCAAATCGTATATCTCCATTTTTCTTTTTAAGGAATAATAGTATTTCCGGTAATCTTCCAGAATCAAAAAAAGAGTTAAGGACGAATAATCCCGTAGTTTGGGTCTCAAAACAATCTTACAACTCAAAGAGGCTCAATAAATGGAGTAAGGCTGTTGGCGCAAATTTCGAAGAGTCGTTTTATAAGGGAATTGATGCCGAGACGGAATATGTGCCTGCAAGAAAATTGTCTGAATCGCTTACGCGCAGAATTTTCATGAAAGGAATTATTGCGATCGACAAGGAAGAACGGCTGCCTCTTAAAAGCAAAGCAGTAATCTATCGAGGTAAGGATGAAAAACTAAGGCGAAGATTGTCTGATTATGTAACGGTCCGTGACCGACTACAGATCGAAGAATTCCCGATTATACTCGATCGAAGAGAGGGTTTTGAAGGAAAACTATTTGGGAATGAAATTATTATTGACTTTTTGGAAACCCAAGAATCGATTGAAAACTCCGCAATTTTGGTTCCTGGAAGGTTTGAACATGATGAGATTGTCATCTCAAAAATGCTCTTTGGTGCCCTGGAAATTTCGGGTAGAGCTGAGGTGGAGGGATCAAAGAAGATTCCCGAACAAGGGGTTGTAGGCTACTCCACCATACAGTTTGAAGGTCTGACAGATGAAATTGAGTTGGTCGGTGATATAGCAAAATTGGGAATAGAAAAGTTTGCGACGCCAGGATGCCAACTGTCGGTCGTAAAAAATGGATCTGTGGTTTTTGAAAAGTCCTACGGTCACTTTACGTACGATAGCCTAAAAGCAGTGGAGAATTCTACCCTTTATGATCTGGCTTCCGTCACTAAGGTGATCGCTACACTTCCTGCCATTGCGCTTTTGGTGGATCAAGGAAAAATTCAACTGGACGATCCCATCGGAAAGCATCTTCCAAACTTTGCAGGTTCTAATAAGTCACATGTGACCATAAAACAGCTACTTGCTCACAATGGTGGAATTAGATCATACATTCCTTTTTGGAAACGAGCGATGAATGGGGACCGATTGAATTCATTCTTTTACAAAACGAAAGAAGATGAGACAAATGATGTGCGGTCATATGGGATCGAATACCATCCAAGTATGCGCGACTCGCTCAAAAGTTGGCTTAGAAATTCTGATCTTACCAACAATCCACAAAAATATTTATACAGCGATCTGGGCTACATGATCCTTCATATGCTGGTGGAAGAGGTGGCAGAACTGCCATTTGACCAGTTTTTGGCTGAGAATTTCTACAAACCAATGAGTTTAAACATTGGGTTTAATCCTCGAGGCAAAGAAATATCGCTAACGAGCATCGCACCAACGGAATTTGACAGGCTTTTCCGTGAGGATCAGGTTTGGGGAGAAGTCCATGATCGAAATGCTCATATTTTTGGAGGTGTGGCCGGTCATGCGGGACTTTTTTCCAATGCCACAGACCTTGCAAAGATGATGTATATGCTTTCGAACGGAGGATACTATGCTGGAAAGCAGTATTTGAAAAAGGAGACATTGGATCTTTTCAACGCACGATACTTCACAAAAAATAGAAGAGGACTAGGATGGGACAAGAAGGATTGGAAAAGAGATGGTGCATCTTACCAGGCGAGCGACTCCAGCTTCGGTCACACAGGGTTCACCGGAACCATGGTCTGGTCAGATCCCGAGAAGGACCTTATTTATGTATTTCTATCCAATAGGATTTACCCTGATTCGAAGAATGATAAACTCATGGAAATGAATATTCGCACTGAAATTCATGATGTCATCTACGAGTCAATTATCAATGAATAATCAATAGCGAAACCAAATCGATTCAGATTCGGTTAATAACTTGCAAGAATAAATTCTAGTAAATGAAGGTAGGAATTGTTTGTTACCCAACATACGGTGGTAGCGGTGTAGTAGCTACAGAACTCGGCATGGCATTGGCAGGCAAAGGACATGATGTCCATTTCATCACGTACTCTCAGCCAACCAGACTAGATTTTTTTGAGCAAAACCTTCATTACCACGAGGTAAGTGTCAATTCGTACCCTCTTTTTCAATATCCACCTTATGAGCTGGCTTTATCTAGTAAAATGGTGGAGGTAGTGATAAAAGAGAAGCTTGATCTACTGCATGTGCACTATGCTGTTCCACACGCATCTGCAGCGTTCATGGCTCAGCAAATCTTAAAGGAAAAGGGCTATGAAATTCCATTCATTACTACCCTGCACGGTACTGATATTACGATCGTTGGCAAAGACTCTGCCAATGAGCCTGTCGTCACCTTTTCTATAAACAGATCGGATGGCGTGACTGCAGTTTCAGAGGATCTGAAAAAGGCCACGCTAGATCATTTCGACATTACCACTGACATAGAGGTAATTCCCAATTTCATTGACTTGAGCAGATTTAAAAAGCACGAAAAAGATCATTTCAAGAAAGCCATCTGTCCAAACGGGGAAAAACTAATCGTTCATACTTCGAACTTCAGGAAGGTCAAGAGAGTCGATGATGTGTTGAAAATATTTTGTGAGCTCAAGAAAGTGGTTCCATCAAAACTCCTTTTGATCGGGGATGGTCCTGAACGAAAGAAAATGGAGGAGGAAGCTGAAAAAATTTGTACTGAGGACATTCGATTCCTCGGGAAATTACAAGCAGTAGCTGAAGTCCTTTCTGTTAGCGACTTATTCTTAATGACTTCAGAAAAAGAGAGCTTTGGATTAGCTGCGTTGGAGGCGATGGCATGCGAAGTACCTGTTATTTCAACCAATGCGGGTGGACTCCCTGAACTTAATAAAGATGGTGTATCTGGCTTTGTGTGTGAGGTTGGTGATATCGATGCTATGGTGGAAAAGGCGATCCATGTATTGGATAATGAGAACCTCCAGAAGTTTAAAGAAGGTGCGCTGAGCCGAGCCAAGGAATTTGATATTGAGAAGGTATTGCCGATGTACGAAAATTTTTATGAATCCGTTCTAAAGAAACACAAAGAATCGTTGACCGAGACGTTGTAGAAAACGTCATTTTTGAGATATTTATATAAGACAGCTAGCGATGGAATCAAAGAATAAACCTCATGCGAAAGGCACAAAAAGTCTTTTCAAGAATAAATTCCTGGAAAGACTGACAAGGACGCACATTTCTGCTCCACTCATAATGTTCTCAACTGCAAGTACTATTTTAATGATCTATGGTCTCGATAGATCATACATTTCTGCACTCAATGCGGTTCCCTGGTTTCTAGTTGGTTTGGTTGCGTTTACATTGGTTGAATACATCATGCATCGGTTTCTTTTTCACCTTGCACCAACCAATGAAAAGAGAGAGAAGTTTGCCTATGCGGTGCATGGCGTGCATCATGATTACCCAAAGGATAAAGACCGTCTGGCGATGCCAATACCAATGGCGATAGTTGTGGCAACTGCTTTCTATTTTTTATTTAGGTTGATACTAGGAAACTCAGTTTATGGGTTTTTGCCAGGATTCTACATGGGCTATGCCACTTATTTATGGATTCATTACATGGTTCACGCATTTCAGCCGCCCAAAAATTTCTGGAAAGTGCTTTGGGTTCACCACGGGATTCATCATTACAAGGATCCCGAGAGCGCCTTTGGAGTTTCTTCAAGCCTTTGGGATATGGTGTTTGGCACAATGCCGAAGAAATAGCTATTCCTTATTTTTCTTTTTTTCTTCCTTGGCGCGACGATCCTCGTGTGAGGCAGGTTCTAAGAAGACCTTGAACATACTATCTCTTGTGAAGGTGTAGATGTCGGTAACAAGTGTAGCGAATATGGGTTTTCGACCTGGCATATCTACGGGCAATTGTATGTTAAATTAATTCAAAAATTAAAAAACTGCACAGCTTTTCTGGATTTCGGAAATCTTTCGTGCCTGTTTTTAGTTAAGTTAACGTTATGATCGGATATCGGTTTACAGAGTACATTCCAGAGAAGGATCCTGAAAAGAATGCCTTTGACAATTTGTTGAATATTTTTCTTCAGCTGATGGTCATTACTTCAGGGGATGTGAATGAAGCATTGAGTTGGTTGACAAACTTAGATCGAGAGCATACTTTGACAAACCCAGAATATGGGATTGGAGACTTCATTGATGATTTGAAAAACAAGGGGTATGTTACCGATCAGACCGAAAAGGGGGAGTTTAAGATTACTGCGAAGAGTGAGCAGCAGATGAGGAAGAGTGCCTTAGAAGAAATCTTTGGCAAATTGAAGAAATCGGGAAAAGGCAATCACCGAACAAACTTTACAGGGACAGGCGATGAAATTACTTCTGACTACAGAGAATTTCAGTTTGGAGATTCGTTAGAGCAAATTGAAATGACTGAGAGTATTCGAAATGCTCAAATTAACCACGGCCTGAATGACTTGATGCTGACCGAAGATGACCTGGAAATAAGAGAGAAGGAGTTCAAAGCGCAAACATCTACGGTTCTGATGATTGACATTAGTCACTCTATGATTTTGTATGGAGAAGACAGAATCACCCCAGCAAAGAAAGTGGCAATGGCTTTGGCAGAATTGGTTACAAAAAAGTATCCCAAAGACACTTTGGACATTCTTGTATTCGGAAACGATGCATGGCAAATAGAAATCAGAGATCTACCCTACCTTAACGTTGGACCTTACCATACAAACACGGTGGCTGGACTTGAGTTGGCGATGGATCTTCTCAGGAGAAGGAAAAATAAGAACAAGCAGATTTTCATGATCACCGATGGGAAACCAACCTGTTTGAAGGAAGGCATAAAATATTATAAGAACAGCTTTGGCCTTGATCCCAAGATTCTAAACCGAACACTCAACCTAGCAGCTCAGTGTCGAAGAATCAATGTGCCAATCACAACCTTCATGATTGCTTCAGACCCATACTTGCAAGAATTTGTGAGGGAGTTTACAGAAGTGAACAACGGGAATGCATATTACAGCAGCCTTCAAGGGTTGGGGAATCTCATTTTTGAAGATTACAAAAAGAACAGAAGGAAGAACCTTTAATACCGCAAAAAAATTGGAAAGCAACGAACTATTGAAAATTTCGACACTCGGAAATCTAAAGAAGAGTGGGTACAAATCTGAGTCGATCAAGGAAGAATTGAGGCGAAACCTGATTCAAAAGAAGAGAAATGGGGAGAACATATTTGAAGGAGTGTGGGGATATGAAGATACGGTTATCCCTGATGTTGAACGAGCGATCCTATCCCGACATAACATCAATTTCCTGGGCTTAAGAGGACAGGCAAAAACACGAATGGCTCGAAAGATGATTGAATTATTGGACGAGTACATTCCAGTAGTTAAAGACTCTCCACTCAACGATGATCCTGCCAACCCAATATCAAGATTTGCACTTGACCAAGTTGCCGAACACGGCGATGCCACTCCAATTTCATGGATGCATAGAAGTGAGCGATACACAGAGAAACTTGCTACTCCCGATGTGACCATCGCAGATTTAATTGGAGATGTGGATCCCATAAAAGCTGCCTCTTTGAAACTCCCTTATTCTGATGAGCGGGTCATTCATTTTGGATTAGTACCACGATCTCACAGGGGGCTTTTTGTGATCAATGAGCTTCCAGATCTGCAAGCCAGAATTCAGGTGGCGCTGTTTAACATCCTGCAAGAAGGAGATATTCAGATTCGAGGCTTTAAGCTAAGAATGCTTTTGGATATTCAATTTGTGTTTACGGCTAATCCAGAAGATTACACCAATCGAGGATCGATCATTACGCCATTGAAGGATAGAATTGACAGCCAAATCATTACCCACTATCCGGATTCTATCGAAACAGGAAAAAAGATTACGCATCAAGAAGCGGCAGTAAAGGAAGAGCAATCTAATGTTGTGCAAGTTTTCGATTTAGCAAAGGACTTGGTCGAGCAAATCGCTGTAGAAGCCAGAAGTAGTGAATACGTGGATGAGAAAAGTGGAGTATCTGCACGTCTTACAATTTCAGGATATGAGAATTTAATAAGTTCAGCCGAGCGAAGAGTCTTAATTAGTGGGGATGACAAGACAAGCGTTCGAATCACAGATTTCCAAGGTCTTATTCCTTCAATAACCGGAAAGGTCGAATTGGTTTATGAGGGCGAGCAGGAAGGCCCAGGTATTGTCGCTAATAATCTTGTGGGTAAAGCACTTCGTACACAATTTCTCAACTATTTCCCCGATCCTGAAAAAGAAAGAAAGAAGGAGAAAGGAAATGCCTATGAGCCAATAAAGGAATGGTTCGAAAAAGGAAATATGGTGGATCTGATTTTTGATGCGAATGATAAAGACTATCATAAGGAACTTCAAAATATCCCTGGTTTGGAAAGCCTGATCGATAGGTACCAAAAGACAACTCATGAGGATTTTAAATATTTCTTGATGGAATTCGCATTGTTTGGCCTGGCAGAATATAGCCTGCTTAGTAAACATCAATTACAAAATGGAATGCAATTCAAAGATTTGTTCAATAGCATGTTTTCAATGCCGGAACTAGGCGAGGAAGACCAAGAC
This sequence comes from Cyclobacteriaceae bacterium, assembly GCA_039961455.1. Classification (GTDB taxonomy): domain Bacteria; phylum Bacteroidota; class Bacteroidia; order Cytophagales; family Cyclobacteriaceae; genus Ekhidna. Next base: position 64,867 of record JBDVJN010000098.1, on the reverse strand, counting down.
ATCTAAATTCATTCAAAGTGGAACTAGAGGTAATTAGGAAAATGATTGCCCGAGGAGAAGGTGATCTAGTGGAATTTAAAAAGAAGGCAAACCATCCGGACAAAATCATCCGTGAGGTCGTTGCCTTTGCAAATTCTAAGGGAGGAAATCTTTTTGTCGGCGTTTCGGACGATGGCACCATTGCAGGTCTTAAATATCCCGAAGAGGATCAATTCGCTCTCAACCAAGCTTTTGAAGAGCTTTGCAAGCCCAAAATCAATTTTGAGGTCTCAATCCTAAACTTCGAAAATGGAAAGAAGATTCTGCATTATGCAATTGCTGAAAGCGAGGAGAAACCACATTTCGCTTTTTTAGAGAAACGGCACAGATATGGCAAAGCCTTCATACGTTTGAATGATCGTTCAGTACAAGCCAGTCCGGAAATGAGGAAGATCTTAAAAGAAAGGAAAAGCTACAATAGGGTAATCTCCATCGAGGATAGCACTAGCGATTTGTTCAAATTTTTAGAAAAAAATGAACACATCACCTTAACACAATACTGTGAACTCAGCGGCTTGAATAAGAAGCTTGCTTCTAATAAGTTAGTGAGTTTAGCTTTATCAGGAGCTTTAAAAATTGAACCTAGAGAAGACGAGGATTTGTTTCTGCCAGTTCTGTAATCTCGATCAAAAAAACATCGAAAAGCCTCTTTCTTTTTAGTTATGAATCTATAATATTACGTTCGATCATTGAACTAATAACGGACCGCAGCGAATGGCAAAATCGAGCAGCAAAAGCAAAATCTTTGTTCTAGATACCTCTGTAATTCTCTATTCCCATGATTCCATTCTACATTTCGCCGAGCACGACGTAGGGCTTCCCATTACCGTACTTGAGGAGCTAGATCAGTTTAAAAAGGGAAACGACACCAAAAATTTCGAGGCTAGGGAGTTTACCCGATTACTTGATAAACTGGCGAAAGACCAAAGTCTCCGCGATTGGATTCCCCTGAATGGAAAAACCAAGGGTAAGTTCAAAGTCATCATGGATGACAAGAGCTTGGTCGATGCCCAGATGGTTTTTAATGAGGCTAAAAATGATCATAGAATCCTGAATGCTGCCTTGACTATCCAGCAACAGGAAAAGGGCCGCAAAGTCATTCTGGTTTCAAAGGATATCAACCTGCGTCTGAAAGCAAAATCCCTTGACCTGCACGCGGAAGATTATGAAACAGGAAAAATCAAGGATGTCAATGCTCTGGTAGAAACAGGTATAAATGAACTTGATGATGTTACCTCTGGAGACATTGACGTCTTGTTCAAAAAAGGTTCTATTGACAGAAAGAAAGTCTTGAAGCGGAAGCAGTTTCCAGCAAACAACTACTTCATTCTGAAGAGTGAGAAAAATTCAGTCCTGGCATGCTACAACCATGAAGATGATAAGGTGGATAAAGTGGATAAGCAGACGGTTTACGGAATAAAACCTAAGAACGCGGAGCAGACTTTTGCCATGCATGCCATGATGAATCCAGCGATTAAACTGGTGAGTATCAATGGGGTTGCAGGAACTGGGAAAACACTTTTGGCGTTAGCCTCAGCGTTGGAGCAAAGGAGGAATTTCAAGCAAATTTATTTAGCTCGCCCAATTGTTCCATTAAGTAACAAGGACATTGGGTACCTGCCGGGAGACATCAAATCGAAGCTAAACCCGTATATGGAGCCGCTTTGGGATAACCTAAAGTTTATACAGCATCAATTCAAAGACAGTGACAAAGAATTCACACGAATTACCGACATGGTAAATCAGGAGAAGCTTATGATTACTCCCCTGGCTTACATTCGCGGAAGGTCACTTTCAAATATTTTCTTCATCGTTGATGAGGCTCAGAATTTGACTCCGCATGAGGTAAAAACGATCATCACCAGAGCTGGGGAAAATACCAAAATCATTTTTACGGGGGATATTAACCAAATAGATACACCGTATCTGGATTCTCAGTCCAATGGGCTTTCGTATTTGATCGACCGGATCAAAGATCATCCGATGTTCGCTCATGTGATGTTGGAAAAAGGTGAGCGATCTGAGTTAGCGAATCTCGCTAACGAACTGTTATAAGACTATAATACCGTAACCCATGCCATACATCGAAACAATACAGCATGAAGATGCAGAAGGAGCACTGAAAGAGATTTATGATAACCTGGTGAAGACTCGTGGCAAAGTCGCTGAGGTTCATAAAATTCAGAGCCTAAATCCAGAGTCCATCGTAAACCACATGGACCTGTACATGACGATCATGTTTGGGCAATCTCCGCTCAAGCGAGTGCATCGCGAAATGATGGCAGTGATCGTCTCAATCTCAAACAATTGTGAATATTGTCAAGTGCACCATTTGGAGGCTGTCCAGAATTTCTGGAAGGATGAAGACAAATTAAATCAACTTCAACGTGATTTTGAGTCCGCTGACTTAAGCGAGAAAGAAAAAGCACTTTGCCGATTTGCCAAGGCACTCACCGAATCACCGGAAAAATCTGAGGATGCAGGACTTGTCAGACCCCTCCAAAAGGGAGGTTTTTCTGATAGAGAAATTCTTGATGCTACCTTGGTAATAGCCTATTTCAATTTCGTAAACAGGATCGTTTTGAGTCTTGGTGTTTCTTTGGAAGAGAATCCCGGCGGATATAAATACGATTAATGTATCTTGGACCTAACAATTCCGTTAAGGAACTTTTGAATCACATTATTTAGAATGATAAAACTCAATGACGTTAGCAAGTTCGTAGAGTCAAAATACCAGCGAACTTTCATACTAAAAGGAATAAATCTTGAGATTGAAGAGGGAGAATTTGTAAGTATCATGGGGCCGTCAGGGTCGGGCAAATCAACGCTTCTCAATATTATTGGGATGTTGGATCGACCGTCTGAAGGAGAGTACTACTTCATGGACGAACCGGTTCATAAACTCAACGAAAGAAGAATCTCTAGAATTCACAAGGAACACATCGGATTCATATTTCAGGCCTACCACCTGATAGATGAACTTACAGTGTATGAAAACATTGAAACGCCTTTGATCTATAGAGGGATTAAAGGAAAAGAAAGGGCGAGCATGATTGCCGAGATGCTTGACCGATTTAGCATGGTGGCAAAGAAAGATCTCTTTCCGGAGCAGCTTTCAGGTGGTCAACAGCAGTTGGTTGGAGTGGTACGAGCACTGATTGGGAAGCCTCGATTGCTACTTGCCGATGAGCCTACGGGAAACCTACACTCTGGTCAAGGAGAAGAAGTAATGGACATATTGAAACAGCTTCATGACACGGGAATGACGATTATTCAAGTAACGCACAACGAGAAGTTCGCAGAATACGGAACGCGTGTTGTGAATCTTGAAGACGGTCGAATCATGAAATAATTTTAAGGTGTTCTTAAGAAGAAGGTCCTGACAGCTCGTCAGGACCTTTTTTATGTCAAAATTCGAGTACCGTTTTGAGCTAAAAAATGTATACATTTGGATTAATTGAAGATTTTTTTTAACAAAATACATTTAAAATGGAGATGCCTGAATTTATCAATAACATAGTAAGTTGGGTGAACGATTCACTTCACAGCGTGCTAGGGGCAGTTGTAGTCTTCGTAGTCGGATGGCTTCTGGCCCTTCTGGTAAAAAAGATAGTTCATGGCTTAATGAAGAAAACCGAATGGGATGAACGTTTGCTTGGCAATACCATTGTTGACACCAATAAGTTCATTGCGAATTTCGTCTACTACATTTTAATGTTCATTATTCTTTTATTGGTTCTGGAGATTTTGGGTGTCAGCTACATTCTCGACCCTATCAAAGGCATGTATCAGGGATTCATTGAGTTCATCCCGAAAATTATCTTCAGTATTATAACCTTCTTTATTGGTTACATCATTGCCAAGTTTGTTTCCAACTTGATCAAAATGGCAGGTAGTCTGTTCGATCGACTTGCGAACAAGATTGGGTTCAAAGAAACCGACAAGCTGGTTTATTTCGTTCAGCAGGTAGTTTTCATTATCGTTTTTATTCCATTCATAATCCAGGGATTAAATGCACTGGAACTAGATGCCATCACAAACCCTGCTAACAATGTCCTACACCAAATGTTGGATGCTGTCCCAAATATCATTGGGGCTACGCTGATCATTTCAGTCTTTGCAATTGGAGGGAGGTTTATCACATCATTTGTGAAAGACCTTTTAGCCAATCTGGGCATGGACACGCTTATGGAGAAACTTCAACTGAAGAGTGTTCTCGGTGAGCAGAAACTATCTGGTATCGTTTCGAACGTGCTCTTTTATTTTATGGTCTTCTTCGGTGTGATTTCTGGTGTGGAAATGCTAGGCCTTGATCGATTAGCAGAAGTTCTCCATACGATTCTTAATCTTTCTGGAAATGTACTTTTTGGTCTGATCATTTTGGTCATGGGCAACTTCTTGGGATCTATCATCTATAAATCAATGAATGCCTCGAATGAAAATTCGTTCGTCGCAGGAATTGCGAGGGTGGCGATAATTGGTCTTTTCCTTGCCATTGCACTAAGGACGATGGGAATTGCTAATAGCATTGTTGAGTTGGCTTTCGGTCTCACCCTGGGAGCTATCGCCGTAGCTGTTGCTTTATCCTATGGCTTGGGTGGAAGAGAAGCTGCTGGAAAGCATATGGAGCAGATTCTTAAGAAATTTCAGGAAAAGAAAAAGTAAGAATTTTAGTTGTTAGCAAAACAAGCTTGCAGGATCGGTTGGTACTCAGTTCCGTACATGCCATAGCACCATTCTCTCAACAAATCCACTTCTTTTGGAATTAAAGCCTTAATTGCTTTTTTTAATTCCTTTTCAAACAACCGCTTATCAAAGCTTACTTTCGATAAAATAGTTTTGAAATATTCAAGCATGCTAATTATTGTTAAAGAACAAACCCACTATGTAAATTTGGCGTTGCTATGATCTTGATTAGCTACAATTTACGTAAAAAAGTAACAGGATAGTAATGAAGGTAACGAAGGCATTTTGGTTAAGTTGCGTATTGGTGTTGGTATTTGCATTCGCTCCAAAAGCTCAAGAAGCATCTATCAAATTGGGTGCCCCTGAGATTGGTTTGAACCAATATTTTACCATAACAATTACAGTAAAAAACGACCGACTGAAGCAGTACGGGGATTTCCCAGAAATTGAGGGATTCATCAAGAGGGGAACCTCTTCATCTACCTCCACGAATTTCACCAACGGCAAAATGACCTCTACACAGAGCCTCACTCAAAACTATCAGGCATCTGCAAAAGGGACCTTTCTACTACAGCCATTCTTTATGACCATCAATAGCCAGGATGTAAAATCAGAAGGCGTACAGATTGTGGTTGGTGAGCCCGTTCAGGCAAATCGAAGGAGCACCAGCCCATTTACTTCTGACCCATTTGAAAACTTGTTTGGGACTAGAAATCAGACCTCCGAATTCATAGATGTTGAAGCGGATGCTTTTCTAGCCGTAATCACAGATAAGAAGGAAGTGTATGTAGGAGAAGGCTTTACTACTAATCTCGCATTTTATGTAGCAGAGTCGAACAGAGCTGACATGCGATTCTATGATCTGGGAACTCAGATTACTGAAATTGTCAAGCAGATCAAGCCCAGTTCGTGTTGGGAGGAGAGCTTTAATATAGACAATATCAACGGCGAGGCAATCGAGCTGGGCGGGAAAAAGTACACACGCTACAAGATTTACCAAGCAACGTTTTTTCCGCTTAATGTAGAGGACATAACTTTTCCGTCTGTTGGATTGAAAATGATCAAGTATAAGGTTGCCAAGAATCCTTCTTTTTTTGGTCGCAACAGGCAAGAAGATTATGAAACTTTTTACTCAAGAGAAAAGAGTATAAAAGTGCTGGATCTACCACCACACCCTTTGAAAGAGAGTGTTGCAGTAGGTAATTATGAGCTTTCGGAAGAAATTTCTCAAGGAACTCTGGAAACGGGAAAAAGTTTTAACTATGAATTCACCGTTACAGGCGAAGGCAACATTAGTGCGATAGAGGCGCCTCAACCTGAGACGGACGAAAATTTTGATTTCTATGCTCCAAATGTCCGACAAAATGTAAACAAGAGTAATTCACGCGTTCGTGGGACAAAGAGCTATAATTTTTACGCTATTCCTAGCGAGCCGGGAGAATTCAAAATGTCTGACTATTTCAATTGGGTGTTTTTTAATCCACGAACGGAAATGTATGACACGCTACGCTCCGATTTAGTCTTGAATGTCTCTGGGGAAAGTCGAAAAAATCAATACATCGCCTCAACAGATCTTGGCGATTTCTATGATAAGATCAATACTGCAGATAATGATTTATCTTCACTAAATGCTGATTCTTGGATTCAATGGATGATTAATACTTTCATTGTTTCCGTGATGGGGCTAACCCTTTTCATTTTATTTCGAAAAACAGCCTAACCAATGTTCAATAGTTTTGGTAATTTATTGAAGGTCACTTCTTTTGGTGAATCCCATGGGCCAGGTGTTGGAGTGGTTATAGATGGGTTTCCTGCTGGAATTGATATCGACCTTGCTGCTGTTCAGCTTGAGCTCAATCGGAGAAAACCGGGCCAGTCGAGAATCACCACTCAGCGCAAGGAAGATGATGAGTTCGAAATATTGTCAGGCGTATTCGAAGGTAAATTCACCGGTGCTCCGATTGCCATTCTTATTCGGAATTCTGATGCAAAAAGTAAAGACTATAGCCATATTAAGGATACCTTTCGGCCATCACATGCGGACTTCACGTATCAGGTAAAATATGGGAATCGAGATTACAGAGGAGGAGGTAGGAGCTCTGCGCGGGTCACCGCAGGATGGGTAGCTGCAGGTGCTTTGGCAAAACAATTCATCAGGAGGAAGGGTGTTGAATGCTTTGCTTATGTTTCTCAGGTTGGCGATCTCAGGATGGAAAAAAACTATCAGGAACTTGACCTATCAAGGATTGATTCAAATGATGTACGCTGTCCAGATGCAGAAACAGCTGGGAAAATGTTTTCTTTAATTGATGAAACAAGGAAGAATCGAGATACCATCGGTGGTATTGTAACAGGGGTTATTAAAGATGTGCCTGTGGGGCTAGGTGAGCCTCTGTTTGGTAAATTGAATGCTGAGTTAGGAAAAGCTATGCTCTCCATAAATGCCGTGAAGGGCTTCGAACTTGGTAGTGGATTTGAAGGGGTGAAGATGAAGGGCTCCGAGCACAACGATGAATTTGAGATGGTCGCTGATAGTGTGAAAACCAAGACCAACTATTCCGGCGGAATTCAGGGAGGCATTTCTAACGGTTCCGACATCTTCTTCAATGTAGCCTTTAAGCCAGTTGCCACTATCATGCAAGACCAGAAGTCGATTGATAAGGATGGGAATGAGGTAACGGTTGAGGGAAAAGGGAGGCATGATCCGTGTGTTGTCCCAAGGGCCGTACCGATTGTGGAGGCAATGTCAGCCCTGGTGATAGCAGATTTCTATTTGATAGCACAAACCAATATATTGCGAGGTTAATTAATGTGTCTATTTAAATAGGCAAGAAGCTTCAACTATACCCAATGAAAAAACTTCCGCTTCACATGAAGATAATGATCGGCTTGATTGCCGGTGTTATTTATGCTTTTGTCTCCAGTGCACTTGGATGGAATTCCTTCACGATTAATTGGATTGATCCCTTCGGGTTGATTTTCATAAGGATCTTGAAATTCATTGCGGTTCCTCTCGTCCTCTTCTCGATCATTAGCGGAATTTCTGGCCTCCAAGACATCTCTAAGCTTGGAAAAATGGGAGCAAAGACCCTATCGCTCTATTTGCTAACTACAATTAGTGCAGTCGCTATTGGCTTGTTTCTCGTTAATATGATTAAGCCCGGAACACATCTCGATGATGAGCAGAGAACCAAGAATCGTATTTCTTACGAATTGTGGGCGAATGAAAATCAAATTGAAATAAAGGATGACAAAAACCTATTGAACGACCCTAAGTATGCAGAGTTGGTTGAGGAGGTCTCGGGAGAACCGCAGGAAATAAATCAAGAGGTTGAGATGATGAAAGGTAGTGCTGAGATGACGAAGGAGTCTCCTCCGTTGCAGTTCTTGGTGGACATGGTTCCTGAAAATTTGGTGCTGTCCATATCGAACAACGGATTGATGCTTCAGGTAATTTTCTTTGCCATCTTCTTTGGAATAGCAATTGCTGTTGTCGGAGAAAAAGCCAAACCTGTAGCTACTTTTATTACAAGCATAAACGATGTCTTTTTGAAAATGGTGTCAATGGTAATGAAGGCCGCACCCTACTTTGTTTTTGCACTCCTGGCCGGAGTTATTGCAAAAATGGCAAATTCTCCAGGCGAGGTATTTGAAATTTTCAAAGGGCTTGCGTCGTACTCTATCACACTCTTTGCAGGTCTGGCATTCCTGGTAGTTGTGTTGTATCCGCTCATACTTGTGCTTTTTGTTAAAGGGATGACCTACAAGAACGTATTCAAGAACCTTGGACCAGCGCAGCTAATGGCATTCTCGACAAGCTCAAGTGCTGCAACGCTACCTGTCACAATGGAATGTGTGGAAAAAAATATGGGGGTGTCTAAAAATGTTTCAAGTTTTGTGTTACCGATTGGAGCAACAGTAAATATGGATGGGACTAGTGTGATGCAGGCTGTTGCGGTAATATTTCTTGCTCAACTCCACATGGTAGATCTTACGTTTACGCAACAACTGATTATAGTTCTTACTGCAACACTTGCATCTATTGGATCTGCTGCAGTTCCAAGTGCTGGGCTTGTAATGCTAATTATCGTACTACAGTCCGTCGGACTGAATCCTGCTTGGATGGCCATAATTTTTCCCGTCGATCGACCATTAGATATGTGTAGAACTGTTGTAAATGTAACAGGTGATGCGACCGTTGCCACTTTGGTAGCAGGCACTCAAGGTGAATTGAATCCTAGCTAGGAGGGTTAAATAGCTGAATTGTTAAGCAGGTGAGACTGCTCAAACTAATGCACTTAGATTGAACTTTCTGTGACATCTTTGCGGTTCTAAAAAAGAAATATTAACCTCATGCAGACCACGGAATCTCCCAAATTGGTAACTATCTACACAGAATCAAACCCTAACCCAAACTCACTGAAGTTTGTGGCTAACTTCATGTTAGTTCCAGAGGGTGTAAGCAGAGATTACCCAACAGTCGAAGCTGCTACGGAGGCTCCATTGGCAACAGAACTCTTCAAACAGTTTGATTACATCGCGCGTGTTTTTTACATGAGCAACTTTGTGACTGTAACGAAGAATGAGCAGACGGAGTGGTTCGAAGTAAAGAATCAAATTCAAACGTTTATTAAGAACTATCTGGAAGCAGAAAAACCAGTGTTGACAGAAAAAATTGAGAAGACACTTGATGAAGAGTTAACAGGGGATGATACGGAAACTAAAATCAAGGGAGTCTTAGAAGAGTATATACGACCAGCCGTTGAAATGGATGGAGGAGCCATTAGTTTTCACTCATTTGAGGAAGGCACGGTGAAGGTCCTCTTGCAAGGCTCTTGCAGCGGTTGCCCTTCATCTACGATAACATTGAAATCAGGAATTGAGAATCTGCTTAAGCGCATGGTGCCAGAAGTACAGGAAGTAGTTGCTGAGGACGCTTAGGTAGTCCTAGCTTTTTCAGACTTATTAAGAACAGCTAGATCTGGCAAGAATCCTAGATGAACTTTTCACCTATTGTTATTTCGTTTTGATAAGATTGTATTTCTTTTTATAGAAATCAATGATTGGTTGAAAGGGACCATTTTTATGTTGTTCAGCAGAAAAACGGTCTGTCCAAGGACCATATGGAGTGGAAACTGGCTTCAATCTTTTATTAGGAAAATCTTCTTCTTTGTTTCTTTTTTCCGGACGAGTCAGACTATTGATGTAAGCAGCCAAATGATATGCTTCCTCGTCTGAAACAAGTGGTGAATCATACGTTGCTCCAAAAGGCATATTACTTTTAATAAACTGTGCTGCGGTAATAACCCTTGCCATTCCCGCTCCATCATTGTATGTGTCACTTCCAGCAAGCGGTGGATACTGATAACCTGTGAAATTGTTGCCCGGCAACCTTAGTCCTTGTGCGTTTTCCTGATGGCAAATCTGACATTTTTCCTGATACAACTTTTTCCCTATGATAGAATTGGCTCTGCTCGACGGGATTTCGATTTTCCGATATCCTTTATACAGTTTCTCTACTTCGGGACTTACATCAGTGCTCAGCCACTTCATGTACTCAATCATTGCTAGCATTTCATAGCTATCCTCTTGCAATTTCCTTCCATTCATACTTCGTTCCATGCATCCATTGATTCTTTCTGCCAGTGTACCAATTTTGTTTTCCCTTCCTCTGAACTGCGGGAATCTGTTTGTTATACCTACAAATGAGCCTGCTCCAATTTTTCTTCCAGCATCAAGGTGACAGTTAGAGCAGGATAGGTTGTTGCCTGAAAATTGCTCGGATTTAGCAGAGGCCAGAGGACCAATTTTGTGGGATGTTTTTGTAATCAAATCATAGCCATATTCGATCTTTTCACCTATTTCTCCAATTGGGAAATTCTGGTTAGAAGAATTGGGTTTCCAGTCAGAATTGTCAGTCAACTGGACGCTGAAATCCCTGCTGAGAGAGGGAATAATGTGAATTGCGATTGAAATTAGAAAGAGCAAACTTACTAGGCCCAATAAAAAAGTAATGACTCTGAGAAGTCGTCGGACCCGATTCAGTGTATTTTCCATATCTGAATGAATTGACCTGATTGGTTAATGCTTGTAGGGTTTGGCAGGCTGCTTGATTTAGCCGATAACTATTGTCTTTCGAAGCACTGCGTGCTGGGACTTTGATCGGAAAAAGTTACAATGACCTTTATCATTGGAAAGATCATTGTGACAGTATGTATTATCCGACGCTTGCGTCAATGTATCCAATCTTATTTTCTGCCAATCTGCCAAGTGCCCAAACCCCGGATGGAGCTACAATGACTCCTGGAAGTGTACCCGCGACAAAATCAGCATATACTTCTTCTGTGGTGGAGCCAATCTTCTGCGCAACAAATTGAGCATATACTTTTCTGGCCATATCACAAACGAAAAAGTAGCATCCTTTCTCGGATAAAGCCTTTATCCCCTCAAGGCCGGCAAGCGGAAATGTTCCGTCTTTCAGAATATAGTATGGATTACTGACTGCCGGAGATTTAGAAACCGGATCATTTAGTCCTATAAACTCACCAAGCGCATATTTCTTAATAACTGAATCATTCAGCGCGAAAATCATTCCATGATGTCGGCAGATGCAAGCGACTCCTAAATCTGCGGGGGAAGTACCTGTTTCACTATTTGTCATGTAATACACGTTGGACCAGACAATTCCATAAGGATTTACAGATGACATGTCATAGGCAATTGGGTATGACTTTTTGCCGAGCGCTTTTAGTGCTCTATCTGCCTTTTCACCTGTTTGATCCAGCTTACCATCAAGAATTGGAGTGATAGATTTTGAGCTGACCTGAAGTGGGTTTGAAACGAAGGCTAAGCCAGCAGTAGCACCCACAGCTAGCTTACCCATAAAGTCCCTTCTCGAGTTAGTATTTGTTTTCATAAAAATTTGTGGTTTTACAATAATCCATTTTAGACCAGAGTCATAATATTGGTGTTTAATAGATTTTATTTTGAAAGCCCAAACCTATCCTTGTTAGGTTAGCGAAATAGGATTGGAGAATAGACAAGTGGTAAACATCAAGGTGGACAAAAGGTGAACCCATCCGAAGTACAAGAATTTTGGATATGGATTGTCCATATTTTTTACTTTTACCTAATAGTATAATTCTTAGAAAATATTTTTTCGTATTATGAAAAATGCACGAATTGATGTAGAGCATGAAGGGGTGGTGTATAGAGCACCTGCTCAATTCGATTCCGTTGAAGAGGCTGAAGAACTTACTAGCACCGACCCGGCGATCGAGGCAGGCCGTCTCTTCATGGAAATGCATCCGCGGTATGGAAGTGCTGCTTTGATGAAAGTCAATGACTTGCACAGAAGGCTAGCAAAAGAGGAAATTTGATGGTTAGCAAGCGAATACAGGTATTGGGAAAAGTACAGGGTGTGTTTTACCGTGCCACTGCAAAAACTAAAGCAGATGATTTAAGATTGGTTGGATGGATCAGGAATGAACCTGATGGCTCTGTGGTGATGGAAGTGCAAGGCGATAACGCCAGGGTATCACAAATGATCGAATGGTGCAAAGAGGGTCCTACTTTTTCGCGGGTGGATCAGGTAATGGAAGAACCTGCAGATCCTCTCAGCGAAGAATCATTTGAAATCGTGTACTAACACTACTTTTCTGTGAGGGTGAATGAGATTGGGAGGTGATCACTGAACCCTTCTAAATTTGGTTTCTCCTGACCAAACCGAATAGGGGTGTCGTATCTTCCGGAGACCATGTCATCGTATATCTCAAGTTTGACGTTGTCTTCATCAAGTGAGAACTTGCCCGACTTTTTAGCAATTCCCTTAGAAACCATAAACTGATCAATCATCATAGGCGTACCTCCGTAAACATAGCTTGCCTTCCGTTGACCTAATAATGGCCACATAAGGTTGTAGAGATATGGGTTTCTGCCATACACCACTTTGTCTCTATCTATGACACTAAGAGCATAATCTGTGAGAGACCGAGAGAAAGGATCGTCGTTGAAATCTCCCATAACCACAATCGCTGCATCATCACCCTTGACTTCTTGAATACGCTCAATAAAGTAGCTTAACGTCTCACCGGTAATTATTCGATATGGCTCTGATTCATACTGCCCAGCTGATCTTGACGGCCAGTGATTTCCAACAAGAATCAACTCCGTACCAGTCGACTTTATTTTCAATGTGGCCTGCACGATTTCCCTGGTGGGGTATCGTTTTATTACCTCATGATGGAAAAACTCCTGCTTTACAAACTCATATTTATCCTTGTTGTAAAGAAATGCCACATCTATTCCCCGTTTGTCTTTCATGTTGTGATGAATGAGTCCATAAGATTTAGCTACCGAAACCTTGTCGATAAGCTGTTGCAAGACATGGGCGTTTTCAACCTCACAAACCCCAAGAATATCAGGTCCTTCTCCTTCATTGATTTGATCAATTACCCAGGCTATATTTTTGATTTTCCGATTTAAGATCGTAGCAGTCCAGTTCTTCAGATCTGTCTGTATTTTCCTTTTGAGATCTTCAGGTCTTCGTTCAATTGGGGCATCTCGTATGTCAAAGAGGTTTTCAAGATTCCACCAGGAAATGTGGTGATTTTCCATAGCGTTGTTTTCGATTAAAGTTCTTCAATCCAGAACAGATTGTCAATACCCAATTTTGGGTATTTTGAAACACTTAATTGCAAGAAGACTATTCAGCAGCTACCGACTTTCAAACGTTTGAATGTCAGAAAGACTCAACACATCATTTTTTTGGGCTAATGAATCTACTCCAATTTCAAGTGAGTGGAACTTCCAATCATAAGCTGACTGCTTTATAGTTTTGAGAGACACGCCTGATTTAATAAGCGTGTAGGCGACGAGTTTTATGTCTCTTGGATCAACATCAGCACCATAAATTAAGGCATTGCTGCCTAGGCCTTTATTGTCTTCCGCCTCTCTTTCATGAAGGTAATATCCTAGCTTTCTTAGGACAAAAACCTTATCACCATCATTGACATGCTTATAATACCTGATCACAACGTCTTCACGAGATCTACCTTCTGGAAGACTTGCCAGGATCGGACTTAGATAGGAATTTTTTAAGTTTTGGAAATAGTCATCGCCGGTAAAAGATTGCGCGGCTACTGCTGCAGACTGTTGACTGTCTTGTGTTTCTACCTCAACTGCGTCAGTCAGTGATGGTGGATCTGAAAATTCAGAGGTTGCATTTTCAGGTTCTTCGTTAACCTGTACTGTTGAATCAGCTGGGCTATCCGTTGTTTGAATCAGATTTTCAAGCTTGTCTTTTTTAGGTGCGTCAGTAGCCTTTTCTCCTTTGTAGGCCTTGTCATCTGGGTGGTGTGGTTTTAGTGCTTCGTAGAAAAACACTTCAATAAGCTTAGCGCCACCTACCAAAATAACTGCTGCAAAAAAATATGTTAGCGATTTTGCCATGGTGAAAAGGGGGATTATTCACTCCTAAGTTACTTAATTACTTTTTGGACACAAAAAAACCCCAACCTGAAAAGATCGGGGTTGTTACAAATACAATTTTTGCTATTCCGCAGATTTGTTCTTATTCAAATCTACCACGATAGGTGTGGCAATGAAGATAGAAGAATAGGTCCCGACTATGATTCCAATTAGAAGGGCAAAGGAAAATCCTTGAAGCACAGCTCCCCCAAACACAAATAGCACAAGCACCACAATCAAAGTTGTAGCTGAAGTGATCAGTGTTCTGCTAATGGTGTTATTCAGTGATTCGTTGAAAACTTTTATCATTTCTGATCCTGATTTAATACCCAGATTTTCCCTGATTCTGTCAAACACCACCACGGTATCGTTAATGGAATACCCGATGATAGTTAAGATTGCAGCTACAAATACTTGATCTGCTTCAAATGAGAGGCCTAATAGATTGGCGATCGCAAATGCTGAAAGTACAAAAAGTGTATCATGGAATAGTGCTACAATAGCACCGAGTCCAAACTGCCATTTTCTAAATCTGAAAACGATGTACAAGAAAATACAAATTAATGCCAGCGCACCGGATCTATAGGATGAGTTCTTGATATCGTCCGCAATGGTTGGACTTACCTTAGAAGAACTGGAAATGGTGAAGTTTCCTGCACCAAGATTCGTATCGTCCTTCATGTAGGTCAAGCCTGTTGACTCTGTTAAACCTCGTAACAGCTCATTACGAACCGTAAGGTCAGCATCATCACTTTCGTCATCAATAAGGTAACTAGTAGTTACTTTCAAAATATCTGGAGCGCCGAAAGTCTTCACTTCTATTCCGCCTCCGTCGAAGTAATTTCCTAGCGAGCTTCTAATCTCAGTAGCATCCCGTGGCTCGTCGAAGGCCACAACGTATGATCTTCCACCTTTAAAATCGACACCAAGTGTGATTCCCTTCACAATCATTGCAATTATTCCGACGGTGATAAATGTCAAACTGAAGAGATAAGCAATTTTTCTTTTACTTAGAAAATCGATATTGAGATGGGTAAGTGCATTTCTGGAAAAAGCGTTGGCAAAAGAGAGTTTTGCGGAGTCTCCCTTTTTTGAGAAAGCCTCTACGATCACTCTTGTAATAAAAACAGCACTGAAGAAAGAGCAAACAATACCAATCATCAATGTGATAGCAAAGCCTTTGATAGGCCCTTGACCTAACCAGAACAGAATCATTCCCACAATTAAGGTGGTAAGATTCGCATCGAAAATAGACCAATAGGCTTTTTTGTATCCGGCTGAGATTGCTGCTTTGAGACCAGATCCGTTTCTAAGCTCTTCCTTGATTCTTTCAAAGATCAGAACGTTTGCATCAATTGCCATACCGAAGGTCAGTACAATACCAGCAATACCAGGCAACGTCAGCGACGACCCAAATTGAGCAAGAATTCCCATAATGAAAAAGACGTTGAAGAATAACGCCACGTTGGCAATCAAACCTCCTTTTGCGTAATAGATAACCATGAATATGATCACAATAACCAGTCCGTAAAGAATGGAGTTTAGCCCTTGGTTTTGAGCCACTTTACCAAGCGTTGGTCCTACAACCACGTCTTCAACGATGGTCGTAGGCGCTGGCAATGAACCCGCTTTCAAAATGTTTGCGAGATCTTTCGCCTCATCAATGTCTTCAAAACCACCTGAAATAGAGGAGCTACCATTCGGTATTTCACCGAGTACATTTGGAGCTGAGAACACGTAATTGTCAAGTACAATTGCAATTCTTTGATTGATATTTTCTCGGGTCATCTTCGACCAAATTCGTGCCCCAGTGGCATTCATCTGCATCGTTACCTCTGGTTCTGCACGCTCGTTGAGATTCTGCGAAGCATTGGCAATCGTTTCTCCCGTCAAGCTAGCCTTACCGGACCTGTTTGACTTGATAGGATATAGTTCAAGTAGGTCTGGTCCAGAAAGATTTTCCCCTTTGTCTTTTGGTTTAACGTCCCATAAAAACTTCATGGTGGCAGGAATAAGTGCTTGCACATCGTCTCGCTCTAGTACCCTGTTGATCTTTGCAGTATCCTTTGCGTCATAAAGAAAACCTGCATAATTGGGTGATTGCTGTAGAAGATCAAACAATGGAGAATTTCTCACAAAGAGGGAATCAAGATTGGCGTCTGGCACTGTATCATTCTCATCCAGGCTAAGACTATCACTGTCACTTTCAGAAAGTAAAGCACTCAGGTCTTGGCTAACTTGTGCCTCATCTTCTGTGAGCTGTGGAGCTGAAAGTTTCAGCTCTGCTGAAATTAAGTCGTTGATGGAAGTCAAGACAGGAATCGCCTCTTGTGGCTGGTGAACCTCCCAGAATTCTAGTTTTGCAACTCCTTGCAGAAGTTTTCTAACCCTCTCCGGGTTATCAATACCAGGGAGCTCAATCTGTATTCTACCTGTTCCTTGCAATCTTTGAATGTTTGGTTGTGAAGTTCCAAATCGATCAATTCTAGTTCGCAGGATGTTGAAAGATCGATCAATCGCACTTTCTACCTCTGTGTTGATTATATCTAAAATCTCTGAATCTGCACTACTAAGATTAATTCTCCCTCTGTTTGCCGCAGTTGCAAATATTTGAGCCAATCCTTTGCTAGGGGCCTGTTCTTTAAACACCCGATAGAACTCATCAACAAAATTTAGCTGTGTTCCTTTGATGTTGGTTCTGGCTTGTGTTAGTGAATTGTTGAAGTCCGAATCTTTGCTATTGCCACTAAGTCCTCGAAGAATATCTATTGGAGATACCTCAAGTGTCACGTGCATACCTCCTTGCAAATCCAGCCCAAGGTTAAGTTCTGTTTCTTTGATTTCCTTGTACGTATAGTCTATGCCAAGCAGGTCATACACGGGTTCGTTCCAAATGGAATCCAGGTATCGTTGCTTTTCCGTTACATTAATGTTGCCATCCGCAGCTGTGGTTTCAGCGGTCGCTTGGTCATTGATACCTTGAGCGATCATTGTGAACGACAAATAGTAAATGCAGAGTAGCGAAATAAGAATGGTTAAGAATATTACAAATCCTTTGTTTTTCATGATTTTAAATGTTTAGCTAATGCAGTCATCAGCTCTTAGAAGTTGATTAAGTAAATGTTTTGAAGTGTGGCGGAAAGACTCCCCCAGTTAGGGAGCGTTAGGAGAAACAATCTTCCTCAGCAATACTTGAATGGCCCGATGCACTCTTGGTACAATGAGCTTGGAAGAGATTGATTTCTCATTTGTTTCCTTACTATGGGTAACCTCATCAAGCAAATAAGAGTCGAAACCCAAATTGATTTGGGAAGCTGAATTTGGTATCGTTTGAGGTAGAGAGATTGAAGTTTCTGACCCAGTCTCAGAATCAGTTTTGTCACTCTGTTCTTGCGGATCCTCCTGATAGGCGTCAACGTGCATTGCTTGTAGCAAGACAAACGCACTTAGCGCTACTCCGAAGAATAGCTGCATTGTCTGACGTGATATTAGGACTCTCTTTATCATAAAGGATCGCAAATCTACTAAAATCATTGATTTAAATAACAGAGAATAACCTCGAGCGCTTTATTGAAGTTGTCGTGGTTGGGAATAATAACATCTGCCCACTTTCTGGATGGCTCAATGTAATTTCGGAAAGCTGGTGTTACGTGGTGTTCAAAACGATATAAAACATCATTTAGATCATAACCTCTTTCCTCTGCATCGCGAATAATCCTTCTTTTTAGCATCAGAAACCCAGGTGCTTCTATGAATAGTTTTAAGTCGAGCAGGCTTCTGAGATCTTCTACGAATAGCGCAAATATTCCTTCTACCAGAATTATACTGGCGCTTTTTATTTTGATGGTCTTCCTTTCTGAATTAGGATTGTTGTAGTTGTACTCCTCTAGATCGATGGTCTTGCCTTCAATGAGTAACTTCAGATCCTCAACGTACTTCACCATGTTGATGGAGCCAAGTGTGTCGAAATTCTCCACACCTTGATCGTCTTTTGGCTGTAGTGTTCTCTTGATGTAATAATTGTCCATCGAATGAACAGCTACGTCGGGCATGCTCTCAATCAGTTTCTCAATGAAGAGGGTTTTACCAGATCCGCTACCACCTGTTACACCTATAACCTTTGGTTTATCCATTTAGCTTGCCAAGATATGAAAGAAGTTTTTCAAATGCTTTTGCCCTATGTGAAAGCTTGTTTTTTTCTTCTGAAGCCATTTCTGCAAATGTCCGATCAAATCCATCTGGAACGAAAATAGGATCGTACCCGAAACCATTGTTGCCTCTTAATTTATCCTCAAGCTTACCTGTTACTTCACCTTCAAATTGGATTTCCTTTCCCTCACGATCAATAAAGGTTATTACCGACCTAAATCGAGCAGACTTATCTTCGAATCCTTGAAGATTTTTGAGCAATAAGGCTATGTTGTTCGAATTGTTCCTTTCCGGCCCAGCGTAGCGTGCAGATATTACACCTGGAGCACCTTCCAATGCTTTGACCTCAAGACCACTGTCATCAGCAAAAACTGGAATTCGCTTTTTGTTGAATACGTATCGAGCCTTTATTTGAGAGTTCTCTTCCAGAGTAGATCCACTTTCCTCAATCTCTTCGGTAATGCCAGTCTCATTCAGGCCAATAATTTCGATACCCTCAGGTGATAGCTCAGAAATCTCCCTGACTTTGTTCTCGTTGTGCGAAGCGAAGCAAATGGTCATTGTTTCGTAACTCGAACCAGCTGTAGCTCAAAAGTAATCACGGAATTGGCGGGGATGGTTTCTATACCATTGCTGAATTGTGCGGAACCACCGTACGCTATATCTGAAGGTAAAATAATTAGGATTCTGCCTCCAACATGCACTTTGTTGAAAGTTGTTGATACACCGTCGGTAAACCCGGTAATGAATCTACCGCTAATGGTCCATCCGGTCGAGGAATAGTTTATAAGGATAGGTATGAATACTCTGTTGTCTGTGAAAATGGCTGTGTCTTCCTGTGTGACAGATTCGATTGTTGTGTCAAAGAGTTTATCGTCTGTTAGTCTTCCGATATAGTCAAAATCAACAATGTCACTTTCATCAATAGAAAGGCTGTCAAATGCTGTTTGACCTTCATCTAAAATCACGTATCTCACACCGGATTCAGTAGTGTCAACGGTGCTTGGGTCATAGCCTTTTGAAGTAAGATATTCCTCGATGATTGCCACATCCGCTGCTCTCTGAATTGCTGGATCAACGGCAATGACAACACTTCCTTCCCCACATGAAATGAGAAAGGTCAAAACGATCGCAAAGGACAACAAGAATAAATTTTTCATTTTAAGGTAATTATCTATTCTAAACTCTACTGAATACCAACAAGTTCAACATCAAAAACCAATACTGAATTGGCTGGAATGCGTCCCCCTCTCGAACCGTAAGCAAGCGAGCTCGGAATGTAAAGAGTGGCTTTAGTACCAACGTTCAATTGAGCAATTCCAATATGCCACCCTTGAATAACTGATCCAGTTTCTAGTGCAAAAGCATAGGGCTCGTAGGTCCTTCCCGGATTGAAAACACCTGCTTCTTGTGCTCGCTCAGCATTGCTTGTGTCAAATACCTCGCCTGTTAGAAACTGGCCAGTGTAGTCTACTTCTACCATCTCTCCACTAACCGGTTTGCGCCCTGTTCCTTGCACATGAACTTTATAACGCAAACCACTTGGTGTCGATTCCGCTACAATGTTGTTTTCAGCTAGATAGTTGTCAATAATTTCAGCATCGATCGCATCCTGTTCCTCTGACAATTTTACCTGTAAATCACGTTGATATTGATTGTATGCCTGATCAGACATTATATCGACAACAGATATCTGGAAATCAATCATTTGATCATCCGCAATTGAATCAGGCTTTTGTGGGCCAAATAGTGAAAGGGCAGTCATTTCGAACCTTACACTATCTCCTGCTCTACAATTGGCAATAATTTCATAAACTTCCCCTTGCGCTACAGCTTGACTTGGGTCAACTTTGAAAGGCGCTGGATTGTTAATATCTGGCTCTACAAGAACGCCGCCACCCACAAGAGCATATCTGAAATAATATAACCCTACTAAGGAGTCCGCAGGAAGTGATCCACTACCCTCCTTTAGATATTGAACGGTTGTTCCTTTGCTAGTTTCAAATGAATTTTGACTGCAAGAAACCAGGACTAATGCTACGATAATAACTACTATATTCTTCATTTTAGATTCAACGACCCACAGGGCCGATTTATGGTTTTGTTTTTAAAATATTCTGATCAATCAACGATTTGAATTTTTCTTCCGTCTCCATTAGTGTCAATTCTGACATTCCTCCCGCGGCATTCTTATGCCCGCCTCCCGCGAAATATTCTTCCGCGAATTTATTAACTGCGAAATCTCCTATACTTCTAAATGACAATTTTATTTCATTTCCCTTATGGATGATGATGGCCGCTACTACGATTCCCTTGATTGACAGGGCATAATTCACTAACCCTTCGGTATCACCTTGCTTGAGCCGGAAATTCTTAAAATCATTCTCTTCAATAACAAAATAAGCGACTCGAGCATTTTCGTCAACTCGCAATTTTTCTGCAAGGGCATGACCAGTAAATCGAAGTCTATCCAGTGAATTCGTATCATAGATTAATCTACTTACTTTGTTCACATCCGCTCCCAAATCAATCAAATCAGCGACCGTACGATGAATCTTGGACGTTGTAGATGAGTGCTTAAACGAACCAGTGTCGGTCATAATG
Organism: Cyclobacteriaceae bacterium; assembly: GCA_039961455.1. Classification (GTDB taxonomy): domain Bacteria; phylum Bacteroidota; class Bacteroidia; order Cytophagales; family Cyclobacteriaceae; genus Ekhidna. Next base: position 43,921 of record JBDVJN010000098.1, on the reverse strand, counting down.
CCGGCATACAGGCATTCAGCAATGTCTTTGTCAATGGAATCCCTTCCTGAGTATTCCAGAATCAGATCATAGACCAGCTCAGCGGTGGCCGCCGCCTTGTCATTCCAAAAGTCAAAGTCAGGCTTTATCTCGGGATTAAGGTGGTGATCGATTAGTGCGATTTTGCCATTAATGCTCTGCGCTTTTTCCTTCATCGATTTGATTCTGTTAAAGCCAGAAAAATCGAGACAGAAGAGCAGGTCGGCTCCATCGAGTAATTGATCGGCTTTTAGCTGGTCTTTTTCGTAATTCAATACGGTATCATTGCCTGCCATCCATTCAATGAAGTCAGGATAGCTATTTGGCACAATAACTTGTACATCCTGATCGATGGACTTAAGAAAATGAAACAAACCTAATGAAGATCCCAATGCATCAGCATCAGGGTTCGCATGTGTGGTTATTACAATTTTCCTTGATTCGCTTAAGTAGTCCCGGAGAACTGACGTGTCCTTCATAAAGTTGCCCAGAAGGCAAAAGTGAGCGGCAAAATTAGTAACATTTAGAAAACAACGTTTTCTCCTCCTCTAGAATAGTAATAATGTTATTTTTGCGCGGATTTTAAAGACCTTACAAAAGACAAAAACTTAATAATGGCAGGACAAACTACATTTACAATGTTAAAGCCTGACGCTTTTGGCGCAGGAAATTCAGGGGCGATCATCAAAATGATTGAAGAGGCTGGATTTAAAATAAGTGCGGCAAAGCTTACAAAACTTAGCAGTGAGCGAGCTGGTCAGTTTTATGAAGTGCACAAGGAGAGACCTTTCTATGGCGACTTGGTTTCTTACATGTCATCTGGGCCAATCATTGCGATGGTTTTAACTAAAGAAAATGCAGTTGAAGATTTTAGAACATTGATTGGAGCAACCAATCCTGCTGAAGCTGCTGAAGGAACAATAAGGAAAATATTTGCAAAGTCAATCGAGGCGAACGCAGTTCACGGTTCTGATTCTGATGAAAACGCTCAAATAGAAGCAAGTTTCTTCTTTTCAAGAACGGAAAGATTCTAATAATCTGGAATTAGCTCACATTACTCGTGAGCTAATTTCTTACTTTCATCTTTTCTTTCTACCCAGAAGTTGTTGAATCCTTCACCAACTTGGATTACAATTTGCTTTAGCTGAAGCAGTTCCAGAATTGATAGGAAATTGAAGATCACAAGAATCTTCTCGGGCTTTTCCTTGATCAGATCAGTAAACGCTAATCTTTTGCCATAAACCAGTCGCTCCATAAGCGCTGATTTTTGTCTTTCCACCGTATAGGGATATTGCACCACCTTGTGTATTGGCTTATTCTTTTCAAACTCATACCGCGCAAGAACCTTTTGAAAGACCTTCATCATTTTGTACAGATCGAGATCTTGCATCTCAGCCTCAACATTGATGCTCTCTGAGAGCTTTCGAATTTCTTTGGAGAGGTTCCCACGTTTTTCTCGATCCAGCCGATCAGATTCCATCTTAGTCAGCGTGGAAATAACAGATTTGTATTTCTTATACTCGAGCAGGTGTTTTACCAGCTCCTCCCTTGGATCAACTTCATTGCCTTCTTCGTCTAACACAGGCCTCGGAAGTAGCATTTTGGCCTTTATTCGCATCAGCGTGGCTGCTACAAGAATAAATTCACTTGCAACTTCCACATTCAATTGCTCCAGATGGTGGATATAATCTAGAAAATCATTGGTGATGGTAGCAATGGGAATATCATAGATGTCTAACTCATCTCGTTCGATAAAGAAGAGGAGAAGGTCGAAAGGCCCCTCAAATAAAGGTAGCTTGATTTCAAATTTTTCGTCCGTTTGAGAATTGATCACAGGCCAAAAGTAGCATCATTGTTAATTTGAAATAGAATAAGTCGCTTACTAATTGTAATGATTTAGCTTTGCAGCTTTGCTGACTATTGATATTTTCGAGAAACATCAAACATTTGGTTCCCCAAATCTGTTGATCAGGAACATTTTATAGATGGAGATAATACCTGGACCACTACTTGCGGAGATTGATTCACCTAGGGATCTCAAAAAATTGGATGAGCGCCAGCTCGCTCAAGTTTGTGAAGAGCTTAGAAATTTCATAATCGATAATGTATCAGTCTACGGCGGCCATTTTGGGGCAAGCTTAGGAGTAACTGAATTAACTGTTGCATTGCACTATGTATTCAATACTCCGGTTGATCAATTGATTTGGGATGTGGGCCATCAGGCGTACGGACATAAGATACTGACGGGGAGACGAGACACCTTCCATACGAATCGAAAATATAAGGGACTGTCTGGGTTTCCAAAAAGGAGCGAAAGTGAGTACGATACTTTTGGTGTTGGTCACTCATCTACATCGATATCCGCTGCTTTGGGTATGGCCGAGGCATCAAAACAAAAAAATCAGGATAAGCAGCACATTGCGGTAATAGGTGATGGCGCAATGACAGGAGGACTTGCTTTCGAAGGGATGAATCATGCAGGAGTTTCCAATTCAAATCTTCTCATTGTTCTGAATGATAACTGCATGTCCATTGATCCGAATGTTGGCGCATTGAAAGATTATCTAACGGATATCACAACCAGTCATACCTACAATAGGTTTCGGGATGAGATATGGAAACTACTGGGTAAAATCAGCAAGTTTGGTCCTAATGCACAAGAAATTGCTGCTAAGGTTGAAAATAGCGTTAAGTCACTGCTGCTAAAGCAAAGCAATTTATTTGAATCTCTGAATTTGAGATACTTTGGACCCATTGATGGCCATGATGTAAATCATTTGGTTGATGTGATGAAGGACCTACAGAAGATTCCGGGACCAAAAATTTTGCATTGCCTTACTGTGAAGGGGAAAGGATACGGACTGGCGGAGAAGGATCAAACGAAATGGCATGCACCAGGAACCTTTGATAAGATTTCCGGAGCGATCAACAAAAAAGTATACGACACATCGCAGCCTCCAAAGTATCAGGATGTGTTCGGCCATACGTTGGTTGAGCTCGCAAAAGACAATGATAAAATTGTAGGAATTACTCCAGCTATGCCTTCAGGTTCGTCCATGAAGATCATGATGGATGAAATGCCCGATAGAGCGTACGATGTTGGGATTGCTGAGCAGCACGCGGTGACGTTCTCTGCAGGAATGGCAACGCAAGGAATGGTTCCGTTTTGCAATATCTATAGCACCTTTATGCAACGTGCATATGATCAGGTAATTCACGATGTATGCATTCAAAATTTACCCGTAGTATTCTGCATGGACCGTGCCGGATTAGCAGGAGCGGATGGGCCTACTCATCATGGTGTTTATGATATAGCATATATGCGATGTCTTCCTAACATGGTAGTATCAGCGCCAATGAACGAGGCAGAACTCCGAAGCCTTATGTATACGGCAAGCAAGTTTAACGGCCCGTTTTCCATTCGATACCCGCGAGGAAATGGAGTTATGCCAGAATGGAAAACCAGCATGGAGACATTGCAAATTGGTAAAGGACGTCAAATCATGGAAGGATCCGAGGTTGCGATCGTGTCAATTGGTCATGTTGGAAATTTTGCTGAGAGTGCAGCCCTCGATCTAAAGAAAGAAGGTGTTGACTCAGCCGTTTTTGATATGCGATTTGCAAAGCCACTTGATGATGAACTCCTTCATGGGATATTCAAAGACTTCAGTAAGATTGTGACCGTAGAAGATGGATGCTTGATGGGCGGTTTTGGTTCCGCGATCTTAGAATTTGCTTCTGACAATCAATACCATGCCAGCATAAAGAGGCTTGGTATTCCCGATCGTATTGTCGAGCATGGAGAACAACCACAACTTCATCAAGAGTGTGGCTACGATGCGGAGGCGATTAAGGAAGCGGTAAGATCTTTTGCCGAAATTTCCTCCCACACACCTATCTAACCATAATCTCGTTCTATAGTCTTACGTTTTTTTAGTAGATTATAGATTGGTATGTCAACCAGCATTCGAAATATCGGAGTACTTATTTGGTTATTGCTTCTTGCTAGTTCCTGTCGGCAGTCCTCTGTCAGCAACAATCTTGCGATTACAGAACGAAAGGAGTTTATTCATGACCTTGATTTAGACAAAATAAGAGCTCGGGGCTATATCACGGCACTCATGGACAATAGTTCCACGGGTCTATTCATTTACCGTGGTAAGACCATGGGCTATGAGTACGAGCTCTTGAAACGATATAGCGATGAGCTTGGAGTAGAGTTGAGAATTGACATAACCCCAAGTCTGGAGGAGGCATTCAATAAACTCAACACTGGTGTCGGGGACATCATGGCTTATAACCTTACGGTGACTAAAGAGCGAAAAAAAAGAATAGCTTTTACGCACTATCATAACCAGCAACACCTCGTCTTGATTCAAAGAAAACCTGAGGGATGGCGGGAATTGAAGTATCATGAAATAGAAGCACAGTTGATCCGGAATCCAATTGATTTGATTGGAAAAGAAGTGACTGTCCGGTGGCACTCCTCCTACTACGATCGATTGGCAAATTTATCTGAAGAAATTGGCGGTGACATTCTGATAACTCCTGGTGATAATCAAATGGAGACCGAGCAGCTCATTAGAGCGGTTGCAGAGGGAGAAATGGATTACACCGTAGCTGAGAACAACATTGCGTTAGTGAACTCTACTTATTACCGGAATTTAGATATCAAGACGGCTATTAGTTTTCCTCAACAAATCTCATGGGGCATTCGAAAGAATGCTCCCGATCTCTTGAACTCACTGAATGGTTGGATCGAAAAAATGAGGAAAACAACGGACTATTACGTGATTTACGACAAGTATTTCAAAAGTTCAAAGGCCTCACTTGCCAGGTCCAGGAGTAAGTATTCCACGATGAGCGGAGGCCATATTTCGCCATACGATTCATTAATCAAGCATGCAGCACTTGAGCTTGGCTGGGATTGGCGGTTGTTGGCTGCTCAAATATTTAAAGAGTCAAAGTTTGATCGAAAAGCCAAGTCGTGGGCAGGAGCAATTGGATTGATGCAAGTCCTGCCACGTACTGCAAAAGATTATAATGTGACAAATCTTACAAATCCTGCCAGAAACATACATGCAGGAACTATGCATTTATTATGGCTTCAAAATCTATGGAGGAATGATATTGAGGACAAAGATGAGCTCATAAAATTTGTATTGGCATCCTACAATGTTGGTAGAGGTCATGTATTGGACGCAGTGAGATTGACGCAGAAATATGGAGGTAACACAGCTAAATGGTCAGATGTACGTGAGTTTCTTTTGAAGAAGTCCTACACGAAGTATTTCAATGATCCGGTAGTCGAGTTTGGTTATTGCAGGGGCATGGAACCTGTTGGCTATGTGGACGAAATACTTGAGGTTTTTTCAAATTATAAAGCAATTATTAACCCGGATCAACGGATTGTGGCATCTAATTTGTATTAGATTAATTAAAAAAAATATAAGAATAGCACAATTTGAGGTTACTATTTAATTTGACTGTGTATATACATATACTTGCATATCTTTTTTAGTTGCCATGATATTTGAACATTGAATTGACATTTTTAATGAAGCCACAACACGAAACACTCCTCGAAGAATATCTAAAAACACGAAAATCGGAACTTGGTATAGATCAGTTTACCTATATTTTAAAAATTTATCCTGCACTCTTAGTCTGCATGAGTGATGGGAAATTAGATAAAGAGGAGTGGGACGGAGTACTGAGCATCTCGAAAGGTCTGGCGTTGTTGTACCTGGATCAAATGCCAAATGCAAGTGCCGAGAAAATCGAGCAACTCTTCAGAACTGAGTTCAGATACCTTCTTGAAAATATCGATAAGTGGGAAAAGAAATTCCTAAACACGCTCAAAAACTATTTGGGAGAACATGAAAGCGAAAAGGAGTTTGTTCAGGAAGCAATGTACTTGTTTGCCAATGCTGCAGATGGAATCGCACACGAGGAGCAGCGAACAATCGATACCCTTTCGGCCAGGCTTTCACTAAGCTATTGATTGAGTAAATCCTTATGAAGTAGCGATTCTACAAGCACCACTTCGTGCACAGTTTGAAGGATGGTTCCGATCACGTCCCTGAGTGCTCAGCACGCCAACGAAATAGCTCATCTTACCAACTTCTCAAGGCACTGATCTATTTGCCCTCGTAAAATAGGCGAACGGTAAACAAATCAACTTATGAAAAGAAATATACTACTGACGGGCTTAGTATTCCTGTGTTTTGCTGGCTTTAGTCAGTCGAAAAAATTTGCAAATGACATTAAGCAGGCACTTTATATTCATGACACAGCGTCGTCTGCTGCTTCGGAAGCGGTTGCACTAAGTGCCTTTAAGGATTTAACTGAAAAGTACCCAAATGAGTGGTTGCCATCTTATTGGACAGCTTACCTGTCAACACAAGTATTTCGCTTGAAAGCAAGGCCGGACTTCCCGAAGGACCTGGACCCCAACGAAGTGCTTCTGGACTCTAAAACCTATCTTGAAAAGTCCAAGACGATAAAGGGCGAAATGACTGAACGAGAGCAATCCGATTTTTTGATGTTGGAAGGCTTCATCTACGGGTTTTTGAAATTTAGTGTCCCGGAAGAGGAGGAAGGTCCATTTGTAGAGCAAGAGAAAAGGAAATACCAAGAAGCGATGAAATATAATTCCAGGAATCCTTTGATGTACGTTATGAAAGGGATCACGCTTCTTCAGGAGGAGGACTATCAGGATATTGTAGCTGGAATTGGTCTTCTTGATTATGCCGAACAAACATTTGAGAAAAGTGAAAATAGAGGGCTGACTACTTACTGGAACAAAGACTTTATTAAGTTCTGGAGATCGCGAGGGGAGGAAAAGTTGAAAGGTTTGTTGGAAGGATAATGCTTGGCTTGTCTAATTTTTTGTTGTTAGATTTTTTTCATGTTTCGTATCTAAAAATAAACTTTAGAGTTTAATGGATATGATCAAGCCAAGAATAAAAAGCAGCTTACAGGTGATTGTTCCCTGGCTGCTTTTTCTGGTTGTGGACGTAATAAAAAAGCCAAAGCAGTATATTGGAGATACATTCTTTCTTTGGTATTATCTCCCGGGCTATATAATCTGGGTTGCCATTACCATTCCGGTTTACAAAATCTTCGTCTGGACTGGCAAATTTCCTATTTGGAAAAGAGTCGTTTTCCTTGTGGCCTTTGGACTTGCTACTGGAATTTTCAAAGTGGTACTAACTCAATCGTTTTATCTTGGTTCTGGCGTCTTCTTTGGAAAGATCCCAGCAACATCCAGTTTTTTCCAATTCATTGGAGGGACGTTTTACCTGGCAGAAGCGACCATTATTGCATGGGTAATGCTGATCGTCTTCTACGTGATTGAAATTAGCCGTAAGTACCAAGATCAGTCGTTGGAGACCTCCAAACTTGAATCTGCTCTGACACAGGCCAATTTGCAAGCGTTGAAGATGCAGATTCGACCCCATTTCCTATTTAACGCACACAATGCAATTGCTACGCTAATGCGCTCTGACAAGAATGAGGAGGCGTTAGAGATGCTTTTGAAATTGAGTGATTTACTTCGTACCTCGCTAAATACATTTGATAGCCAACTGATTCCCTTGGATCAGGAGATTGCATTTGCTAAAAAATACCTGGATATTGAAATGACGCGATTTGAAGATCGACTTGAGGTAGAATTTGAGGTAGGCAAGGAGGAAGAACGTCTGTTTGTTCCGGTTTTTATCCTTCAACCATTAATTGAGAATGGAATCATTCATGGAGTAAGCAAGAATCTTGGATTATCAAAAATCAAAGTTTGTACTTCTACAAAGGACGACAGCTTGGTAATAAAAACCTTTAACACAGGCAGTCTGGCTGCCAATGGGTCTGGCCCTGGCATTGGGTTGTCAAATGTTAGGAGCCGTCTAGACACACTATTTAAGGATGAAGCCTCACTAGTGCTGACGGAGGTTGAGAATGGAGTGCAGGCCTCTCTAACGCTACCGCTTTTGAAAACAGCCAAAACTAACTATTGATGAGAACACTAATCATTGATGATGAAAAGAAAGCACGAGAGGGGCTGAAAATCCTTTTAGCAGGTGATCCACGTGTAGAATTGGTAGGAGAAGCAAAAGATGGGAGAGAAGCTATCGAAAAGATTGGATCAATGAAGCCTGATTTAATCTTTCTGGATATTCAGATGCCTGGGATTAATGGATTCGACGTGTTGGGTAGCATATCTGAACAAGATTGGCCGATCGTCATTTTCTCCACAGCATACGATCAGTATGCATTGAAAGCCTTTGAGGTCCAAGCACTAGATTATCTCTTAAAACCATTCAGCAAGGCTCGCTTTCAGAAGTCCTTAAACTTTGCGTTCGAAACCTTCAAAACGGCCCAAAAGTCCTCGCTTGAAGTGAAGCTGAAAGTCCTTCTGGAATCATATCAGAATGATCACAAGGAAAACGAGCTAATTCAGGGCGACGAAGAGACTGAATCGCGTGTAATTGTGAAGTCAAATGGCAAGATTCACTTTCTTGATATTCAGAGTATTTACTGGATCGAAGGCTTGGACTCTTACGTCAAGATTCACCTTTCTGATCGTACGCATATCGTCAAGAGCACTTTAAAGTCGATCGAATCCAAGTACCAAACATTTATACGAATACATAAGTCTCATTTAGTAAACATGCAAAAGGTCCAGTTGCTAGAGCCGTATTTCAACGGTGACTTTTTCCTGACGTTGCAGAATAATGTGAAGGTTAGGGGAAGCCGGAATTTTAAAAAAAATTTACCAGAAACATTTTAATATCATGAAAAACATTTTAGGAACCCTGTTTATGCTAGCCCTTGTTGGTGGTATGGCCCAAGAGATTAAAAACTCGACAAATGAAAAGTTCAAAAACTTACCGTACATATTGAGCAGGCCGGAAGGTTACGACCAAAATGTAAACCACCCGACGATAATTTTTTTGCATGGCGGAGATCGATCCAATACGAGGCATCATCCAACAAAATATGCAGCGAAAGCTGGTCTTGATTTTCCTTTCATTGTGATTGCCCCCTCATGTACAAGTGGCTGCTCTTGGTCTAGTGTTGACTTAGCGGGCGTCTTGAAGCAAGCTGGTGAAAAAGTATCAATTGATCCTAAGAGAGTGTACCTGTTCGGTTATAGCATGGGTGGCGCGGGAACATGGGCCAATTTGAAGAAGATCAGTCATTTACTTGCTGCGGCTTCTCCTCTTGCACCTGCTGGAGGCAGCACCAATGACTTATGCAGCGTGAAAGACTTGCCTATACGTGTCTATCATGGAACCGCAGACTATGGCTATGACCGAAGTCAAAACATGGTCAAAAAGCTAAAGGAATGTGGGTCTGAAAGTGCCGAATTAATTTCACTGGAAGGAGAGGGTCATGGTATCTGGCCAACAATTTTCAGAAAGCAAGATTTTTATGATTGGTTCTTGGCTCAATCTCGTGATTGAACTTAGCTAGCGGTTTCTTCTTGAATAGCCCCCTTCAAAATCTCCACAAATTCATACACATCCATGAAAGAATTGTATAGAGGTACAGGTGCTACCCGAATTACATTTGGTTCGCGCCAATCTAAAATAACTCCCTTTTCAACAATCCGTTCAAAAACCGGTTTCCCAAGCTTTGTCAGAAACAAGGATAATTGTGCTCCACGCTCCTCTTGATTTGATGGAGTGATCATTTTCACATGCTCGCTAAGAACTGTTGAATTTGTAATTAACTCTTCGAGGAAGCCTGTGAGCTTAATGCTTTTTTCTCTCAGTCTTTCAATCCCCGCTTGGTTAAAGATTTCCAGAGATGCAAGGTGCGCTGCATGGGATAAGATATTGATGTTGCTCAATTGCCAACCGTCTACAGTTGCGATCGGATTGATCTGATTGTCCATCTTAAATCTGCCTTCTGCATTGTGTCCCCACCATCCAGATTGCCGAGGCAAGTCCGTTTTCTTTGCATTTTCAGAATGAATGAACAATCCTCCTGTACCGCCTGGCCCGGAGTTTAAGTACTTGTAGGTACACCAGACAGCAAAATCTACCTGATCGTCATGCAAGTTCAGAGGAATGTTCCCAATTGTGTGCGCAAGGTCAAATCCCGCGTATGCCCCTATAGCATGTGCTGCGGAGGTTATGTTCTTTATGTCAAAGAATTGACCAGTGTAATACTGCACACCTGGGAACATGACCAAAGCCAATTCCTCTCCCAGTTCGTTTATCTTTTCTAGGACTTCCTGCGTAGGTAGATAGTCAGATCCGTCTTTTGGTTCTAATTCAATAAGACATTCGGCGGGATCATTGCCACTAAGAGTAATAGCTGAATGTAGCGCATAAAAGTCTGATGGAAAGGCTCCCCGTTCCATCAGAATTTTGGTCCTTCTACCCTTGGGGCGATAGAAGGTGGATAAAGCTAGATGAAGGTTGGTGGTAAGGTTATTCATAGCTACCACTTCATCCACGGTACTTCCGATCAGGGCGGCGAGTGGCTTCTTAGAATTAACATGGTAACTGACCCAAGGCTTATCACCAGTGAAATGACCTTTTACCCCGCGCTCCTTCCAGTTCTTGATTTCCTCGTTGATAAACTTTTCGGTGCTCTTCGGCTGCAGACCAAGGGAGTTTCCACATAGGTAGATGCAATTCTTTCCATCTGCTTGCGGAAAATGAAATTGATTTCTGAACTGAGCCAATTCGTCTGATTGGTCAAGTTCTTGGGCTTTGTTTTTCAATTCAGTAGGTTGATTTAATCTGTAAATCTCGGGTCGGTTTTCATCACTTCCCCGCATTTTTTGCATGTTCTTTTTTCTTCCGAATTGTAAAATTCCTTAAATCGGGGCAGAAAATCCTTTTCAATGTTGGAAAGATGAAAGTAGGTGTCGTGGAGTTTTTCATTACAGTTGTCGCAAAACCACATTAAACCATCTTGATGGTCCGCTTCCCTTTTTCTTTCAATAACAAGGCCAACGCTATTCGCAGGTCTGGCAGGGGAGTGAGGGACCTTTGCAGGATGAAGGTACATTTCTCCTTGCTTGATTGGCACTTTGACTGCCTTACCATCTTCTTGAATGGTAACTTCTATGTCTCCTTCAAGCTGATAGAATAACTCCTCCGTTTCATTGTAGTGATAGTCTTTGCGTGCATTGGGACCACCAACGATCATCACGATGTAGTCGCCTGCCTCAGTATAGAGATTCTTATTCCCAACCGGGGGCTTTAGGAGGTCTCTGTTTTCTTCAATCCAGGCATGTAGGTTAAAGGGTCTTTTAATGGCCATATCAAAAAATTATTTCCAAGTGTCTGTAGCGTTTCGAGAATCGAATCAATTCAAGATTGATGTCTCTATGCATTAAATGCGTTCAGTCTGTATTTTTGAAGAAAAGTTAGCCAAAATTTATGGATTTAGACCTCAAAGGAAAGAGAGCACTGGTCTGCGGAAGTACGCAGGGAATGGGATTGTCAATTGCCAGGGAGCTTGCAAATCAAAATGCAAGAGTGACCCTCTTCGCCAGAAATGAAGAAGTGCTAAAACAAGTGGTGCAGGAACTACCAGGTTCTGGTCATGATTATCTCGTTGCAGATTTTGATAATCTAGAAGAGGTTGGAAATGCAGCTACAGAATCTCTACAAAGTGGAGATTATCAGATATTGGTGAACAATACAGGTGGTCCGACTCCGGGGAAAATCTACGAAGCGGAGATAGAAGATTTTGAAACTGCAATGAGGCGTCATCTTCACGTGAGCCAAACACTCTTAAAACTCGTTCTTCCTGGTATGCAGAAAGCAAAATACGGCCGAGTGGTGAATATCATTTCAACCTCGGTCAGAATTCCCATCAATGGACTAGGTGTTAGCAATACAGTTAGAGGAGCGATGGCTTCCTGGGCCAAGACAATGGCCAATGAGCTGGGTCGGTTTGGAATAACGGTAAATAATATTTTGCCTGGTTTTATAAATACGGGAAGGATTACCTCTCTAATTTCTAGTCGTTCGAAGACGCAAGCTAGAACAGAAGCCGAAATCAAGGACGATATGGTTAGTTCGATCCCGGCGGGACGCTTTGGAGAACCGGAGGAAATTGGCGACTATGCTGCATTTTTATGCTCACCAAGTGGAGCCTACATAAATGGGACTAGCTTACAGATAGATGGTGGAAGAACCGGCTCAATTTAACGATATGGAGAAGATTCAAAATTTCATTGGAGGAAAATACCTTGATCCAGTTAAGGGAAAATACCTTGATAATTATGAGCCGGGAAAAGGGAAAGTGTATGGGAAGATTCCAAATTCTACTCAGGAAGATTTGGACCTGGCAGTAGAAGCAGCTCAGGCAGCTTTCGAAGGCTGGTCGAAAATGTCGATTGACAAACGAAGTAGGATACTTCTAAGGCTAGCGGATTTGATTGAACAGAATCTGGAAAACTTAGCAATGGCTGAAAGCAGGGACAATGGGAAACCAGTATCGTTGGCAAGAACCGTTGATATTCCAAGGGCTGCAACGAATTTTAGATTTTACGCGTCGTCAATTGTTAATTTTTCTACAGAGGCGCACATATCTGAAGGGTTTATGGTCAACTATACCAGGCGAGCTCCTATCGGAATTGTTGGCTGCATATCACCTTGGAATTTGCCGTTGTATTTGTTTTCCTGGAAAATAGCACCAGCTCTGGCTATGGGGAATTGCGTGATTGCTAAACCCTCCGAAATGACACCAATGACAGCATCTATGCTGGGCGGGCTAGCAAATGAAGCAGGAATACCCTCCGGTGTCCTTAACATCCTTCATGGCGAGGGAGCTGGGATTGGCCAGGCAATTGTAGAGACAACAGCAACCAAAGCCATTTCTTTCACTGGTGGTACAACCACCGGAAAGATGGTGGGAGCGACAGCATCTCAGCAGTTCAAGAAAGTCTCGTTGGAGCTAGGTGGGAAGAACCCCAACCTTGTTTTTGCAGATTGTGACTTAGAAGAGGCTGTAAAAATGAGTGTGAAGAGCTCCTTCACCAATCAGGGAGAAATTTGTCTCTGTGGATCTAGAATACTTGTCGAAGCCTCCATTTACGATGAGTTTAAAAAACGCTTTATTGAGGAGGCTTCCAAACTAACTGTGGGAGATCCTTTTGATCCAGAATCTGATCTGGGGGCATTGGTTTCAGAAGCCCACCTGCAAAAGGTGAAGTCTTACATTGACTTGGGTAAAGAGGAAGGGGGAACAATTCTGTTGGGAGGAAACAGATTGCCCATAGATGGCTACTACCTTGAACCAACCATCATTGAAGGATTGGGAGAAGAATGCCGCACCAATCAGGAAGAGATCTTCGGACCTGTGGTGACACTCAATAAGTTCGAGACTGATGAGGAAGCTATCCGTATTGCAAATTCAACTAGATATGGCCTTTCATGTACAATATGGACAACGAACCTGAAGCGTGCACACAAAGTTGCCCATCAAATGCATGCTGGAATCGTTTGGGTGAACTGCTGGCTGCTTAGAGATCTGAGAACACCATTTGGAGGGGTGAAAGATTCTGGCATTGGCAGAGAAGGTGGTAACGAAGCTCTTCAATTCTTTTCCGAACCACAGAATATCTGCATTAAGCTCTAGAGTATATCCACACTACACAAAAAAAACCATCTCGCTTACGCAAGATGGTCTCTTTATAGGTTGCTTTCTTTAGGTTAGGCTGGACTCTCAGCTTTTTTCCTGGTGATTTTAAAGGATTTTCTTTCTTTATGACCGCAGTAGCCACAAGCGAAATACTTCATCAATTCTCCGTCTTCCATGTCCGACGCTTCCTGAATGACTTCTTCTCTATCGACTTTTAGTGTCTGGTAGTTGCAATTAGAGCATTGCAACGCATGCAAACGACCATTATATTTTTCAATTTTTGTGAAACCAGACTCTTCGTCTATCCACACATCATAATCCACAGAAAATGCATCTTCCTCCGCTTGCATACCTTCATCCAAATACACATCTTCTTCCTCCTCACTCAATAATTTCATTTTTCTACCATCAGGAGAAACTCGTGGTGCATATCTCAGTTTCTTCAATCTTTTCTCGATGAAGAACGGATAGTAGAATTTTAGAATATTTTGAACAATTACACCGAGAATGACTGCAAACATTGAGCTCATGAAGAGCGTCACGAAGAACCAAAGCCAGTTCGATGGGTCAATAATTGTGTTGAAGTAAAGCGTTCCACCAATTAGGAGTAGTAAGATACCATTCCAAAGCATGTTAATCTCATGCATGTTGATGTAGTCATATCTTGTCTTGAAATCTGAAGTGGCCATCAGTTTGAAGTAGTGGCCTATAAGGATCACAATACCAATTCCCGCAACGGCCATAGCGAGGTAACCTCCGTAGGTATTCCAATTTGCCAATAATTCAGGTGAAATAGGGTCAGTCATATCTTTCGGTTTATTAAGCGAGTTAAACTCCTAGTACAAAGGATGTCATATTTTCTTTAAAACACAACATCACAAATTAAATCAAATCCCTTCATTGTTCTGTCTAAACTCCTGTAAAATATCAAAAAAATGTAATTCAACCAATGGTTTAGCTTTTAATGGTGAATTGGTACATTTGTCGATTCCAAAAACCTAATAACTATGAATACAAAGAGCTTTCTTGAAAAATTATTTGCACTTCTTGTGCTGACTGGCTTTTTAGCCGCTTGTTCTCCAGAGGAGAAAAAGAAAAGTGTTGCCGAAATGACCGACGATGAAGTAAAGGCGTATGCCGATGAGCTTGCCCATAAATTCATACTGGTAGATGGACACGTGGATTTGCCCTATAGAATGAACATTAAAGGCTTCATGCTTTCGAAGGAAGTAGAGGATGTTTCAGTTGAAACTACGGGCAACTTTGACTATCCAAAGGCTAAAACTGGTGGATTAGATGCTCCTTTCATGTCTATTTATATTCCTTCAGCATACCAGGAAACAGGAGGAGCAAAAGAATTTGCCGACTCTCTTATTGATATGGTTTCACGATTACCCGTCACTTTCCCTGACTTGTTTGCAATGGCGAATTCGCCTCAGGATATAGAGCAAAACTTCAAGAACGGTTTAGTATCTCTACCGATGGGAATGGAAAATGGAGCGCCAATAGAAGACGATATCAACAATGTAAAATATTTCTATGAGCGAGGAATTCGCTACATCACCCTTACCCATGGTAAGGACAACCAGATATGTGATTCATCATACGATACTACATACACTTGGAATGGGCTAAGTCCGTTTGGAGAAGAGGTGGTAAAAGAGATGAACAAATGGGGTATCATGGTTGATATTTCTCACGTGACGGATAGTGCAGCATATGATGCGTTGGCATTGACAAAAGCCCCAGCAATTGCGTCACACTCATCCGCTCGAAATTTCACGCCGGACTTTCATCGAAACATGCCAGATAATCTTATCAAAGCACTAGCTGAAAACGGAGGAGTAATCCACATCAATTTTGGTTCAAGCTTTCTTTCAAAAGAGAATAGAGATAAGAGAAGCAAAATGACTGAAGACCTTACGAACTACAGGGCTGAGAATAATCTAACGAGTGACGATTCCGTTTACATTGCCTATGCTAAGCAGTACGCTATTGATGTTGATATTTATGAGGACATCAAAACAGTGGCAGATCATATTGATCATGTGGTCAAAATTGCTGGTATCGACTATGTTGGATTTGGCTCGGACTACGATGGTGTTGGTGATAGCCTTCCAAAAGGCCTAAAAGACGTATCTACTTATCCGAATTTGTTGTACGAGCTGTTGAAGCGCGGATATACGGAGGAAGATATCGCGAAGATTTGCTACAAAAACACGTTCAGAGTCTGGAATAAAGTACAAGAGGTCGCAGCTCAGCTACAAGCTCAGAGCTAACTACTTCTTTTTCCGCTTTAGGGAGTTTATGAAATTAGCCCAGGCAAATGGGTTTAGCAGCTGATTTTGGGGTGGAGAATATCGATTGATATACCCCTGAAATTGCTGCTGAACAAAATATTGATGGTTGGCATTGGCTGAGTTGGGTAGGTCATAGTAGCCCCGTCTCATTATTTCGCTGTTCATCCACTGATAAATGTTGGCGTACTCTTTTTCATAGGGCAGCTCCATTGTAATGAGTGCTTCTTTAAACATCGCCTCTGTTGGATATGGCCTGATTTCCACTTCTTCAAGAAACTGGATATCCTCTTGTAGGGTCACGATCAGCTGCATGCTACTTGACTCACTAGTGTGTTTGGGAATGATATAGAAGGATCTTTTATATCCCACTGCGCTCAAGACCACACTGTCACCCTCCATAACTGGGAGCGAAAAAAAACCATATGGATTTGTGGTTGTGCCTCGACCAGATTTCGGGATATAGATATGAACACCTGGAACTATGCTTGTGCTGTCTTGATTAAAGACTACACCAGTAAATTGAATAATTTCTCTTTCCTGGTCTTGCGCAAGGCAAAAACCAGCTATTGAAAAAATCAGAAGGAACGTAAATACAATTCGCACGTGTTACTAGTCTTTAGATTTTCTTAGATAAACTTTAACGTGAAAAGTTTAACTTCGGTAAAAGTAAGGAGAAAATAATGAGGCTCAAGAATTTTAACCTTGCATATGGCACCCAGATTTTTAAGTCGTTTGCAGATGACTCTCGCACTCGAATCATTCACCTTCTGTATAAAAATGATGAACTGTGCATCACAGACCTGGAATCTATTCTTGATTTTACCCAAACGAAAACCTCAAGACATATCACTTATTTGAAAAATGCTGGAATGGTCACTGCAAGAAAATATGATCAGTGGGTTTTTTACAGCATCAAGGAAGAGGGTTACGACATGGTGAGTCAGATTTTCAACTTTCTAGAACGAGACCCCCAGCTACAAAAAGACATGGAGGTCTATGAGACAATGAGTGCAAATCGAGCATTGGCTAAAAAT
This sequence comes from Cyclobacteriaceae bacterium, assembly GCA_039961455.1. GTDB lineage: Bacteria > Bacteroidota > Bacteroidia > Cytophagales > Cyclobacteriaceae > Ekhidna. Next base: position 26,958 of record JBDVJN010000098.1, on the reverse strand, counting down.
AAGATTGAAGCCCGGAATTATCATCGTTGAAGAAAATCAAACATATATTTTTTGATCTGGACCACACCCTGTGGGATTATGATCGAAACGCACAAGAGACCTTATTAGAGATTTATGATGGCTTAGATGTTAACCCAAGTGTTACTTGGAAGAAATTTGTCAACACCTACTACGAGGTAAACGATAAGCTCTGGTACAAATACAATAACAAGCTGGTCGACCGCGAATACATCAAGAATTACAGATTCGTTGAGGTTTTTAAGAAAACTGGAATTGATGAGTCGCATGCTGAAGAATCTTCTCTCTACTTTATGGCGAATTGCTCGAAAAAACCACACTTAATTGAGCACACGAAAATCACACTGGACTATTTGATTAAAAAATATAAGCTCCACATAATCACCAACGGATTTAATGATGTACAACCTGTTAAATTGAAGTCATCAGGAATTCAGTCATATTTTGATGTTATCGTTACTTCGGAAACCTCGGAAGCTCGAAAGCCGGAACCAGGGATTTTTGAGGATGCACTGCAAAGGGCCAATGCTCAAAAGATAGAGAGCGTCATGATAGGAGACAACCCAAAAACTGACATTCATGGTGCACGAGACTTTGGCATAAAGACAATCTTGTACGATCCTTCTGGAAAAAAGAGATCCATGGCTGATTACTCCATTCAATCCTTGGACGAGTTGATCCGGATTTTCTGAAAAACACAAATCTCATGGTAGGGGAACACACGTTCCTTCATCCGTGTTTATTAGTTTTGCCGACACATTTTTAATCAAAGAATATCGATATGCCTAAGGGGAATTATTTCGTTCCAGATCCAATAAATGAACCAATACTAAGCTATGCTCCAGGGACCAATGAGCGCGAAGAACTTTTAGCCAAGTATAAGGAAATGTACAAAGCGCAGGTGGATGCGCCAATGTTTATTGGATCAGAGAAAGTATTTACCAACACCAAGATAGCGATGACATGCCCGCATGATCATCAGCACGTACTGGGCTACTTTTCGGAAGGCGATGCATCCCACGTAAAAAAGGCAATTGATTCTGCACTTGGAGCAAAAGAAGCTTGGGAAAATATGAGTTGGGAAAATAGAGCAACTATTTTTCTCAAAGCAGCTGATTTGCTTGCCGGGCCTTATCGCTCAAAAATCAACGCCGCTACCATGCTGGGTCAAGGAAAGAACGTTTTCCAAGCTGAGATTGACGCAGCATGTGAGTTCATTGATTTTCTAAGATTTAATGTGTCCTTCATGCAGGAGGTTTACATGCAGCAACCGGAATCTGTTGATGGATTGTGGAACAGAATGGAATACCGACCACTTGAGGGATTTTTGTTTGCCATCACCCCATTCAACTTCACAGCTATAGCAGGCAATCTACCAGCTGCCCCAGCAATGATGGGGAATACCATTGTTTGGAAGCCAAGCTATACACAGGTGTATTCGGCGCAAGTTATTATGGAAGTGTTCCAAGAGGCAGGCTTACCAGACGGAGTTATCAATCTGATTTATGTTGACGGACCTGTAGCTGGCGATGTAGTGTTTAATCATGCAGATTTTGCTGGCTTACACTTCACAGGCAGTACAGGAGTTTTCAAACACTTGTGGAAAACAATCGGAGGGAATATTGATACGTACAAAACGTACCCGCGAATTGTTGGTGAAACCGGGGGAAAGGATTTTGTTGTGGCTCATAAGTCTGCTGATGCAAAAGAAGTGGCGACTGGACTGGTGAGAGGAGCTTTTGAATTTCAGGGGCAGAAATGCAGCGCGGCCTCAAGAGCATATATTCCTTCCAATATTTGGGAGGATGTGAAGAAATACATGGTGGCAGATTTGAAGGAGATCAAAATGGGATCTCCAGAAGATTTTGGAAATTTTGTTAATGCGGTAATTGACGAGGTTGCCTTCACGAAAATTACTGGATACATCGATCAGGCTAAGCAAGACAGCGACGTAGAGTTGATAGCTGGCGGTAACTATGATGGATCTAAAGGTTGGTTTGTTGAGCCAACTGTTTTCCAAGCCAAGGATGCAAAGTACCGAACGATGTGTGAGGAGATTTTCGGACCAGTCTTAACCATTCATGTATACGATCCAGAGAAATTTGAAGAGACGCTTAAAATCGTGGATGAAACTTCTCCATATGCACTTACTGGAGCAATCTTCTCGCGAGATCGATATGCCGTTGACTTAGCGACAAGAGCTCTAAGAAATGCGGCAGGTAACTTTTACATTAATGACAAACCAACAGGTGCTGTTGTTGGTCAGCAACCGTTTGGTGGTGCCAGGGGCTCTGGGACAAACGATAAAGCAGGGGCTATGATGAACCTACTTCGCTGGGTCAGCGCAAGAACCATCAAGGAGACATTTGTTCCACCAAAGGATTATAAATATCCGTTTTTAGGTTAGAAACAACTTTTATAAATATGTCAAATCTTAGACCATTTCATTTAGCCATCCCCGTTAAGGACCTGGATGAGACCAGATCCTTCTATAGAGACATTATGGGTTTTGAGGAGGGCAGATCATCGGATCATTGGGTGGACTTCAACTTTTATGGACATCAGTTCGTAATTCACCTACTTGAAGGTAGCTCAGAAGAAGTCTCCAATCCTGTTGATGGAAAGCATGTTCCAGTACCCCACTTTGGTGTCGTGTTGAATTGGGAAGATTGGGAAAATCTGGCTGATCGATTAAGGTCACACAATACTGACTTTGTTATTGAGCCGTATACCCGATTCGAGGGTGAGATTGGGGAGCAGGCAACCATGTTTTTTAGGGATCCGTCCGGCAATCCTCTTGAATTCAAGGCATTCAAAGACGATTCTCAGATTTTTGCCAAGTAAACACGTATTTAGTAGCAGAGTTGCTAATTTGAACCTTCCAAATTACTATGCAAAACGCTACAATCGCATACAAGACGTTTCTTGAACTCACAGAGTCAGATGCTCTAATCAAGGGTAGATTTGAGGACTTTGTTAAGGAAGTTCTTGTAGTGTTGGCGAAGGAACTACGAGTCAGTAGAACCTCCTTCTGGCTGTACAAACCCTATAAGGAAGCATTTGAAAACATGTTTCTGTATGACTTTAATCAGGACGATTTCAGTAAGGAAAATGCGATCTGGCAAAAGGAATACCCCAAGTATTACAATTTCCTGATTACGAATCATGCTATCAAATCCAACAAAGTCTCAAAGGATGTTAGGTTGGCTGAATTGATGGAAGATTACTATGTGCCCAACAACATCGTGTCCACAATGGGGCGGCAAGTTTGGTACAATGGCGTGCTTTTTGGCTTTCTCATGGTTGAGAATTCGGGAAAGGTAAGAGACTGGGAAAACAGTGAGGAAATCCATCTCCACATTGCTTTGTCCTATATTATCCAATCTTACAATTCTAAGCAATGGCTTGCACGATACCATCCTGAGAAAATGTCTGATGGGGATTTATCTGAATTTGTTGATACGGAAAAAGAGGAGATGAGAAAAAAACTAACCGATCATGCTTTTTATGCCTCTCACAACATCAGGCATCCGATCACTACAATTTTAGCTCTTGTGGATTTGGTGAAAGCAAACTGGGAAGATAGAGATAACTACGAAAATTTGCTCTCTCAACTGAAGATAGAGACAATGAATCTGGATGAGACGATCCGCGTAATGTCTGCAAAAATTGAATTGGATTAATTTGCAGCTTTTAGCCGCCAATGAAGAATAGAGTAAGAGATACCATCCTTAGACGAAGCGCCCTAATTATCTCCCTGATTCTAGTGCTTGGGGCTGTTGCTCTATTGAGAATTGTAAACACCCACAAGGATGTAGAAGATGTAGCGGAGATTGATCTTCCGCTGATTGAGGTTCTCACTAGAATTGAAACGAACCAGCTTGAGCAGTCTATAAATTTTGAGCGAGCAGTTAGGTATGCCAGTGAATCGCATCTGTCCGGTATTAATACGCAAAACTTTGTAATTGCGGATAGTGCTTTTCGCTACCTGGCGGAGCTTGTTGATCGCGATTTACTGGAGGCGGAAGAACAAGTTTCAAGGGCATCTGAATTTACACAACAAGAATCTCAGAAAGGGAGCTTGAGAATTCTTCTCCTTTACATTCGAAAACTAGAGGCTGATCACACCAGTTATGAGAATGGTGCAATTGAAGTGCTTGACTTGCTTGAGCAAGGCAGGACTGAGGAGGCATTAATTCTAACCGACAAAGTTGAAGTTGATGAAGATCAATTCAATACCCAGGTAGAGGGAGTGTTGATGCGACATGAAATCTTTACAGAAAACCTGATGAAAGAAGTGGAGCGAAAGGAAGTGGTCTCCATGGAATTGGTTGTGACGTTGACATTGATTTTTGTCATTTTTTCATTGATCGCTGTGTACTTGTTCAGTTTTCGTATTTGGGGGCCACTGGAAGATATCAGAGAAGGAGCTGAGCGTTTGGGATCAGGAAATTTTGAGAAAAAAATGAAACTGCGGTCGAACAGTATTACTGAAGATATTGTAGACTCCTTCAATTCAATGGCCGAAAAACTTGAAAAGGCGCAAGGCGACATTGATAAATTCATCAACTTTTCTTATCGAACTGCTCACGACCTAAAAGCTCCGATAAAAAACATGAAGTCCCTGCTTGGGATGTTAGATCGAGATAAAATAAGCAGTTCTCACTACGATACCGTGCTTAATAACGCGAGAAGGTCAGCCGTAAAACTTGAGACCACTGTAAATGCATTGGTGGAGTTTAATAAGGTTCGGGAGCAACTGGGTACCCAGAAAGAAATGCTTGATTTTGATACGATCTTTAAGGACGCAGTTGGCAATCTGGTCACTCAAATAAAAGAGGCAGATGCAAAAATCGTGAAGGATTTTAGCGGTTGTCCAACAATATTCTACCCAAGACCACACCTAAAGAGCATCCTGCAGAATTTGCTTTCGAATGCCATCAAATACCGTGATCCAGATAAGGATTTGGTGATAAAAATCAAGTCAATTAAAAGTGATGGACACGTTGTTTTGTTGATTCAGGACAATGGGTTAGGCTTTGACAGCATAAAGCAGGGTGAGGAAATCATGAAGCCATTTGTTCGACTACATTCTCATACAGAAGGGACAGGGCTAGGGATGTATATTATTAACACAATACTGGGTTATCATAAGGGTAGTATTAGGATGGAAAGTGAGCCAAAGAAGGGGGCTCGGTTCTACCTAAAGCTCAATTAGCGCTCGAAAAATGCTCTGAGTAGATTTTGTCAAGAATTTCTGGAGAAAGTGGTTTTGACATGAAGTCGGTGATTTCATCTATGAGAGAAGCCCTGTTCTCGTCTCTGGGATTGATCGAAGAAGTAAGCATGATGATTCTTGGGCCATTTTCTTCTAAGCCCAATTTCATATATTCATCCACAAAGTCCCAGCCGTCCATTTCCGGCATGTTGATATCCAAAAAAATTAGTTCTGGAAGAGTACCTTCATTTTTTAGACCCTTTATGTAGTCAAGAGCGTTTGAGGCTATAGTTTCCGCGATGATCTCGTCTGCAAATTTTGCATGCTTGATGATTACCTTGTTGATAGAGTTGACAATATCATCATCGTCTACAAGTAATACTTTTTGGAGTTTGTTCACAACAGCGAATTATAACTGGCCCTCAAATCTATCATTCCAAAGATGATTTTGTGTTATTGTCAGGGACTTTTTGATTTATTTTTCGCTGCTACTGGCGATTCTTTCGACAAATGGAGTGTCACATTCCTGTTTTTATATTGTTTAGTGAGCCAAGCATTGCCAAACTGTAGCGGATACTGATTCTTTCCATCCCTCACGTCCTTTAGCCTGAATGTAATCTGGGCTACATTCGTTAATTTGTTTCAAGTTGTACATTTGGAATCAATAATCATCGTGAAGAAATTCCGAAAGTACTTAGGTGCTTCTGATAACTTCCATTAACCTACTTACTTCATGCCTAAAGATTTAATTCAGTTAGCCAAGTTCGATGAGCTGCAAGAGAAAATCCCCACCTATGCACTAGCCGAGCAAACCGATCTTGTCCTGATCAAATATGGAAAAAATGTCTCCGTCCTTTATGGCCGTTGTCAGCACCGAGGTGCCTTGATGTCGGACGCTACGATTATCGGAAATGATATTGTGTGTGGGTTACACAATTGGGATTATCGCTTTGACACAGGAGTAAGTGCTTATAACAATAGTGAAAAACTTGAGAAGTTCACGGAGGTCATCTCAGACGGGTTTGTTTGTGTAGATCGTCAGGAAATTCTTGATTTTCAAATAAATCAACCACAGCCTTTTGATCGAGATTCCTACCAGGGGTTGTATGCAGACACACACCCTGAAGATACTGAACCTTATACACGGCAAATCTCCACTCTGGCAAAAGATGGACTAAGCAAACTGGGTCATCATGGTTTTACCGAAGCAATGGGAGTGGATCGTAATACGCTTCCAAAATGGGAAAACATTCAGTTTCTGCCTGCACAGCTTCACAAGAAACCATTGTTGGATGAAGCAGATGTTTCAACCAAGGTCGTAATTGGCCCGAAGGCGAAGAAGCCTCTTGAGTTGGATATTCCATTGTTTGTTTCTGATATGAGCTTTGGTGCACTGTCAAGAGAAGCCAAAATTGCGCTCTCGAAGGGAGCAGAGCAGGCTGGAACAGGTATTTGCTCAGGTGAAGGAGGAATGCTGCCTGATGAGCAAGCAAACAACTCCAGGTATTTTTATGAGCTAGCATCAGCTCAATTTGGATTCAGCTGGGATAAGATTGAAAAAGTACAAGCTTTCCATTTCAAAGGTGGGCAGGGAGCGAAAACCGGAACTGGCGGTCATTTGCCAGGCAACAAGGTTCAGGGAGAAATTGCAGAAGTACGTGGCCTTGATCCCGGAGTGTCGGCGATAAGCCCTGCCACGTTTCCGGACTTTAATGGAGTTAAAGATTTCAGAGATTTCGCTGATGAAGTCAGGAAAGTTTCAGGAGGAATTCCAATCGGTTTTAAAATTGCAGCAAGCCATTTAGAAAAAGACATGGCGTTTGCTCTCGAGACTGGTGTCGATTATATCATCCTTGATGGTCGAGGAGGAGGAACCGGAGCTGCTCCCACAATTCTTAGAGACAACATCAATGTGCCAACAATTCCTGCATTGGCTCGTGCACGAAAATTCTTAGACGATCAAGGAGTAAATGATGTGACACTGGTAATCACAGGAGGTTTGCGAATTGCAGAAGATTTTGCGAAAGCAATGATGTTGGGAGCTGACGCAATCGCAGTTTCTAATTCAGCCATTCAGGCCATAGGCTGCCTTGGGATGAGGGCTTGTCATACGAACAATTGTCCTGTTGGTATCGCAACGCAGAAAGAAGACCTGAGATCTCGGCTGATCATCCAAAACTCTGCAAATCAGTTGAACAGCTTTTTCAGTGCAAGTGCCGACCTGATGAAGGTCGTTGCAAGATCTTGCGGATACGACGACATAGCTAAGTTCAACAAGGATGACTTATCAACTTTTGATCATGATATTCACAAATTGACAGGGATTAATTACGCTGGGATCAGCTAAGCAATGTTTGCAATTTTTTCCCTCATAGTAGCCGTCTCCGCTTTACTGAGCTTTATCAATCACAAAGTTCTAAAGCTTCCTCCAACGATTGGAGTGATGATACTTTCTATCATTGTATCGGTTCTTCTGGGAGGTTTGCAGCTAATCAATGCCAACTGGTTTCATCAGGTGTGTAGCGTTGTGGTTGAGATTGATTTTCGATCAATACTATTCGATTTCTTATTGGGCTTCTTGCTATTTGCTGGAGCGATCCACGTAAATCTCAACAACTTACTTGAGGAAAAAGGGCCAGTCATTGTCTTTTCAACAATTGGGATTATCATTTCAACTTTCCTGGTCGGAACGATGTTCTTCTATGTTTCAAACTGGCTGGGAGTCGGATTAACCTACATTCAATCGTTGGTCTTCGGCGCTTTGATCTCACCAACCGATCCGGTTGCAGTATTGGGACTCTTGCAAAAAGCCAATGTTAGTAAGAAACTTGAGATCAAGATTATTGGCGAGTCTCTGTTTAATGATGGCGTGGGCATCGTTGTGTTTCTAACACTGCTAACCATAGCAACCGGTGGAGGTGCAGAACATCATGGTGGCGAATCGGTAAGTGCTCTAAGTATTGCTAAAGATTTCCTGGTAGAAGGAGGTGGTGGAATTGCCTTAGGTCTCATCCTGGGATATATCGGAATTTGGTTTTTGAAAGCAATCAGCGACGAGCCGATCATCGAAGTGCATGTCACGCTTGGGATTGTGATGGCCGGCTATGCTCTGGCTCAGCTGATCGGTGTATCAGGAGCGTTGGCCATTGTGGTGGCAGGTATTATGATCGGAAATAGACTTTCAAAACAAGATATTCCAAGAGCGCTAAAGCTGAATATGAACGCTTTTTGGAAGATCATCGATGAGGTGCTCAACGCGATTCTGTTTGTGCTGATTGGCATTGAAATCCTTGTTTTGGACTTCGAACTGAGCTATCTGCTCTTAAGCGTGCTGGCAATTATTATTGTACTGGTTTCCAGATATATAGCCTCGTCTGTAGGAAATAAATTGCAAGGAAAAAATCATCTATGTTCAAACAAAGAGGTTCTCGTTCTGACCTGGGCTGGATTAAGAGGTGGGATTTCTATTGCCCTGGCACTTACACTACCGGCGGATCAAAACAGGGAATTAATTCTATTTGTTACCTACATGGTGGTTGTGTTTTCAATCCTGGTACAGGGATTATCTGTTGGGAATGTGGTGAAACAACTACTATCAAAATCTTAAAAAAGAAAGTATGGCTACTCAAATGAAATGGCATAAAGTATTGGACAATGTAGAGGAGCTTCCTGCGGGGAGAGTGATGACTGTCACTGCGGAGCATCATGGCATTTGTCTGACACATTTTGAAGGTAAAATATCAGCCCTGGATAACAAATGCCCACATCAAGGTGGACCTCTGGGAGAAGGAAGCATCGAAAACGGATTGTTGCGCTGCCCATGGCATGGGTGGGATTATCATCCATGTACAGGACTTGCGCCGGGATATGACGATGGAGGAGTGCCAACCTACCTGGCCAAAGTTGAAGACGGGGCTGTATTTGTTGGGATCGAGGAGGAAGAAAAGCATGTCGACACTTTCTCTGATGTGATGGCTGAGACAATGGTGAATTGGGGCGTGAATAAAGTATTCGGAATGGTTGGTCATTCAAACCTTGGTTTTGCTGATGCGCTTCGCCGACAGGCCAAAAAAGGGAAATTAGATTTTTATGGCATTCGTCACGAGGGTGCGGCTGCATTCGCTGCGTCGGCGTATGGGAAATTGACCGGCAAGCCAGCAGCATGCTTTGCCATTGCTGGGCCTGGCTCCACGAATATGTTCACAGGTCTTTGGGATGCGAAGGTTGATCGTGCGCCAATTCTCGCTTTGACGGGGCAAGTAGCGACTCAGGTGATTGGTACTGGTAATTTCCAGGAAGTAGATCTGGTAAGAGCCTTTGGTGCCGTGGCGGAGTTTAATCATTCGGTGCAGGCCAGAAGCAAGCATGCTCACCTGATGAGTACTGCTGTCAAACATGCCATTCTCAAACGTGATGTGTCGCACTTAACATTCCCGGATGAAGTGCAGGAATTGCCAGCTGGAGAAAATGAGAAAGCGCAAACTCCGGAAGGATGGATGACCAGCAACAAGATTGCTCCCCCAAAAGAGAGTCTTGACAAAGCCATTGAATTGTTCAAGGGAGCAAAAAGACCTGTGATCATTGTTGGTCACGGTGCCAGATTTGACATGGATGCGATCATTTCATTTGCTGAAAGCATCAATGCACCAGTTCTTACCACATTTAAAGGGAAAGGTCAGATTTCAGATAGCCATCCGCTAGGATGTGGAGTGTTGGGAAGAAGTGGAACCCCGATTGCATCGTGGTTCATGAATGAATGCGATTTGCTGTGTGTATTCGGTGCTTCGTTCTCGAATCACACTGGAATCACTGACCATAAGCCAACAATCCAGGTGGATTTTGATCCATTAGCATTAAGCAAATTTCATACAATCGACGCGCCTGTCTGGGGTGAGATTTCTGTGACCGTTGAAATGCTGTCGAATGAGCTTGGTGGTAAATTGGATACTGTAGATCAACGATCTGAAGTAGCCGAGCGATGGAAACTATGGAAGGCAGAAAAGGAGAATCGCTTGCAAGATGATCTTGGCAAAGGAGTGAGTTCAATTGCTGTCTTTGATGCGTTGAATCGACATTCACCTGACGACGCAGTGGTCTGCGTGGATGTAGGAAACAATGCCTATTCCCTTGGGCGTTATTTCGAGAGTAAAAAACATACCTTCCTGATGTCAGGGTACTTAGGTTCGATCGGGTTTGGTTTTCCTGCTGCAATGGGAGCGTGGGCTGCTGTTGGTGACTCCAGACCTGTGATGGCTGTGGCTGGCGATGGAGGGTTCTGTCAATACCTGGCAGAGATCACGACTGCGGTGAAATACAACATGCCAATCAAGCTCATTCTTCTAAACAATTCTGAGCTTGGAAAAATATCAAAGGAGCAACGAGCCGGGGAGTTCGATGTCTGGGCAACAGATCTTCACAATCCCAAGTTTGCAGAGTACGCGAACGGATGTGGAGCGCTTGGCATCAAGGTTGAGAAAAAAGAAGACCTGGATGCTGCCATGAAGAAGATCTTTGATCACGACGGGCCTGCCTTGCTTGAGGTGATTGCTGATGTTTCTCTAATCTAGTAACCCAGCATCAGGGTTGGATCAAAGTGTTTAAAGAAGATGCTGAAATAAATTCAGCATGACTAAAGGATGGATATCAAGATTTACTATCGAGAGTCATCCTGAACTGGTTTCAGGATCTTCCTTCTCAGTTCGTGGAATGTATGTCATACCGTGCTTGACACGGTATCTTCCTTTAGGAACCAAGCACATTATTGAAGATGCCTGATCAAGTCAGGCATGACAGAGAAAAGCCACCTTCACGACTCGTGAAGGTGGCTCCTCTAGTAGATTTTTCATTTTCCCTACCCTAACTCAACAGCCTGCTCTGCAGTTGCAAATGGCTGATGGTAGTATCGCTGACCAGTTGCTTTGTACATGGCATTTGCCAATGCTCCTGAAACAGGAGGCAATGTCGGCTCACCCAACCCAGTTGGAGCTATTCCATTATCCACGAAGAACGTTTCAATTTCTGGTGGAGCTTCTGTATGACGAATCAGTCGATACGAATTGAAGTTCTCCTGGATCGGACGGCCATTCTCAAAATTGAGACTGCTGTACATCGCAGATCCAATCCCGTCAATGATGCCTCCCTCAATTTGGTTTAGGGCACCCTCCTTGTTCACCACGATACCGCAATCAACTGCACACCACACCTTTTTGATCTTCAATTCATTGTTGTCATTCTTTTCAATGTCGACAACCTCAGCTACATACGAGTTGTGGCAATAGTATACCGAAACTCCTCTGTGAATGCCAGGAGTATCATTATCCCAGCCTGATTTCTCTCTTACCAGTTTCAATACACCGGCATATCGTTCCGGATCATAGTCGTTGTTTTCGCCAACCGGATTATTAATTGCCCGATCGAATAATTCTAATCGAAGATCAATCGGATCTTTTCCTGCTGCTTCAGCAACCTGATCTAAGAACGAGTTTTCTGCTCCCGCTGTGAAGTGAGAACGTGGAGCCCTCCATGCACCGGTTGAAATGTTCGTAGGAACACTTACATTTTCGGAGCCGTAGTTATCAAGTGACCCCGCAGGAAATCTGTTTGCGAACAATGGACTTCCAGGAATTCCTGAACCCTTCGCATACCATCCGGTTACCTTGTTGTTCTTGTCGAGAGATGCACGATACTGAACCCTGTACATAGGACGATAGGTACCTTGTGTCATGTCATCCTCACGCGTGTAGACCAGCTTGATTGGAGCCTTTGCTTTTTGAGAAATAGCGGCAGCTTCGATTCCAAAATGCCCGTACAATCTTCTTCCAAAACCACCACCCATTCTGGTCATTTGAATATCTATCTGATCCAAAGACATACCCAAAACATCTGCGACAGATTTTTCTAAGTACTCAGGTGTTTGGATCGGGCCATTTAGCACAGCTTTCGTTTCCGTAACATTGGCATAGAAATTCATTGGTTCCATGGTATTATGCGCCATGAATGGAGCACTGTAAACCCCTTCAACTACTTTTTCTCCGTTTGCAATTTCTCTCTCCGGATTACCATCTGTTCTTTGAACTTCACCATTGGCAGCAATCGCATCCAATAACTTTTGCGAATGTTCATCACTGTTTTCCGCAGGTGTTTCGCTGCTCCATTCGACATCGATCGCCTTTTTGGCTTGCATGACTTGCCATGTGGATTCTCCAACTATAGCTATTAAGTCGGTAAACGCATTGGTATCTGACCATTGCTTTTCTTTTGGCTCCGTATTGATGGTAAATACATCCCTGATTCCCGGCATTGCCTTCGCTTTGCTCGCATCCCAATTCTTCATTTTCATTCCAAATGCAGGAGGGTGAACAATCATGGCGGTTAGCATTCCCTCTTCATCTACATCCAAACCGAACAAAGACTGTCCTGTCACTATCTTCTTAGCATCAACATTCTTGATGTTACCACCAATCAATTTGAAATCTTTAGGATCTTTCAATTCAACTTCTTCAGGCACTTCTATCAGAGCTGCCGCAGAAGCTAACTCTCCATATCCAGCAGAATTACCACTCGCAGCATGTTTTACTATGCCCTTGTCAGTTGTCAATTCTCCAACCGGGACGTTCCATTGCTTAGCAGCAGCTTCCATCAACATTCTTCGTCCGGTTGCCCCAGCCATACGCAGGCTTTGCCAGCCTGCACGGATAGACTGACTACCCCCGGCAAGTTGACGATTATACTTTACAAGATTTAAATCGGCTTGTTCAACAATGACATCTTGCCAATCCACGTCAAGCTCCTCCGCCACAATTACTGGCATTGAAGTCTTAACATTTTGCCCAATCTCTGGATTTGGACTGTATAGCGTGACCGTTCCATTGTCACCAATCTTGATGAATGCGTTAATATCGAACCATTCCTTTGGTGGTGCCTTAACTGTCTCGCCAGGAGCAGAACAGGAAGCCAGCCAGCTAAAGCCAAGCATCATCCCGCCACCTGCGGCAGTAGAAACTTTCAGAAAAGAACGACGATTTATTTGTGTTGTAATGAGCGTCATAAGAGTAGACTTTTTGGATGGTTAGGACATTTTTTCAGCGGCGGTTTTGATCGCCTTATTGATTCGGACGTATGTTCCGCATCGACAAATGTTGCCATTCATAGCAGTTGCAATCTCTTCGTCTGAAGGATTGGAATTCTTGTCAAGGAAAGCGGATGCGTTCATGATTTGTCCTGCCTGGCAATATCCGCATTGAGGGACATCATGCTCCAGCCAAGCCTCTTGCACCGGATGATCTCCTTTTTCAGAGAGTCCTTCGATCGTGGTAAGTTCCATATCATTTACAGAAGAAACGGGGAGCTGACAGGAACGAATGGCATTTCCATCTGCATGGATCGTGCATGCACCGCATTGTGCAATACCGCATCCAAATTTTGTTCCGACAAGTTTTAAATGATCACGTAGCACCCATAAGATGGGGGTATCCGGCTCCACATCTACCTGATGCGACTTGCCATTTACTTTGATTGAATAAGAGGCCATGTTGATTTAAAATTTTTATAGCTGTACAAATTAGTGAATTTCTTTTCCAATGCCATGGAAATAATGATGACCGGACATAAACCTCGTTTTGCTCGACAAACGACATGTAATAGAGATCTCAGAGAGTAGTATGAGTAAACATAACGGGCGAGGAGGATACCGTGTCAAGCACGGTATGACACTTTCTTTAGAAGATTTTGATTTTTCCTCTGGTTTCGGAGAAGCTCTTTTTAAAACTGAGTTCATGAGGCTTATGTGTGTTTTGAGGATCTTGGATCAAATTTGTCATGCCTGACTTGATCAGGCATCTTACTTTGTCCGTTTTCATTGAAACTCATTTGTTAGATTTAATCAAAAATTTTGCAAACTGGAATTCCCCCAAATAAATCAATGTCATCTGTGCGTCGAGTTTATTTAGATAACAATGCCACGACACCTGTAGACCCGCGGGTCTTGGAGGAAATGCTTCCTTACTTCAGTGAGAAATTTGGAAATGCAGCCAGTAGAAATCATGCGTTTGGCTGGGAGGCAGATGAGTCTGTGCAACACGCCAGGGAGCAGATTGCAAATTTGATAGGGGCTAACTCGAAGGAAATCATCTTTACGTCGGGAGCTACGGAATCCAACAACCTGGCAATTAGAGGTATCGTGGAAACACATGCCGACCGAGGCAATCATATAATCTCCTGTTCTACCGAACACAAAGCCGTATTGGATCCAGCAAGCCGGCTAAAAGAATCAGGATTTGAAGTGACGTTCTTGAGCGTAAATCAGGAGGGACTTATTGACTTATCCGAACTTGAGGCGGCGATTACCGATCGGACTGTCCTGATCAGTATCATGTATGCAAACAATGAAACGGGAGTCATTCAGCCTTTAAAAGAAATTTCTGGCTTAGCTAAAAAACACGGCGTGACGTTCATGACGGATGCTACGCAGGCCGTTGGCAAAATTCCCATTGATGTCAGGGACCTGGACATTGATTTAATGTCGTTTTCAGGTCACAAACTATACGGCCCCAAAGGGGTTGGTGCACTCTATGTTAAATCAAAAGTTAAGTTGACAGCGCAAATTGATGGAGGTGGCCATGAACGAGGCATGCGATCGGGAACGCTGAATGTGCCGGGAATCGTCGGCATGGGAAAAGCGTGTGAATTATGCAGCTTGGAAATGCAGGAAGAAGAAAGGAAACTGAGACTGCTTAGAGACAAGCTGGAAGAAGCCGTATTAAAAATTCCGGGTACTCGTCGCAACGGAGATCCATCTGAGCGACTTGCTCACGTGAGCAACATTTCATTTGAAGACATTGATGGAGAAAAATTGCTGCTGTCATTAAATGAAATTGCAGTTTCGCAAGGTTCTGCCTGCACCTCTGCAACTTTTGAGCCGTCACACGTATTGAAAGCGATGGGTGTTCCCGACGAACTCGCATTTTCGACACTCCGTTTTGGGCTTGGTAGATTTACGACGGAGGAGGAAATTGATTTTGTGATAGAAAAAATTGAGAAGGCAGTTAGCCAGTTAAGAAAGTAGATGCGAGAGATCAAAGCAATTATTGATTCTTACCAGAAGACCGCTGAGGCGGGGAAAAAATCAGTGCTGGCCACTGTGGTTCATGTAGAAGGATCTTCCTACCGTAGACCGAGTGCCCGCATGCTGGTAGATGAAAATGGAATTACAACCGGGGCGATATCAGGTGGATGTTTAGAAGGTGATGCACTCCGTAAGGCATTGTATGCATTAGTGCAGAAAAAGAACACGCTGATCACGTACGACACAAGCGACGAGGAAGATGCCATCGTCGGGGCGCAGTTAGGATGCAATGGAATCATTCAAGTGCTTTTCGAACCCATCAACGAGGATGATGCACACAATCCAATTTCGCTGCTGAGGCAAGCGGTGGAAAAAAGAAAAGCATGTGTGCTGGTGTCACTCTTCGATTTGAAAAACAAAAAAGCTGAGCATCCGGGAACATCGCTACTTGTAACAGATGAGATCAAAGGCTCGATTGAAAGCAAGAATATCTCTGACCGTGTAATCTCAGATGCAAATGAGGTGATCAAGGAACGGACTTCGCTCTTCAGAGAATATGTTGATGATGCTGTACATCAAAATGTGTTCATTGAATATTTTGCTCCACCTGTATCACTTGTGATTGTTGGTGCTGGAAATGATGTGCAGGGTCTGGCTAAAATGGCGGAGACCCTGGGCTGGAATATCTACGTGGTAGATGGTCGTCCGACCCATGCGAAGGAAGAGCGATTTGTGCCTTCGTGCCAGGTGATTGTGTCCAAGCCGGAAGCCATACTTGAAAACATTCCGATTGATGATCAAACCGCATTTGTGCTACTGACCCATAATTACAATTATGACTTAGCAGTGTTAAAATGCTTGCTGGATTATGAAGATGTTCCCTACATCGGAATCCTTGGACCAAAGAAGAAGTTTCGCAGAATGCTGGATGATTTGAAAGAAGAGGGCATTGGAATACCAGGTGAGGGCATGGAGAAAATCTTTGCACCTGTAGGACTGGAAATTGGAGCAGAGACTCCCGAAGAGATTGCGATATCTATTCTTTCGGAGATCAAAGCGGTGCTATCAGGTGTTCAGGGTAGTTCCCTCCGGAACAAGCAGGAGCCGATCCATTCCAAGGACAACACGCAATTTGATACCGTTAAGCTTTGAGCGTGACTTCTTCCACCGGACTGATCATCTTAGCGGCAGGTACTTCCAGTCGGTTGGGTCGACCAAAACAGCTACTTGAATACAAAGGCCGGCCACTGCTTCAGCATGCGATTGATATCGCCGTACAATTTGAGTGGGAAGCAAGTGTGCTTGTACTGGGTGCAAATGCTGCCCAAATTGAAGAGAAAATCAATCCTAAAAGTCTGGACTTGATCATGAATGAAAACTGGAAAGAAGGAATTGCCAGCTCCATCCGTTCAGGACTTTCATATCTGCTGGAGAAAAGGCCAGACCTGCAACATGTGCTGTTTCTTCTTTCCGACCAGCCGTATTTGAGTATAGAGGTTGTACGGGAATTGCTTACAAAACATGAGAAAACTCTGGCAATCACTGCTTGCAAATACCAAGATCAGATCGGAGTGCCTGTTGTCTTCAGCAAGGATTTTTTTGAAGAATTGAGGCATCTCGAAGGAGATCAGGGAGCGAAAAAAATTGTGATGAAGAATATGGACGTTGTTTCGACTGTTCCGTTCGATGGCGGAGAAGTAGATGTGGATACTGATGAGGATTACCGCAAGCTGCGGTAGCATTCGTTTATTCGGTGGTACCTGTGATTCTAGGTTTTGTATGGATCGATTTATATTTCCACGTCACTCTGAGTCCTTTTGAATGGGTTTTAGGGGAGGAAAGGGCGTGAGAGTCTCTTTGCGATGAGATTCCTACGGCTTCCGACCCACGATCTACCCAAAGCCTCTGAATTGACGGAATAAGTTTCGTGATGATCGTCTTCAATGCAACTGTATTTAGTTACAAAATAGCTACCTGTTTTGCAGAATGATGCTTTAGAAAGTTCGACAGGGAGTATACAGGATGAACTTTCCCCTTTCCTGCAAGACCTGATCCTTTCCTGCAAGACTTTGACACCTTCCCGGGCAAATTTTTACCATCCCTGCCAAATTTTATTCTGCCCCGGGTGAAATTTAGTAGTCCCCGACAAATTTTATTCTGTCCCCGGTCATCCGTACCCCTTCCCCAGTGAAATTCAGTCGTCCCCGGTCACTTTTACCCTCTCCCCAGTGACTTGTGACCCTTCCCCAGTGAATCTGAGGCCTTCCCCGGTCTGGGGAGCCATTTTTTCTGGGTTTTATCGTCCGAAAAATATATGTGAATTGTAAAAGTGTTTAGCTGATTCACGTTTACAACCCCAAATAGCGGTATAACGAGCACTCTTCCTATATTTGAAAGGTTTGTAATGCGCATTGTGCACGTTATCGACTAGTTAGTTGCAATTAGGATGTCGAGAAAATATATCCTCCTTTTTTTATATTACATCATTACGTCTTGCGTCTATGCACAGTCAACAGATACCTTGTTTTATAAAGGAGACCATGCTTTACAGTATAGATTTTCACATTTCAATGACGCTGATAAAGTCTCAACGGCAATTTTTAAAATATGCGAATTAGATAGTACACTTTTTGAATCCTTAGTCTTCTCGTTTCAAATATTAAATGATGGAACATTAAGTGACTTAATGATTTCCAAGAATATATCCGACTATAAGATCTCCAACTTAAAGGGGAAACTAAAAAATAGACAGCTCTTTATACCTGCTAATACTAATAAGATCATATATGCTTCCTATTCTTTGAGAGGGAAAAAAAATAAACTAGAAGATTCACTTGATTCAAGTCAAAAGAATGATTTTGTTGTAGTTGAAGAAACCCCTATCGAACCAGTCCATATTACTGATATAAATCAAAGAGCTAAAAAAGAGATAAATCAATTTTACTTAACAACAGATGACAAATTAAAAACCTTTGTTGAGCTAGAAATTGGAAAAAAACTTAATCGAGTAAGTATCATAAAAGGAACCACACCAATTATTGACCGAATTGTGTCTGGTGCCGTAATCGAAGTACTGAATGATCAAGAATTTCATTCTTATCGAGGAAGAGGAAAATTAAACCAGAAGGTTCACAGAGTGGCTTTCCCTGTAATAACATCAGCCATATTAAAAGATACGCTGAACTTACCTTTTAAATTAATTCATAACCCCAACTTTCGATTAAAAAGAAAAATTTTCTACAACGGTATAAATTTGAGAGGCAATGATACTAGACAATTTATCAATGATAGCAGCCTAATAAAGGAGATAGAAACTAAATATTATTATGGTGATAATAATCAAGTCCAAATTATTGAGGAGGCTATATTCCGAGAAGATACAACTTTTACTAATTCTGATTCTATAGTTTACATTACGGCTGATTCTATTGCCAAATTCAATCATCAAACTGGGATACAACTGAACAAGAGAACCTTCGACTACACATACCATTTGCAGGAATTAATGTGGCGGAAAAATATGATTTTGGGAGAAGGCACATCCGAGGTACTCACCATTGTTAAGGATAAAAAGCATATGGTTAAAAGCGAATCAATAGGAGTCACTATGCATGATTTCGAAAAGAAGTTAGAAAAAGTAACATACAAGTACAAGTACGATTCTATAGGTAAAATCAGTTCGATCACTATTAACAGAAAGTCGCACAATCAAAAACAAAGCAAGAGTTCCTATAATTATGAGCATCTTCCTAATGGTTATAAAAGAAGTTGGCATGAAGGAGGGTGGTACGATTCTGACACATATTATTTTAATGAAAAAGGTTATTTGATAGCTAGAGTTGATCAATCCGATACTCAGCCTTATGTAACACGATACGAATATGAATCAGGATCAGGTAATGCCTGTTCTTTCGAAAATAGTTATTTTGATCTCATTGTAATGAATCCTCCTATTTACTGAAGTGGATGTAAAAAGACAAGCAATTAACATATGATATAGCACATGCCTCTAAATGGTTACTTGAAAATGATCAGCGGATCCGCTTGATTGTAATTATTAAAATAGTCTAGGACACGTGCCATATCTGGACGTTACCCCTCTCATCCTTGATCGCTTTGTCTCAAAACAAATGCACCCGATAAACCTCACCCTTCTTAAAATGACTCTGGTCTGCTGGTAACTCCATAAAACCATCCGCGGTAGACAAGCTGACTAAATCACCTGAACCATTGCCACGAAGCGGAGTGGCTTTTAATACTCCTTTTTCATTCGTGATAGACACATGAACGAAGAAGGTCAGCTCTTTTGGGAAGTGAATGTCTTCTGTCAATTCCACATGACTTTGTGGTGGTTCCAAACCTAAGGATGTGCTCAGCCATGCCTGGAAATAGACGGTATAGCAGGCGATCGTTGAGACAGGATTACCCGGAAACCCAAAGACGGTCACCTGATCGTTGCTGCCAAACCAAAGCGGCTTGCCCGGTCGTTGCTTGATTTTGTGAAAATGTGTTTTGATTCCGCGACTTTCCAGCGCTTCAGGGATGAAATCTTTTTTCCCCATCGATACGCCACCACTGAGCATGAGCACGTCAAATTTGGAAAGGAGGTTATCGAGCTCTGATTTGATCTCTTCCAGCTCATCATCTATGTGAAATACCTCAAAGGAGATTCCCTGACTTTTCAGTAAAGAACAGAGCGTGTAAATGTTAGACTTTCGAATTTGATGAGGTTCCGGCTTTTGATCTGGCTCGACCAACTCGTCACCTGTAGAAATGATGGCGATTTGCGGAAGCTTTTTGACCTTGACGGAGGTTTTTCCGACGGAAGTCAGAATTCCCACATCTCCGTGACTGATTCGCTTGCCCTGCTTGATCAGGACTTTCCCTTTTTCTGCGTCGGTTCCCTGGAGATGAATGTTCAACATTTCTGAAACCGCATCAACATTGACCGTGGCTACCGCATTGTCGATGGTCAGGTCTTCGTAGCGAATCACCACGTTGGCATTTTCGGGAACAACTGCTCCGGTCATAACCTCCATGCATGAGCCTAATTTGAGCTTTTGCTGTGGTACTCCCGCGAATTGCTCACCGAATACAGGGAACGTTCGCATCCCCGTTTCCCAGTCTTTTAGGGAGATGCAAATACCGTCCATGGTAGCTCGGTGAAAAGGAGGGAAGTCGCGATCGGCCTTTACATCTTCATCCAACACCCGCCCGGTAGCTTCAGAAAAAGACACTTCTTCTGAACCCAAGTCTACGGACTGCTCACTGATGATTTTTATGGCTTCTTCTACGGAGATCATGGGTTAGTACATTGTATTAGGATTGGCTGACTTTTCTGGTATTTGTTGGATTGAATCCCAATGCTCAACAATTTTTCCCTGGTCATCGAACCGAAAGAAATCCATGGTGACATATTGATCATTGCCCGGCCATGTTTGATGGGTATGCAAAGCGACCTGATCACCCTCAGCAACTGCCCGCACGAATTCAATGGATTTGTCCGGATACTCCTCCTGCATTCGTACAAAGTAGTCGATAAATCCTTGTGTTCCATTTGCCACGTCTGGGTTGTGTTGGATGTAGTCATCTCCGACGTATTGTTCTACTGCCCTTGCGGGATCACCTTCGTATGCCATTTTGTAGAAGGCGATGGCGTTTTGTTTGTTTTCTTGTAAGTTCATTTTCTATAATCTTAGTCTCACTTCCTTTTGCAAGGTATTCACTGTTTATACTTCCGTCATCTCGACGAAGGAGAGATCCTTGTCAAGGAAAGAGATTTCTCACTGCGTTTCGAAATGACGTACTAAACACGATTCTACTCCTAGCCCGCAATTCTCCATTCTCAATTCGTAATTCTCAATTCAGATCACAACCCCAAACCCATGCAGCAGAACGATCCTTGTTCCAACATACAGGACTAAAATAGCGGTCAATCCGCGAATAAGGTTAATGTTCATCTTGACAGAAAGATTCGAGCCAACCAATCCACCCAATGCCACTGCACCAATAATCTTTAATGCAAAATCGATATTGAACTCGAATGTTCCTGCCACAAGCAATCCTGAAATTCCTGCAAGTGAATTAACCAGGATGAAAACAGAAGCAAGCGAAGCAATCACCTTTGCATTTTTCCATCCAATCAAATTCAACGTAGGAGAAAGGAAGATTCCGCCACCAATCCCGACAATCCCGGAAAGAAAGCCAATAGCGCCTCCAAGTAAGGTGCTCTCCATTCGACCCAGACCTCTTGAAATGACTTTCTTACCAACCGTCTGAAAGATCATGACAGCAGCGGCCAGAATCAAGGCCGAGCCAAGAATGATGAAGAATGTGGATTCAGACAGTTGGAGTCTTGCCCCAACAAAAGCCAGCGGAACACTCAATACGATAAAAAGCCAGAATGCTTTCCAGTCAAACACCTGCTTCCGGATAAACATCAACGTTCCAATCGACACGACAATTACATTTAGAACCAATGCCAATGTTCTAATCTCATAGAAATTTGTCAGTACAAGACTTAGAATGGCGAGATAGCTGGAGCCACCACCGAACCCGATGGACGAGTAGAATAGCGCAATTCCGAAGAAGAGAAAAAGAAGCAGATACTCATTCATAGGGCATTATACCCTCCCTTCACCTGGTGAATAGTAAGAGCTGAGAAAGTGGATTGAAGAATGGCGGAGGCCTGTTTGGTGGAAACCCCTCGTTGGCATACCAACACCACTTGCTTGTTGTCGTCAGGACTGAATCCTGCCAGCATTTCCATGGGGATGTTCTTAAACCGATTGTCATGATTTTCTTCAAAAACGGCCGGTGGACGTACATCCACAAAGTGATACTGTTGATGGTCTAGCTGATCGACTTCTTGCCATGTCAACCAGTTCTCAATTATTTCAGGTTTAGGAACCGCTGCTTGTTTCTTCACTGGGCTTTCAGCCAATTTGAAAATGTGATGTTCGGTGTTTATCGCATCCACGACCAGCAATTTTCCTGCAAGGATCTCACCAATTCCGGTCAGTACTTTGATCGCTTCCATTGCCTGATAGCAACCGATAATTCCTGGGAGCACGCCCAACACGCCAATTTCATTGCAATTCTCAACTTTGGCTGAGTCATCGGGATAGACATCGCGATAGGTAGCGCTCCCGTTGTAGTTGAAGACACCAACATGACCTTCGTGACGATACAATGCACCATAAACGAAGGGCACTTTTTGTTGAACGCATGCATCGTTGATCACGTATCGAGCTTCAATGCTATCCGTACAATCAACCACCACATCGCATCCTGCGATATGCGATTCCGCATTTTCTTTGGTGAGCATTTCCTGAACGGTTGAAACCTGCACTTCTGGATTAAGCCCTTGTATGAACTGTTCGGCGACCGCTACTTTTTTCTTGCCAACGTCCTCCGTTCTATACATCACCTGTCGTTGCAAATTGCTCAACGAAACAACATCTCCGTCCAGAATCGTCATCTTGCCAACTCCCATGCCAGCCAGATACTGCATCACCGGAACACCCAAACCTCCTGCACCGACGATCAAGACGTTTGCGTTCGCCAACTTCTGCTGACCTTCAGGCCCGAAGTCAGGAAGAACGATTTGTCGTTGATAGCGCTCGGTATTCATTTTATCTCGTTCATTTTATCAGAGATTTTGCTTCCTTGTATTCGTCAGGATTGTTTGCGTTGTACAACTCCAGATCATCCTGCGGATGAACTAGTTCAGTATCGCTGTTAATTAAGAATTTCCGAGGACACCTTTTGTCTTCTACCAAATGATGTTTCTTCAATGATTCAACAGAATTAGGTTCCCAGATTGCCACCAATGGCTCGGGCAATCCACTCTCTTTAGTGGCTAATGCGGTCGCCATTTTTGACGTATTTCTTGAGGAGATTAATTGATGAATCGTTTCTTCAGTCACGAAGGGAAGATCCACCGCAAGTACCAACCACGCTTTATCTGGGTGTAATGTCATGGCACTCAATATGCCGTTGATAGGCCCTTTCGTTGGGAAATTGTCCGAAATGGTTTGATCCGTAAATGAAACCTGCTGATCCTCGCGAACAGAAACGAACGTGTTTGGTAAAATACCCTTGACCAACTGAAACATGAATTCCGCATGCGGTTGTCCATGATATTCAAGCGAAGACTTGTCTGTGCCCATTCGGGAACTCTGCCCTCCCATGAGTATCAATCCGTATAAGTTTTCTGTTGACATAGTGATCGCTTAATTCTTAGTTCTCTTTGCAATTGGATGATCTTCCTTCAACTCCAGCAAGTCCCACAAGTTTCCATATAAGTCCTTAAATACTGCAACAGTTCCATAGTCCGCCTCCTTTGGTTCTCTCACGAACTCAATACCCTTTGCAACCATGTCCTTGTAATCTCTCCAAAAGTCATCCGTATTCAGGAAAAGAAACACTCTTCCACCAGCTTGATTTCCGATAAAGTCTTCCTGTATTGGCTTTGACGCTCTTGCCAGCAGAATGGTAGTTCCGGAAGAACCCGGTGGAGCAATAACAACCCAGCGCTTATCCTGTTCTGGCTGATACGTATCCTCGATCAACTCGAAATGTAGTTTTTCCGTGTAGAAGGCAATTGCTTCATCGTAGTCTTTTACTACAAGTGCGATATGTACAATCGACTGTTGCATTTGTACCACTTCTATTTCTTCACTCGTTTTATCAATTTGAAAGCCCAGTCATAATGGCTTGAAACGGCAGAAACAAAATACGCTCCCATGGAGGTTGTTCCCGTCCATACATATCGTTTCTTTTCGAACAACTCTTCGTTGCTATGTTTTTGGATCAATTTATGCGCATCCTCGAAGGATTCTTTGAGTAGTTTTCGCGCTTTGTTCAAGTCAATAGTCGTGTACATTTTCTGAATCTCCTTGTTCAAAGCCGGCAGATCTTTCCATTTGTAGCCTGTTGCTGGCATGTCAGGCTTCTCTCCCGTCATTCCCACCTTGTACCATTCCAACAGCATTAGATGCCAGTGATGCAAATGAGCCACCACATCCCGTATATTCCGGTTCAGTGTTCCGGGAGGAAAGTCCTTATTCTTTTCCTCATCGGAAAATGAATCAATGAAGTCATTGAGTTTCTGAAACTCTTTGTGACTTTGTTCTATTAACTCGTCTTTTGTTTTAGGTCTGGGCATTTCTTTTAGGTTAGTGAGATTCTATTTGAATCGATCGAACATTGTTTTTCGTCTTCTGGATCTTGTCCTCTCATTATGAGCCGAAAAATCGTACCTCTCACCTTTGCTTCTACTAAAGAACAGATTTAAGAGGAATTCTATCCATCTAAGGCCAACTAGATCCTTTTGACGATTTCCTAAATTCTCTCATTCATTCTATTCTAAGATCGAACAATCTCCTCCGAGTCATCCTGAACTTGTTTCAGGATCTTCCAACATCGCTACACGCAGATGCTGAAATGAATTCAGCATGACTCCGAGCAAAGAGGCACTACCTCATCTAGAGAAGCTTCGCTTCCCTCCTTTTTTCTCCATCAACCTCGTCGGCCCCAGCACAATGTCGTGAGACAACGCCTTGCACATATCGTAGATACACAACGCAGCCACCGACGCACCCGTTAAGGCTTCCATTTCCACACCCGTCTGACCGGTAGTTTTAACAAAGCACGAAATCTCAAACCCATTCTCAATCGGGTTAATATCAATATCCGCTTTTGAGATCGGGATGTTGTGGCAAAGCGGAATCAGATCCGATGTCTTCTTCACTGCTCCAATTCCCGCAAGTACCGCCGTCTGAACCAAGTTTCCCTTCTTCGTATTAAATCCATTCTCCGAGATGACCGCAAACGCTTCAGCCGGAAACTCGACCTTCGATTGAGCTACCGCAATTCGCTCGGTAATTTCCTTACCCGACACGTCCACCATGTGAACATCCCCATCCTTGTTGATATGCGTTAGTTCGTTGCTCATCCGCCCAGTTTTGTCATCGATAAATATTCCTTTTTGTTTTCGTCTGCCGCTGCGAACC
Source organism: Cyclobacteriaceae bacterium (assembly GCA_039961455.1). GTDB lineage: Bacteria > Bacteroidota > Bacteroidia > Cytophagales > Cyclobacteriaceae > Ekhidna. The sequence goes on along the minus strand of JBDVJN010000098.1, from coordinate 1,643 downwards.
CGTCCTTCGGTTTGTTCAGTACCGCCTCAGAAAGCGCCAACCGCATCGCGTCTTCCGAATCACCATTACGAAGCATGTCGCGCAAATTCAGTTCATCCCGTCCGTATAGACACGTTCGAACCTCACCAGTAGCAGCCAATCTCAACCGATTGCAATCCCCGCAAAACGTTCGGCTAAACGATGGAATCACACCAAAGCTGCCCGCAAACCCCTCAATCGCATAATTCTGCGACGTGGAAGAAGGCTCATCCAACAACTTTGTAAATTCAAATTCCTTCGAAATAATATCCAGAATAGTCTTGTAGTTCAGCGTCCGCTGAAACTCACTTCCCGAACCATTAAAAGGCATTTCCTCCAGAAACCGAACCGACACCGGTCGTTCCTTTGCCAGATTCATTAGCGGAATAATTTGATCCTCATTCACGCCAGCCATCGCCACACAATTGATCTTGATATTAAATCCCCGATCAATCATCTCGTAAAGCGTTCGCTCTACTTCCTCAAACTCGTCCCTCCGAGTAATTTCTTTGAACCGTTCCCTTTCAAGGCAGTCCAGACTCACGTTCACATCCTGAATTCCGACACTTTGCAGCTCTTCCAGATGTTGACGAATCAACGTCAAATTCGACGTAATACTAATTTTTTCCAGATAAGGCTTTGCTGCCAGTTCCCGTAGAAAGGCAATCAAGTCAGCCCGAACGAACGGCTCACCGCCGGTGATTCTGATCTTATTAATTCCGACCGATCCCAATACATCCGCCAGCTCGAGCAATTCCTCGTACGATAGCAACGTCTGCTTAGGCGCGAACTTCAACCCACGTTCCGGCATGCAATACGTGCAGCGTAAGTTGCATCGATCCGTCACCGATAATCGGAGGTAGCTAATCTCCCGACCGAATTTGTCTTTCAGTTTTTCCATGTTAGGGAGTTTGTGAAACCCAGTGACTACTGTCCGTGAAAAATTCTTTTTTCCAGATCGGAACCGTCTTTTTCAACTCGTCAATCAAAAATTGACAAGCAGGAAACGCTTCCTTACGATGAGCCGCAGCAACGCCAACGACCACGACAGGGTTGCCGATTTTCTTTTCCCCAACTGCATGGATCATAATGGCTTTTTCCAAGCCCCATTTCTCGATAGCCGCCACCCGAATCTTTTCCATTTCCGAGACAGCCATCGCGTCATAGGTTTCGAAGTTCAGCTCGACAACCTCTTTGCCCAAACTGTTGTCTCGCACCGTGCCAACGAAAATGCACGTGCCACCCGCAGCAGGATCAGCCAGCTGCTTGTACGCCTCATTGAGGTCGATATTTTCTACAATTTGTACCAATTCATTATCCTCCAGATACTGGCGGAATCAAAGCGATTTCGTCGCCCGATTTTATTGGATCCGGGTCATGCGCATACTGCGTGTTGACGGCAATTGCTACCGTCGACCATACAATGGTGGGGTACTCGTTACTTAAGTAATCTCGCAGTGATTTTACATCAGTCATCTCCTTATTTACCAACACCTCCGTTCCAAGTACCTCCTTCACCTGACCAAAAGCCTTCACCACTATCATATAAGAGTAAATATACAGGCTGATTCCGGTAGCCCACGACATTTTCCTGTGATTTATATCAGGAGAGACAAACCGCATTT
>JBDVJN010000097.1:0-70529 GCA_039961455.1 Cyclobacteriaceae bacterium | reverse complement strand
ACCACATTCCTGTGCTGGCAGAGCAGCAGTAGAATTTTGGCCTCTTTTTCCGTAAGTCTACGCACCTGATCGTCAAGTCTTAGTGCCTGATTGGGAAAGTCGAACTGATACATACCAATGGCATACTCTGTTACCTTGCTGGTAAATTCTGAATCTGTAGCTGTTCGTTTGATCAATGCTCGGACACGTGCTATAAGTAGTTCTTCGTCTATGGGCTTCACAATGTAGTCGTCACAGCCCAACCTGAACCCTTTTAGTTTGTCTACTTTCAGTGCCTTAGCAGTAAGAAAAATGAAGGGAATGTCTGGGTCTTCATCTCGAATTTCCTTGGCCAGTGTGAACCCATCTTTTAAAGGCATCATTACATCAAGTAAGCATAAGTCGAATACATTTTTTTTAAATGTCTTTAAGCCATCTTCTCCATTCTTTGCCAGCGTAACTGAGAAATCGTTGATCTCCAGATATTCCTTCAGGATGTACCCAAAGCTTTCGTCGTCTTCTACTAATAGAATCTTTCCCATAAATCTTAGCTGAACGGAAAGTACAAAAGAAATTCACTTCCATGATTCGGACGACTGTTGAGTCCGATTCGTCCCTTGTGTTCTTCGATGATCTTTTTCACGTAGCTGAGACCTAATCCGAAGCCTTTTGCATTTTGTACATTGCCAGTCTCGGCACGGTAGAACTTATCGAAAATGTATTTCTGTATCTCCTCTCCAATGCCTATCCCATTGTCCTTTATAGAGATTTCAATGCCTTGTGAGCTGTCATACGTGGTGATCACAATCTGGGGAACATCTACTGTGTACTTAAGCGCATTGTCTATCAGATTGTAAATAATGTTGACAAGATGGGTGCCATCTGCCAAGACAACAGATTTTGTAGCGTTCAGCTTAAGATCGATGGTTCCATTTCTCTTACTGACCACCAGGTGCATGCTCTCGACCACACGATCAATTACCTCATGCACATCCAACTCTTTCTTCTCCAACGTGAAGTTTCCTGAATCGATCATGGCGATCTGAAGTACTTTGTCAACCTGTCCTTCCAGACGTTTACTTTCAAGCTCGATCAGGTTTAGGTAGTTTGATTTCTTCTTTTTATCAACAGGTTTGTCACTTTTTAGAATGCTGGTAGCGAGGGAAATAGAAGCAATTGGCGTCTTGAACTCATGTGTTAGATTATTGATAAAATCGTTCTTGATAGCGGACAATTTCTTCTGTCGCTGAATCACAACTAATGTGTATGCAAAGCATCCGATCAGCAACCCAATGAAGATGATGGACATAATTAGGGCCCCTCGCGACTGAGCAAAAACCCACGCGTCCTGGCTGGGAAAGAACAGTGCCATATGATAATTGCCAGTTGGGTTGCATGTTTCGGCGCACGTCAGGTCTGCCCAGCCATGACCTCTCTCGTTCGGATTTTCACAACTCATTAATTGAAAATCAAGACCTTCTCCGCTGTCTCCCATTACAAAAATGAAGCCTTCTCCGCTCTTCTTGTGGTCGTAGATTGCATATTCATAGGGTATATCAAGCCCATGCCCTTCCAGGATTGGGTTAATAATCTCTTTAATTTTTTCGTCCATGGCTACATCATTGAGCTGACCGGATTTTGAAACACGCTTCGCTGCGACCTTAAGTTGTGACGGGTACGAGGCATTTTTCTGGAAAATGGACGAAATTTTTTGTGAAGCAAGATCTACCTTTTGTGAAAAGATCTGCTGGTTCGTTGAAAGAGAAGACCGGAGGTTTACGATTTGCAAAACCGATAACCCGACGAGGGCGATTGTTGCAATCCCAATAACAAGAAAAATAGCCTTCTTAGATAATTTCATCTCCCGGTGTTCGCTGATTGGAATTGCTGTTTTTTGTGCCAGTTATATTAATGAAAGTATACGGTTTTTGAACCTTAGGTTAAGAATTTAACTCTTTTTTAACCACTTTAATTTTTCATTAAAACAACTTAACTCCTCGTTATTCTATGGTTTTGAAGGATGGTCGTAAGTTGACACAAAACAATTGCGACCATGAAAATATTCTTTAACCTGGCCCTCCGAAATTTTCTCAAATCCAAAAAGCTTAACGGCCTAAACGTGCTTGGTCTGTCTCTGGGGTTGATAGCTTCAACATTGATCATACTCTACGCAGATCATGAGTTTCATTACGACAGTTTCCATTTAGATGCGCAAAATATTTATCGTTTGGAAGCCAAAACCAACGGTAACCAATGGTTTTCGAACCTTGGAATGGAACATGGTCAAGAACTTACTTCAGGGAAATACCCTGAGGTGAAGAACCATGCGTTGTTAAACACAGGACAGAAAGCTTTCATAAGCTACGGAGACCGGGAATATGCTGAGAAGAATATTTTGCGGACCAATCCCGGATCGAGTTTCTTCGAGTTATTTAGCTTCAAAGTTTTGGAAGGAAACAGAGAAAATCTGTTAGCTGATCCATATTCTGTAGTACTTACCCGATCAGCGGCAAGACGGTATTTTGACGATCAGTCACCAGTGGGAGAGACGCTGACTTTGGATACCCTACTTCTGAATGTGACAGGTATTATCGAAGATCTGCCTTCCAATTCGCATTTGAAATTCGAGATCCTGTATACCAATCCGAGAACATATAGTCAGGAACATTTTCATACACAGACCTATATACAAGTCCACAATGATGTCAACCCCGAGAGGCTTTCAGAAAAAATTACTGAGATGGAAGGAGTTGCCTTTAACGAGTTCCATGAGCTCAGCGCTGTAAGACTACTGCAGCTCCCTGATATCTACCTCGAGTCTGATGCTGCCTTTGGTTCTGGTGGAGGAGGAGATTCTTTGCAGCTACTTGTATTCCTCTTTATTGGCGGGTTAATCTTGTTGATTTCGATTGCGAACTATATCAACCTTTCCCTCGCCATTTACCTTAGTAAGGGGCGAGAAGTTGGCGTTAGAAAAGTGTTTGGTGAGACGCACATGCAAGTAATCAAGTCGTTTGTATATGAGTCCTTTTTTACCATTCTTCTAACCATACCACTTGTATTGATTGGCTTGCAATTACTTCTTCCAATCTTCAACAACATTCTGAATGTCCGACTTGAAAACAAGTTGTTCACTTCGCCTCAGTATCTCTTTTTCGCTCTTGGATTGTTAGTTGCCGTCAGTCTCTTGACTGTAATTTATCCAGCGATAGCGCTGGCAAAAACCAAGACTAATGTGCTAATGAAAAGTAAATCCGTGATGAATATCACCGGAGGAACACGCTACAGGAATGCGTTGATCCTTGTTCAATTCGTGTTGCTTTTCACACTTGGTATTTCCGCCTGGTTCATGAACCGCCAAATCAATTTCTTGGACACTAAGGAAATGGGATTTGATGCTAGTGGAGTAATCAAAATCAACAATGCATTTGAGATTGGCCGATTTGAAAACTATAAAACTTTTAAAACGGAACTACTTGCGCATTCGCAGATTGGTGGTGTAGCGTTTGGCCCTATGATGGGAGATAACATGAATCCACTTGCTTATAAGCCAGAAGGACAAGATGAGATCTTTGAAAATCTACTTTCTTATGGAGTAGACATAGACTACTTCGATGTAATGGGAATGGATCTCACACACGGGGATTTTAAGAATGTGCTGCTAGCATCAGAAGCAGGACAGATTGTGTCGTTGGTAAATCACAACTTTATCAATCGTTTTGGCTGGCAAGATGACCCTATCGGTAAAAAAATAGTGCTACGCCCAGGTGCTGAAAATGAGCTTCATAGAAAAGTTTCCGGGGTATTTAAAGACTTTCACTTTTTCACGCTCAAAGAGAAAATTACTCCACAAATTATTTCGCTACGTCCAGATCCGCAATTTGTAAATACCAATATTCTAATAAGAGCAACCACAGGTGATTTACGAGAGGCAATCAAAATAATAGAAGAACAATGGTATGCACTTCGCCCGAACATTCCTCTTGAGTACGACCTGATGGACGATGCTGTAAAGGCACTGTATAAGAAGGAACGTCAAACAAGCTGGATCAGCCTTACTTTTTCACTTCTAGCTATTGCCCTTTCGATTCTTGGACTAGTGGGTTTTATGATCTATATCATCGGACTAAGATCAAAAGAGCTGACCGTTCGAAAGGTATTGGGGGCTTCGCTTCTTCAGATTATCGCGGTACTAAACAAGAAATTGTTCCTGGCAATTTTGATCGCTGCGGTTTTGGGTAGTGGCCTTAGCTATTTGCTTATTAGCAAATGGCTCGAAGACTATGCATATACGATCCAAATCAATCCGATGATCTTTTTTGTGGCATTGATTCTCGTTTACGCGATCGTCTTTTTGATCACAACTTTAAGATCGCTGAAGTGGGCAAGCGCTAATCCGGTCATTGCATTGAAAGATGAGTAAATGAAGAAATTGCACATTTTGTAATATTTCTTGAAAACCCAGTACTAGTTAAGAAAAAAACAATATGTCAGGTAATAGTATAAGACTAGATCAAATGAATAACGAGGTATTAGGCCGATTAGAAGCAAAGTATCGAAACAGAAAAAAAAGGTTGGTGATGGCTAGCTTATTGTTTTCCGTATTCTTCGTTGTAACAGCGCTTCTTGCACAAGAAACGATGTTGCACACAGTTGTTCAAGGATTGTTTCTTTCCGTTGGCTTTGTGTTTGTTTCCTTTATTAGTGAATCAGAAAAAAAGCTAAGAGCAGTTCGCAAGCATAAGAAGTGAATACCCAAACTGAAGACAAGAAGAGACATGAAGTCCCTCCTGCCGAAAATGGTTTACTTAAGCTGTTGCCTCTTCCTGAACCGTGTACCGGCCCGGAATAAATTGGAAGGTACGCATCAGTCCATTCCAGGTGCCAATTTGAGCTATGGACAAGGTAAGGAAACAGATTTCTTCCTTGTTGAAATGACTGCTTAATTCAATGAACAATTCTTCGTCTATCTCATCAATGGGAAGTGTCGCAAGTTTTTGGGCTAACATTAAGGCCGCTTTCTCCTTTGCTGAGAAGAAGGGTGTTTCTTCCCATACACAAAGGGAGGATAGCCTAAGATCGGTTTCTCCAAGATGCTTAAGTTCTTTGTGATGCATATCCACACAGTAGGCACATCGGTTAATCTGAGATACCCTTAAACGTAGAAGTTCTACCAACGATCGATCTAGCGTTGAACCTTCGATCTTATTTTCGATCACTCTAAGATCTTCAAACATGCCTGCTGGAATGTCTTGATATGTAATTCGTTCCATTTTAAAACTGTTTAGTTGATTTAATATGGACTCAAACTTAGATGTGTCGGGAATCGGAAAAATTAAGACATCTTAAGAAATGCACTCATTTCTTCTTTCTCAAACTGCTTAAATGCTCGGGCGTCATCTCAAGGTAAGAAGCAATCATATATTGAGGAACTCGCTGGGTAAGATTTGGGATCTTACTTACCAGGTTTTGATACTTTTCTTCTGCGTCTTTTTTCATGAAGAAATCACTTTTCCTTTGCACTGCTATTAGCATGTTTTCTGCCATCATCCTAAAAGCTCGTTCAAGATTTGGAGACGTTTTGTAGAGTTGTTCGAGCTTGTCTCGGTGTAACAGGCCAATTTTTGACGGTTCCAGAGCCTGAATATTGAGTAGTGAGGGTTCTTGAAGGACGAAGCTTTCCATATTGGTTACCCACCAATTTTCTATGGCGAATTGCGTGACAAATTCCGAACCTGCCTCCAGATAATAGGTACGTACCAAACCACTAAAAATGAAAAATTTGTAGTGACAAGTTTGACTAGCTTCAAGTAGAAAAGACTTTTTATCGTAGGTCTCAATCTTAAGACTTTCAAAAATGGACTCAATTTCGCTTACCGAAAAAGAAGCGTATCGATTGAAATAACTATCTAACTGTTCTAACATTTCTTAGAAATGGCAAGCTATTCGTTGACTGACATTTGACGTTCGATTCGAGTTTTCATTCCTTGGGCGATGAGATGTTTAGGGTCGAGTTCGACGGCTCGATCGATGTTTACCTTGGCGGTCTCAAGACTATCCATGGCATAGTAGATCTCCGATAGGAGAACGTATTGCTGGGGAATGTTTGCATCATTGAAAACAGTTTTTACTTTTTCGGCATTTGCTAATGCGTCGCGAAAATCTCCAAGCTCTGTTTGGAGAATAGCAGAATAGGTAATGTAGAACGGTAGCGTCGCCTGCTCTGGGCTAGCAAGTTTGGTTAACGAGTCGAGGGCTTGTTCGGCGCCATATAATGCATGAAGCGTTTCAATGTACTCGGCTTTCATGTATGATTCACCTGGATATTTATGAATGAAATTCCTAAAATTCCGTTCCGCCAGCGAAGTATGTTTTTCTCGCACCTCCGTGCTCACACTGCTACTTGTGCCTCTCAAATTCATAATGTTGATATTCGAGATGAAGATGTTTAACAATAACCTTTCGTCATCCGAAACTTGATCTCTTCCCAGCCAGATTTCCTCAAACAGGTCTTGTCTTTCTGCAAGATCCCCACTGATTCTGCCTACCAGACTTTTCCCGATCATGAAATTATCGTCAAAGGCGACAGCTTTTCGAAATGATTGTTCTGAGAGCGACCATTGACCCAGGTCCAAAATTTGCTCCCAACCTTTGTTGAAGTAGTAAAGGGCAGAATCATTTTCCGTTCCGTAGTTGAAGGATTGATGCGAAGCTGATTGCTTGCACGATATGATTGAGGTAACTAGTAAGAAGATAAACGGAATGAGTTTTCGCATGAAAAGAAAGTTAACTATTTCCAGTCAGTCGCACTGACAGGACCAAGTTTGCCTTTGGCTGCATCTAACAACTCCTTGGTTGAGTAAAGAACACCTCCTTTAATTACTGTGTGGACAGACCTCGTATTTTTTATCGATTGAATTGGATTACCCTTGATCACCATCAAATCTCCCCATTTACCTACTTCGATCGTTCCAAGTTTGTCACTCAGTCCAATTGCTTGTGCGCTGTTCAAAGTCGCTATGCGAATAACGTCTGGATTAGGTATCCCTGCCTCAGAAAGCAATTGCATTTCCCGATGATCGCTAAATCCACCCATTTGGAATCCTAGAAAAGATCTTTGTAAATAGGGACGATCAGTGCCGAGAGTGATTAAGCCTCCCGCATCATAGTACCGTTTGATCACCTTCATTTTCACCGCAAACAGCTTTTCTGACAAATCTCCAAAATTGCCTCGTTCCGGATTTCCTATAACCTTTCTGTAGTAGGGGGTAAGGAATTCTTTTTCATCTATCCAAAATTCAAACGCATCTTCCTTCAATTGAGCAATAGAACCGTAGGTATTGATAGTAGGGTCAAAGTAGACCTTCCTGTTCACATACAGTTGAATAATCTCCTCCAAACGTGGATCTGCCGGATCCATTTTTGCCAGACTGTTGTATGCAGCTGTGGTATCCGAGAGGAGATCCCCTCCCAGGAAATGCTCAATCCGGTCGATTCCCATAAGGATGGCGTCTTGTGGGTTTACAGAATTGCCAACTCCCGAATTCAAATGAGCAGTTACCGTTAACCCATGTTGATGTGCTCGCTCGATAAGTGCTTGCAAAAGTTCAGGATTAATATTTTTCGCCTTAAAGCCCTTCGCACCCAAAGCCGCCCATTTGTCGACGCGTGCATGGACGTCCTCTACCGTAAAATTGTTGTTCCAATCAGGTGCCGCTGAACCATAGTAAGGCCCCGAATTCAAAATTCTAGGCCCCGTTCGATTCCCTTTGTCAATTTGAATCCGAAGGTCACGCATTTTATGTGGCTGGATCTCGCCAGCGGGAAAAGTAGTTGTGACACCATTCGCAAGAAAAATTTTTGGCATTGCGATCGTATCATCCCGGACGGCACCTTCTGCTTGTACCCGATAGTGCGCATGTAAATCAATCAGCCCTGGGAGTACATAGTCTTCATTTGTAAGTTGAAGCGTTTCATAATTTTCCGGAGGTAATTCAGCTCCGATTGAAACGATCTTCCCACGTTGAATAATTATGCCTGGGTTTTGAATCACATCATCTTCGAGTCCTGTAAATATCCATCCGCCAGTGACGTAGAGGTTTTGACTAAACAGCGTGCTGGTGAGAACTAGCGCCAGGAGAAAAACGATTGGTTTCTTTTTCATTGAGATTAGGTTTCTGCTACTAAAATAGATAAAGCAAAACCCTGATCAATGAATGGTTATTCTATCGGATCAAATAACTATCCTTTCTTAAGCTTATTCCATAACTCGATTTGTTGCTTGTATCTCCAAATCCATTCTTTATTGTTTCCGGTTACCATGAAAATATCAAGCCCTTGATTGGAAGCTTCAATAGCCTCATCATATCGTTTCAACTTTGCAAGAATTTCAGCTTTGTACAAAGGGAAGTAGCTCACTACTTCAATATCTATGGCTTTGTTGACCCACTTGAGTGCTTGTTCCAGGTCTTTGTTGTACTTCAAATAATACATAGATGCATGGAGGTAATCATGTGCCACCCTCATATCACTGTCGCGATCAAGCGGTAGTGCCAAGACAGAGTCGATATCTGCCAGTATTTGCTGGTCCTGGGCCTCCCAATCAATTTCGACGTTAATAGGAACACTTAGAGTTCCCCACCGAAGATCCAGCACACCACTTTTATCGGTGATATCTCGAATGAAAATGTGAAGTGTTTCAACGTTCTCTTTGACCGACTTAGGCTTCACTGAGAACCGAAGTACATCAAATTTCTCATCATAGCCATAGGCACCCCACAACGAAGTATCAGAATTTAGAATAATGGTCCATTCGTTTTCATTGGGAATAGAGTATAGACCATAAATCCCTTTGCTTACTCGATTTCCTTGCACGAAGACATCCTTTGAAAAGGAAATTTTGGTATTGGCATTTGCTCCCGTACGCCAGACGGTTCCCCAAGGTAGCATTTCCCCAAATAGATTTCGACCGTCCAGGTTAGGTCTGGAATAAACCAATTCTACTTCGGTGAAACCAATATGCTGAATAAGCTCAGAATGTGTGCTGGGTTCAGGGGTGTTTAGCTGGGCAGAAACAACCAGTGAGGCTAACAAGAAAGTTGTGGGAAGAATTTGTCGCATAATTTTTTTGAAATAAGTGTACGTGCGAAGGTATTTGGTGAGAGAGCTTTTAAGTACTGGATTGCTCCGTTCAGGCCATTTCGGACTTCTTCTTCGAGACGCTCTTTTGGTACTCTCCTGGTGTTACTCCGGTCATTTCTTTGAAGACTTGATGAAAAGTGGATTTTGATCTAAACCCGGACTCCTGTGCGATGCCTGCGATCGACAAATGTCGAGAGGTGGGATCAGCAAGTCTTTCCTTGATCACTTTGATACGATAACTATTGATGAAGTCATGGAAATTGGTGCCAAGGCCTACATTTATGAGTTGTGAAATCTCATGCCGACTAAAACCTGTTCGGTTTGCTAACTCTACTACTGAAAGCTTGTTATCAAGATAAACCTGATCTCTTTCAACAACTGCCATGAGTTGAGCAAGATGATCAGGGTCTATTGAGAGTTTGGCCTCTGATTGAGAAAGAAGATCACCTAGAAACTTCTTTGAACCTTGAAGGCTTTTAAAACTCATTCTATAGAATAGAAAAGTGAGCACCAGATAGGGAAAAGTAGCAGGATGGAGATCCAGTAGCCGTTCTTCTAAGTAACTCAATCCGTAAATGGAGGTGGGAATGATCAAGAGCGGAAATGCAAAGGAGTTTAGTTGATAATTTCTTTGCCTAAAAAGACTCGCAAAATGCGTTCCGTTGATTGTCCACATACCAATGAATCCATAAAAAATACCTGAGTACAGCGTAGCATAAGAGTAGCAGACGGGCAGTTGGAAATGTGGATAGATGATATGCGTCAGGTAGACCAAAAATGGCACGAAATGAAGCCAGGACACTGAGGGTCTAATTGCATTCGTTCCCAGTTTCCCGCGAATAAACAGAAAGAGCGCAGGCCCAACCAAAAGAAGAGAAATAAGGCTCAAATTTTGAATGAAGGTCCAACCAGGTTCAATTGAAATTTCGCGGAAAGGATAAATCAACAAACGGATGGATAGCACAAAAAGCCCGGTTGCCAAAAAGATATTGGCTGATTCTCTTCGTTGGTACAGGAAAATATGAGCAGCCAAAATAAACCCCTGTGCAGCACCGATGAGGATGAAGATTTGAAGTGCAGAAACCTGTGTGATCAAGATTGTTGTTTTGTGCTGTTACGTAAGTAAAGTGTTAAGGGTTGGGGGTGCAGTGTTTCGGATTTGGAATGGCAAAACGGTCCAGACAATCAAGGAGCACTAACAGGTTTGAATTTCAGTAGTACTTTTATTTCAGGAATAATCAATACCATGATCTGATATGTCGATTCTGTTTTTGTTTGCGAGCCTTGGCGTAGTTAATGGACTACTGGTCGGCGTGTTCCTAATCGTTAGGAAGCCAAGGTCAGTATCCGATAGCTACTTTGGTGGACTGCTGCTTGCATTAAGTATTCGCATTGGTAAATCTGTGTTTTTCTACTTCAGTGAAGAAGTGGACCAGTTGATCCTTCAAGTGGGCCTCTCGGCATGTGTATTTATTGGTCCATTCTTTTACCTGTACGCCAAATCACTACGAAAGAACGAGCAAAATTTCAATCCATTTGACATTTTGATTCTTCTGGTTCTTCTGGCAGCAATTGTAGTAGTCGGAGTAATATTTCCATATCGAATTTTTCCTGAAATATGGAATGGAAGCATAATCTATTGGATCTACAGTTTCTGGATTCTATTTACTCTTCTAGGTCTTTATCAAAGTGTCAAACTGTTTAAAACGAAGACTACGTTGGCAAATAGAATCGGTGCGAGTGAGAGATACTTTGGAGCAATCGTTGTTGCGGTGCTCTTTATCACCACGACCTATCAGATTGCTCTTTTTTTTGGATTTGCCTATATCTGGGGTGCACTAACCTTCTCTTTCACTTTCTATTACTTAGGAGGAAGGGCTTTTCTTTCCAGAAAATCGATTGCTCCCAAAGTTCTTCCACCTTTGGAAAATAGTGCAGAATTGCTGAGACAAGTTGATAATCTGATGGATAAGGAAAAGCTGTACATGAACCAAGGGTTGAAACTTGATCTTCTTGCTGAGCGAGTTGGAATGTCCAAGCATTTGTTGTCAAGAGTGCTGAATGAGGAGTATGAGCATGGTTTCTCTCACTATGTCAAGAAACATCGAGTGAATGAAGCGAAGCAGCTTATTCACTCCCGACCTGAACTTTCCCTGGAAGGCATTGGATATGAGGCAGGCTTTAGCTCTAAATCTGCTTTCTTCGAAGCGTTCAAAAAAATTGCTCATTGCACTCCAGCAGAGTTCAAGAAAGCAGGCGAGTAATCTTCATTTTGACACCAAAGTTGTCCAGAATTATCATCCGATACTTCTTGGTACTCATTTGGCTGACCGAGAAGGAATACAATCCGTAACCTTGACCTTAACAAAATTCGGATTGTATGAAACGAGCTATTTTCACTTTTATATCATCATTGATTTTTGTCCTGTCGATCAAGGGTCAGACCGACCAGGATTTGATCAAAGAAACGTTGTACAATTTCATCGATGGTACAACCTATAACTATCCTGACACAATATCCTCTGCATTCTACCCTGACACTCGTATGTTTTTGTATAATGGAAGTGACACCGTCTGGATGGTTACTTCGGACGAGTATGCTTCCTGGTATCAAAGAGGTGAAGCAGGGGTAAGCAATGGAAGAGTTGGAAGCATTAGCAGTATAGATATTGAGAAGGATGTAGCATTTGCCAAAGTCCAGTTTGTCATCCCCTCATTTGGAAATCGATACTATGACCTCCTTCTTTTAAAGAAAATCCAGGGTGATTGGAAAATTGTTGCGAAGTGTACCTCTGCGGAGCCCATACCAAAAAGACCTCAAGATATGATTGCCGAACCGATGAAAGAGGTGGTGTTGGATAATCTAAATCGTCCCTGGAGCATGTCGTTCTTGTCCGAGGAAGAGGTGATCATCGCTGAAAAAGATGGCGATTTGCTTTTAGCTAATTTGTCTACGAAAGAACGGTCGAAGATTACGGGATTGCCTACGGATGTTGGAAGGAAGATTCGCATTGACACGTCCAGACATGAATGGGGAGTACTTCCACCAAATGCTCACGGACAAACTAGGAGTTTCAATGCCGGATGGTTTCAAGTACTATTAGATCCAAATTTTCAAAGTAACTCTTATATCTACTTGTCCTACTCTGCTGAAAATCGAGAGAGAGCCAGCACCACGAAAGTGATTAGGGGGAAGCTAGATGGAAGGTCCCTAACAGAAGTGGAAACCCTCTTTTTAGCTGAACCTTATACACATGGGTTATTTCACTATGGTGGAGGAATGATCTTCGGTCCTGACGGAAAATTGTACATTACAATTGGAGAACGTAACCTATATGAACATCTTAACCCTGTACCTCCACTGTCCCAGGATGTTGGAGATAAAAGGGGAAAAATAATCAGAATCAACCCTGATGGGTCCATTCCGTCAGATAATCCCGATTTTGGACCTGATGCCATTAAGGGACTTTACGCGACGGGGATCAGGGCTTCGCAGGGTTTTGCGATTGATCCCGTGACCAATAAAATCTGGTTCAGTGAACATGGCACAATTCAGGGAGATGAATTGAATATACTCACTGCAGGTACTAACTATGGATGGCCGCATCGTACGAGTGGGGGATATCGATCACCGGACTACAACCCACCAATCTTACCTGGAACAACATTCACAGATCCCGTCTATTTATGGGACCAAACTATTGCTCCGACGGGACTGACCTTTTACCATGGACGCGAATTTCCTCAATGGAATGGAAACCTGATTGTCCCGGGATTGAGCAAAGGAAGTTTGTGGAGGATGATCATTTCCTACGATACTGTCGTTGGAGCCGAGGAGTTGTTCATCAATGATAGGGTAAGACTAAGAAAAGCAGTAATGTCGCCACGAGGGCAACTCTATCTTTTGACAGATGAAGAGCAGGGTAAGTTGCTAAGAGTCAGAAACGGAAATCGATAATTTTTGAAAGGCTTCCAACTTCTTTTGCTCGAAGTATATCGCCTTCAATCCAGACGGAATAGAGGCGAGTATCCTTTTCGTGGAGGGGTTTTAAGATCGTGAAATAGATTCATGATGACTTTGGCTGAGATTGTGAGTGGGAAGAAAAGATACTGCCGATAGCGCGGATATCAGTTGAAACGAAGCGGTGACGTTCTCTCTTGAGGGTTAAGGGTCTTCTCGCCGGACTTTCCACAATAACGAGGCTGTCAAGGTATGATCAAACTCATCGCCATGACGACTAAATAATCCCACTTTGCTTACTACTTTTGCAGCCTCTTAATTGTGGAAATTTCAAAACGAAAATAAAATGAAAGTAACAGTAGTAGGTGCCGGAGCCGTAGGTGCCAGTTGCGCGGAATACATCGCCATCAAAGATTTCGCATCGGAAGTGGTGCTCATCGACATCAAGGAAGGTTTTGCTGAGGGCAAGGCGATGGATCTGATGCAGACAGCTTCGCTCAACGGCTTTGATACTAAGGTGACAGGTACGACCGGAGATTACTCAAAAACATCCAACAGTGATGTAGCGGTAATCACCTCTGGAATTCCAAGAAAGCCAGGCATGACCCGTGAGGAGCTGATCTCAACGAATGCGGGGATTGTGAAGACTGTTGCTGAGAACTTGATGAGTCATTCACCAAACGTGATCATCATCGTTGTTTCCAATCCGATGGATACGATGACGTATCTGGCGCACAAAGCAACAGGCCTTGCCAAGAACAGGATCATCGGCATGGGTGGAGCCTTAGATTCCGCTCGATTCAAATATCGATTGGCGGAAGCGTTGGATTGCCCGGCATCTGATGTAGATGGGATGGTAATCGGAGGTCATAGCGATACAGGTATGATTCCATTGACGCGACTAGCAACTCGAAACAGTGTCCCTGTTTCTGAATTTCTAAGCCAGGACAAACTGGATTACGTGCGTGAAGAAACGAAGGTAGGAGGAGCCACATTGACAAAACTGCTAGGTACTTCAGCTTGGTATGCACCAGGAGCTGCAGTATCTGCGCTCGTTCAAGCAATCGCTTGCGATTCGAAAAAAATGTTCCCATGTTCTTCGCTTTTAGCTGGTGAGTATGGTCTGGACGATATCTGTGTAGGCGTACCTGCCATTATCGGGGCAAATGGTATCGAACAAATTGTAGAAATTGAATTGGATGACGCTGAAAAAGCGAACATGCAAGAAAGCGCTGCTGCTGTTCGGAAAATGAATGATACCCTTGTAGAGATGAGCTTGATTTAAGACATTCTAATAACTAAGCTGAAAGGGCTGGATCATTAGATCTAGCCCTTTTTTCTTGCAGGTTACCAAGCGTCTTGAAAAGTAATGATTTGGTAATGCTTCGGTGATGTCTCTGTGATATCTGATGCTGATCATTGCATACTCATACTTTACGGAATCAAGGTTGTTAATCTATGGCCGAGACATCTTTGTCTCGGCTTTTTTGCGCTGATGTCTCGACAAAGATCATAACACCGAAAGGGCGACTTTTTATATATTTTTGAATGCCATGGGGAATTTTACGGAGTTGATATATAAGAGTGATTTGATCAGTCGTGACCTAAGCTGGCTCAGCTTCAACTACCGTGTGCTTGACCAAGCCAAAAAAGAGAACAGAAACCTTTTTGAGAAGCTAAAATTTCTGGCTATAACCGCTTCAAATGCGGATGAGTTTTTCATGATCCGGGTGGGGAGTTTGTACAACTACATTGATTTTGGGAATGACCGTATCGACTACTCAGGGTTAAGATCCTTGCCATTTAAGACTGAGCTGCTGGAAGGATTGGACAATTTTAGTGACGATCAAAATTCCCTCTTTTTGAACGAGCTCAAGCCATCCTTCAAAGACCATTCATTCGAGATAAAGACCTACAGGGAACTAAGCGAGAAACAGCAGAAATCAGCAGCTTCGTATTTCAAGAAGACCATTTTCCCGATGCTTACACCGATGGTCTTTGATCCATATCATTCCTTTCCAGTACTAATGAACAACATCCTCATATTTGGTGTAGTCACAAAATCAGTGATGTTCAAGGAAAAGAAGAAGATGTCCTTCATTCAGCTTCCACAAAATCTACCAAGGTTTTTCGAAATCATGGACGGGGACAAATTTATTTTCGTTCCGTTAGAAGAGATTGCTCGAGAGCATATGGGGCTGGTCTTTAAGAAGGTTGACATCCTTTCTTGCACTTTGTTTCGGGTGACCAGAAACGGTGATTTCACGCTGGAAGAGTCAGAGGACATTGAGGCTGATTTTCTAGAGGAAATGAAGTCCAAATTGAAAACCAGAAAAACTGGACGAGTTGTTCGCATGGAGGTTGAAGAGCATGCTAATCCTTGGCTGATGAAGCAGCTGATGAAGCGTTACGAAATTGAGGAAGAAAATGTGATGGTGACCCCGGACGGAGCACTCATTGACTACACCTGCCTTTGGCAAATTGTGAATCATCATGAATTTGATCAGCATAAACCACTGAAGCCAAGCCCTGTCCCTCCGATGAGTATGACAGGCGTATTGCAGCAGGACATGTTTAAGATTCTAAAGAACCGTGATATCCTTCTGCATCATCCCTACAACACAATCGAGCCACTTTTAGATTTGTTAGAGCAGGCGGCAGAAGATCCCAATGTATTGTCAATAAAGCTCACAATTTACCGTCTGGCGAAGGACTCCAGAATTGTTACAGCACTTTTGAATGCGGCGGAGAATGGCAAGCATGTATCAGTACTCTTTGAGGTAAAGGCAAGATTTGATGAAGAAAACAACATGAAGCAAGCACTGAAGCTTCAAAAGGCAGGTTGTTTTGTGATTTACGGAGTTGGTTCACTGAAAACACATACCAAGCTTTTACTAATTGTCAGAAAGGAAAAAGAGAAAGTGACACGCTACGTGCACATGGGAAGTGGAAATTACAACGAGTCAACATCAAAACTGTATACAGATATTGGACTGCTGACTTCCGACGAAGTCTATGCCAACGATGTCCAGGAATTCTTTAATGTAATCACGGGGCACTCTATGCCTGAAGATTATGAAAGCTTAATCACCGCTCCAACACAAATGCGGACAAAATTGATTGGACTGATTGAGCAGGAACGAACGAATGCTACCGAAGGCAAGCCCTGTGGGATTGTATGCAAAATGAATTCTCTTCAGGACAAAGATGTAATTGAGGCATTTTATGAGGCTTCGAAGGCGGGAGTGCCAATCAAACTTATTGTTCGGGGAATCTGCTGTTTACGACCTGGCAGGAAGGGGCTGAGTGAGAACATTACGGTCCGCTCGATTGTTGGGGAGTATCTGGAGCATTCACGAATCTTCTACTTTCACAACGATGGCGACCCAAAAGTGTACAGCGGGAGTGCCGATATGATGGTTCGTTCCTTTGACCGAAGGCTTGAGTCACTGTTCATTATCAAAGATGAGCTATTGAAACAACAGTCGATTAACATGTTGTACTTCAATTTGAAAGACGATGTAAACTCTTACGAGTTGAAGGAAGAGGGGACATACGCAGCTTGCGAACCCAAAGAAGCTCCGTTTGATATTCACAAGGAGTTTTACAATCTCGAGAAGGACGAAGCACTTAAGACACAACTTTTCTAAAAAGAAAAGCCCATCTTTCGACAGGCTTTAATAATCCGTAAAACTGGTTCTTAATGAACCTTTCTTTTCTTATTTAGAAAAAACTCCTTTGAATTTGTCCTTGTTTGCCACCGCTAATAAGATGTTTCCACCAAACACGACGATTGCAATTGGCAGTCCACCTGGTTCCAGTGCGGCATGAAACATAAAAATATTCAGTGTAATAGGACCCAGAATTGCAATGGCAAGAGGAACGTACTTTCCGGTCAATAACATAATTCCAGATACTACTTCCAGCAGTTTGACCATTGGAAAGAAATAGCCAGTACTAGCAAGTGCGCCCATGAATGCTCCAGCCTTTAGACCCATACTTGGAGCGGGTAGGAATTCTAAAAAACCATTGAGTCCAAATACCAGAAAGATAAGACCAAGTAGATATCGCGCTACTGTAGCTGCGATTCTCATTCCTTTTGAATTTTCCATTTTTCAGTTAGTGTTTCCATTAAATGTACATACATATAATTGGAATAAAAAGTAGAATGAGCTGACAGTCAGGAGACTGACATGTATTTACCTGTTCTCAAAGGCAATGGAAGGAATTCCTTGCCAGAACGAATCTCGCTGTTCTTTGACATGTTGGAGGGCTTTTTGACCGGATTTACTCACCCTAAACAGGTGTTTTCTTCTTCCACCGCGTTCCGGGGTCATGCCATCGTATCGCGAATCCATGAATCCCTTTTGTTCCAAGCGAGCCAGGACTGCGTGTACAGTAGAGATCGAAATGGACCTGTTACATTTTGCTTTGATCTCCTTCTGGATGGCAATTCCGTAGGCGTTATCATAAAGTGTGGCAGTAGCTAGAAGAATCAATTCTTCAAGTTCACCAAGATTTGTTCCTTTCATATGTATCTAGTTTTACTCGGCAAGCCGATCATTCGGTATTTAGGTTTTCAGAAGGGTTTGCGTTAGCAGATCTTAGTGACAATCCGCTCACGATCAAAATGCTAAGCAGGAGGGTTAATCCACCTGCTAGAATAAATGGTAAACTATTTAAGGTCGTCTTATATGCAAACTGATCCAACCAGCCTGAGATTAAAAGGTAGGATAGCGGAGCAGCCAAGGCAAAACTGATTATGATGATGATAATGAATTGCCGATTCATCATTGACAGAATGCTCGATATGGGAGCACCTAATACTTTCCTAATGCTTATCTCTTTGGTCCGCTGCTGTAGAAGAAGTGCTGTGAGCCCAAACAACCCCAGACAGCATAGAATGATGCTTATCATGGAATAAAGAGAAGAGATCTTTAGCAGCTTTCGTTCTTTGTCGTATTGCTCATTGAACCAGTCGTCCGCGAAAAAGGCGTTGATCGGAGTCCGGTCTGCTAACTTATCCCATGTATCCTGAACATGATTCATTGTTCCTTTTAGATCTCCATTTCCCATTCTGACCGCAGTATACCATTGTCTGGAGAGATCCAAATAGAGGATCATTGGTTCAATTTCGACGGTAGCCAGAGAATGAATGTGAAAATCGTTGATAACACCTATGATTGGGAGAGGGGCACTTTCGGGAGAGAATCGTATGTGCTTTCCAATTGGATTATCCCAACCCATGAAATCAACCATGGCTTTGTTTACAATAATGTTGGCTGAGTCAGCACGAGAGCCTTTTAGAAACGTTCTTCCTGCTATCGCTTCTACTCCATAGGTTTCGAAAAATTCCTGATCAACTCCAAATATTCGCGTTCCCAACTCAGCATTATATCCTTCGGGAAATACCGTGGTACTGTAGGATCCGTCACCAATGGTAGATCGAGTAGTCGAAACAGATAAAATATTTGGATGGCTAAGAAGATTATTTTCTAGAACATCAATTTTACTGGCAACCTCATTGTCAACGTCTAAAATCAACACCTGCTCCTTATCAAACCCCAAGGGTTTATTATCCAGAAAATCTGTTTGTCTGATGACTACGGCTGTGCAGATGATAAGAAAAATAGAAATTGCATACTGGAGTGTTAAAAGCACTTTGCGAAACCACCCTGTTGTCCCCACTACTCCGCCGGAAGATTTGAGAATAGTTGATATTGGTGGAGATGAGAGTACAAAAGCCGGGTAAAGTCCCACAAAAAGACTTATTACAACAACGAAACCTATCAAAGCGAGAAAGGTTATTGGTTGAAAAAAGGCGGCGATTGGCAGTTCCTTTCCACTGAGCATATTTGCCGACGGTAGGAGCAATACTACAATTAGCAAACTCAAAATTGATGCGGTAACAGTGCTGAAAAAGGTCTCCGAGATAAAGCGACCCATCAGTTGTTTTCTAGACGAGCCCATTACTTTTCGAATACCCACTTCCGTACGGGTCTGGGTCGCTCTTGAAAGTGCTATGTTAACATAGTTGACTCCGGCAATCAGAAAAATCAGAAAAGCGGAAAATCCTAACATATACACGAACGTTATGCTTCCCGTCTTCATACCACGGTTGCTACGTACATTTTCTCCATGTAGATACATTCTTTCAAGAGGCATCAACTTCAGGAAGTATTGATCCCCTCTTTCCTCGAAATGACGATTCATCATTTCGGGAAGCTTTTCTGTGAGTGCAACTGGGCTAGCGTCTTTTGCTAGCTTAACGAAGGTGAAAATTCCTTGCGTCAGCCAATTGTTCATCCAACGAAATCTCAGTGGTCCAACTCCCGGCACTGTGGTACTCCAAGATATCAGCGCATTGAATTGCAACGAAGATTGTCGGGGTGGATCCTTGAAAATGCCGGTTACAGTGTAGTTGAGGTCCTCAAACCCAACCACTACTTTTCCCATTGGATCTTCATCGTCAAATAGTCTTTTAGCGAACGACTCGCTCAATGCTATCGAAGATGGCGCTGTAAGCATCGTTAACGAGTTTCCTTTCACAACTTCGTAATCAAAGAAGTCAAAGAATGTAGAATCAACAAAGTAGATCTTGTCTGTGGAGATGTTAGTCTGGTCATAAGAGATGATCACTTTGTGCCACCACGGACAAATTCTCATAGACTCCTCAACCTCAGGATACTCTTCTTGCATTGTCGGTCCCATCAAACCAGAGGTTTCAAAAGTCAGGTGATCTACATCCTCCGGAATATTTATGTAGCGTTTGTATAGACGATACGTGCGATCTGCGTCACCAAGTTGAGTGTCGAATAGTAGTTCGTCGCTAATGTAAACTAGCGCAAAGAGCGAACATGAGATAGCCATGATAAGTCCAATCAAATTAATGCCAAAAAGAGCCTTTTGCTTCTTGATTGATCTGAGTGTTGTGAGGAAGTAATTGAGCCAAATGGATTTCATATTTGATAGTCTTTTTTCTTTCTTCTTGAATTTCATTCTTAGAAAGCCCATTGACTGAAGTGTGTATGTCATCTGAGCTTTCCACTTGCCTTTTGTTTCGACATTTTCAAGAAAAGACTCGTACAGATCCCCACTAATTCCTTCCCATAAAAATGGATCGCAGAATCGTTCAAGTATGTTGTAAATCCACCGTGGAGGCTGCAGCTCTTTTTTCATTTGCTAAACAGCTAAACTGTTATTCCAAGAAGAAGTTACAAATTTCTTTCGTTTTTGTCGAATTTGGAAGTCAATGCAATCTTACGCATTTTTTTACTTATATGTTTCGTTTTTGTCGAATTTGATATTATAGATTGTTATTTCTGCTTACTCCGCTCTCAGATTTGTCGAAGGATTAACATTTGCAGATTTGATTGCCAGGAAACTCACAATCAGGATGCTCACCAGTAGAACAATAATTCCAGAAAAAAGGAATGGGAACAAGGTCATTGAAATGCTATATGAGAATTGATCCAACCATTTAGATATAAGGAAATAGGCTACCGGAGTGGCTACCGCAAAACTTACCAGGATGATTAATACAAACTGTCTGTTTATGAGCGAGAGTATGGAGGTCATGGAAGCACCAAGTACTTTGCGGATGCTAATTTCTTTTGTTCTTTGCTGAAGAAGGAGTGCCGTAAGGCTGAAAAGACCTAGTCCGCATAGTATAATGCTGATCGTGGAATAGGTATTCGCGATTTTCAATAGCTGATTCTCTTTCTGATAGTTTTCGTTGAACCATTGATCCACGAAATAGAAATTAAGTGGAGTTCTATCTGCAAGACTACTCCAGGTTTCATCAATGTGGTCAATGGTCTCTTGAAGATTCCCCTGGCCGATTCGGACCGTGGAATTGTATGATTCTCCAGTGTTCAGCGTGAGGATCATGGGCTCAATTTCTGATGTTGCCAAAGAGTGTATGTGGAAATCATTCACCACTCCAATCACATTATAGGTTTCACTGTTTTCATCACTCATCCTCACTTTTTTTCCAATAGGATCATCCCAACCGACAAAATCTATCCAGGCCTGATTGACGATTATATTGTTTGTGTCTGCTATTGAATTTTTGATGAATGTTCTTCCAACATTTGCTGCAAGTCCATAAGTATCGAAAAAGTCAGCATCTACTTTATAGAATCGAGAAGACATCTCGCCAGTAAATCCCACAGGATATACTGAATCGGTGTAGGATCCACCTCCAATTGCAGAACTGGAGGTAGACACCGACAGTATGTTTGGATGGCTCAATAATTTTGATTCCAATACCTCCACTTTTTGGTTTACTTCATTATCGATGTCGATTACAAGAAGGCCTTCTTTGTCAAATCCGAGCGACTTGTTTTCCATGTAGTAGGTCTGCTGATTAATAAGCGCAGTACAGATGAGCAGTAGAATGGATATGAAGTATTGTAGCGTTAGCAATGACTTTCTGAACCAACCGGTGGAACCCACCTGTCCAGAAGATGACTTAAGAATTGATGATACTGGTGGAGAGGAAAGAACGAAGGCAGGGTACACGCCAACGATCAGACAAATGCCGAAGATGAATCCGAGGAGGGAAAAAAGAGCTAGAGGCGAGTAGAGTAATTCTAATGGGAGTTCTTTGCCGCTGACAGTATTTATGCTGGGTAGAAATATGAGTAGGAGTGCTAATCCAACAATGGAGGCCGCCAAGGCATTCACTAAAGTTTCTGCGACAAAGCGCCCCATTAATTGTTTTCGAGTAGAGCCCATTGTTTTTCTGATACCAACTTCCACTTGGGTTTGCGCTGCTCTTGAAAGTGACGAGTTGATGTAGTTCACACTGGCAATGACAAATACCAGGAATGCAGAACCTCCCAATATCAATAAGAAAGTTATGCTTCCGTAATTCATTCCTTCCTTAGCATTGATTGCATCGCTGGACAGGTACATTTTATTGAATGGTAGTAGTTTAAGGAAGTATCTGTCTGCCCTTTCCGGCATGTGTTTTTGCATCATTTCAGGCAGTTTCTGCAGAAGCCCTTCCGCCGAAGCTCCCCTAGCAAGTTTCACAAATGTGTGGATTCCCTGAGTTCTCCAATTGTTCATCCATCCATAGCTCACCGGTCCCACGCCAGCGACCGTTGTTGTCCAGGAAACCACGGCGTTACATTGAATTGAAGATTGTCTTGGTGGGTCCTGAAAAGTGCCTGTCACAGTGAAATTCAAATCATTGAGGCCAAGAACCACTTTGCCAATTGGATCTACGTCTCCAAATATGGATTTGGCCAGCGAATTACTCAGCACGATGGAGGAAGGGGCGGTTAGCAATTCCGACTTTCTTCCAGACATAACTTTGAAATCGAAGAAATCAAAAAATGTGGAATCTGAGACGAACAGCTTTTCTGTTACTATATTTTTTTTCTCGTACGAAAGAATAACAGGATAACTCCTTGGGTTTATTCGCACGACTGATTCTACCTCCGGGTATTCTTCCACCATTGTTGGACCCATCATACCAGAAGTTTCGAAAGTTAATTCGTCAACTCCCTCCGCATCATATTTAAAGTGTTTGTAAAGGCGATGAATTTGATCGATGTCGGTATGAAATTTGTCGTACTGAACTTCGTCATTGATGTATATCAAAGCGAATAGTGAGCAACTGACGGCTACTATTAATCCAGTAAGGTTGATGAGGAAGAATGCCTTGTTTCTTCGAAGTGAACGATAGGCGGTAAGGAAATAGTTAAGCCACATGGATCTCATGGTTGATAGCGTTTTAGTTTTTTGTCTAAAAGTGTTTCTCAAAAAACCCATTGATTGAAATAAGTAAATCCAACGAGCTTTGTGAATACCTCTGTATTCGACGTTTTCATGAAATACTTCTTCGAGATCACCACTAATACCCTCCCATAAATAGGGATCACAAAAGCGTTCAACTAGTTTGTAAATCCAACTTGGCGGCTGAAGTTTCTCTTTCATTATGACTGCTGCTAACAGCTAAACTTACGTTCCAAGAAGAAGTTACAAATTTCTTTCGTTTTTGTCGAATTTGATAAGGTAATTCAGTTCAACGAGAAGGAAGATTCATATGTTTCGTTTTTGTAGAAATTGATTAGAAATGGGCTTTCTTTGGTTTATGGAATAGACGTTGTAGAGTTATTACTTAATCATTGAAATCTGCAATGAACCTTCGTGTTGCCTCTGTGAGAGTTACCTCTCTATTCATGTAGGGGGTTAAATGCTTTTGGAGCAAGGGGAAATAGTTGTAGAACACTTTCTCTCTGTCCATGTAGATCTGTGGGTAATCGATACCCTGTTCTTCTAGCAACTCCTTAGTAATCTGACCTGTAAAGAAGAACAGATAGGAATGCGAAAGCTGTCTTGGTATCTTGAACTTCTCCACTTGTGCGAGATCTTTGATGGTGCCAGCTACAAAGTAAGAATTCTCTAAAATCAAGTGATGGGCAGATTCATGGTAGAGAAGTTCTAACCAGCTACCCTTTGCGCGATCTTGCTTGAAAGCAGACATCACAACATGTGTAGGAAATAAGGTTGTGTAAGGATTGATCCCAAAGCTTCTAGTGGTAGATTTCCCAAAATATGAGAGATCTACCCTGATCTTTTCCGTCTCAAATTGCCAGTACTGCCGGGTTAGCGTTGTGATCCGCTCCACGAATTCTTCTTCGGTATTTTTGATTAGTGCCAGATGATTATTTAAAATGCTTTCGCACGCTTCTTTGTGTGTTGCCCAGAAGTACTTCTGGTAGATCGGATCAAATTCTTTCAATACCTCGATATGCTCTTTATACTTCTTAGGTACAGAAGTCAAATTGGAGCCATCCTCGGTGATCCATTTTTTGAAACTTTGCATGTAATCGCTGAACCTTAGATCTTCGCTGAGTAATTTTTCTTTGTAATAATCAAGTGTTGCGTCAAGTTTAGCTCTATCACTTTTAGCAAGTTTTATTGTCATAATCGTGCTGTCAGCTTTTTCATTCATGAAGGATTCTACCCACAGAAGATGGTGCATGTTGAACCAATAATTGAGATGAAAAGCATAGTACTTCGTGGTGTCTACGAGTTCTGACTTAATCTGAGCTTGAGTGGATGCAGCAAAAATTGCAGCGAGGAAAATGAATATAATTACCTTCTTCATGGCCGTCTATTTATTGTACTATACTTAACATTTTGTCTTCATTTTACCCCAAGCTAATGGTCCATTGGTGAGAGATGACCGGCAAAAAGTATTGTGTCTAATTTAAGACATTCAGCAGCTTCTGGCCTTGTACCTGCAAGAATTTAATACTTCTGTATTGACTTTCATATAGACCAAGATAGTGAAACATAAAAAAAGCCCCGGCGCTGCAATAGAATCAGCCGGGGCTATTAACTAACCAACCTAAGAGAACCTTACTTCTGCTTTAGTATTCTTATCCGTTATCGCCGCATTCTTCTTCCCAATCGTCCCAGGCATCGCCCAAATCAATTTCCTCTGTCACTCCATTTTCTGTGAGTGAAATGAGGTTATCACATGTACCATCCCCGTAATCAATGGAATAAGTTCCTGTTTCACCTTCATAGGTGTAACTACCAGACTCCATTCCGCTGACGAATACCCATGTTTCATTTTCACACGTGTAGTCCATTTTTAGCGGTGTATCTACTTTTGATGAAAAAGACTCACCGGTACTCATGCTGGTGGTTTCTGTTCTTGAATTCACTGTGTAGCTATTCTCATCCATGCTTTCGGAACCAGTGGCAACATAGTCCACAATTACGGTAGTTTCACCTGTTGAAACTTCAGTGGAATCGTGATGACCATAAACAGTATACTGTTCTGTTAAATCTGCTTCGAAATTGTAGCTGGCATTGTATGAAAAAATGGAATCCTCGCCATTTGCTGGCTGTGTATCGGACGTGTCTTCCCATGTTCCACTATAGCTGTAGGTGCCGTCGATAGACCAATCATTTCCACCAAATTCTGTATATGTGGAAGTGGATGAAAAGCTGCTCTCAGAGTAAGTACCGGTCTCTACTAATTTTCCTTTCATAAATTCGCCGAAGTAATCACATCCATCCCCAAAATCCAGCGTGTAGGTGTAATTACCGTTTCCATCATCTTCCCAGTTTTCAGTCAGGCACTCAGGAGTCTGATCTGTGCTGTCTGTGGCCACTCGTCCCGCCGCGGCGCC
The DNA here is from genome assembly GCA_039961455.1 of Cyclobacteriaceae bacterium. GTDB lineage: Bacteria > Bacteroidota > Bacteroidia > Cytophagales > Cyclobacteriaceae > Ekhidna. Next base: position 45,287 of record JBDVJN010000097.1, on the reverse strand, counting down.
TCGTATCATTTTCAAAGGAGACCCTGAAGTCCTTCCAGAAGCTCCGGAAATGTTCCCGTATATCGCGCCAAGCGGACCACCAAATCCACTACCTCTAACTCTGCTCATAGCCGAGCCGGAATTTTGTAAAATGTTTGCGGCGAATAAATTTTCTTGCTGCGGAAGGGTAGCGTCAGACTCGTCTGCACAAGACCAAATAATTGAAGCTACTGCGATCCAAATTGCGGAGATTATAAACTTTTTCATTTTCATATGTAGTTTTTCTTATTTGTATAGTGATACAGGGGTCTTGAAAAATACCCTACCAATCTTTAATTTTTTCTAGATTTCCTTGAACTATAGGGAGTTTCTAGAATCGAATATTGAAAAAGAAATTGGGCGTAAAACCTAGTAAGCGAGTGTCGATAGCAACCAATCGGACTTGATCCTCGGTGATGGCATCGTTTTGTTCGTCGAAGACGAATTGCTCCGTAAATCTTCGAGACTTTACGTTGACTTTGTCAAATACATTGAAAAATGTTATCCCTACCTCACACTGAGATTTGCCAATGGGAAATGAATATTTTGCAGATAAATCCACCCGAAAATAGGAGGGTAGTCGCAAGCTATTGACTTTCGTTTCATCGTAGTAACGTGCCGAATCACCTAATAGAATTGGTGTAGTGTAAGGCCTTCCTGAACCGTAGATTAATGAGCTTGATAGCTCCCAGTTGTTTAATTTAAGAATACTGACCAAATTGATTTCATGGCGTTGATCCTGATTGGAGGGAAACGGATTGTTTTGATCAATGTATGAGAATTTATTATTTGACGCACCAAGAGAGTAGCTAAGCCACGAGGTGAAAGTCTCATCTCTAAATTTGACAAAGAGGTCAATTCCTTCAGAAATGTTTTCCCCTGAAGGATTGATTTGTGTGTCAAAAGATAGAGAGTCGATGGAACTGTTCAAACTCTGAGTGTCCAAATTTCCAGGACTTCTAATGGCAAAAAGATTCTCTAAGATTCCGGCAGTATTTTTTCGGTAATATTCCAAATCAATGGACCATTTTCCTAATGAATAGTTTGCACCAAAGATCATATGAGAACTTTTTAGAATTGGAATGGACGCATCATCTGCCAGCACCCAATAGAATTTGTCATCACTGCTGAATAGCGACAAGGAGGTTTGATTTACAAATTGATGATGAAGTGATGCAGCTCCCTTTAGGTTGAAGTTTTCATTGATTTTGAAATTCAAATCAAATCTTGGTTCTAGGAACCACTTACCCGTTGGTTCATAAAATGTTCCACGAGTTCCAATACTCGACCTTATGTTGGAACCCTCAAATTGATAACTGCCGTGAATGCTGGCTATTGCCGATTCTAGAATCAAGTCATTTCGGATGACGATCTCCTCACTGAAATTTTGAAAGAAAAACTGATCGGCATCGTAACTAGTGGATATTGCATTGAGCTCAATTCCTGCTTTGATAAGATCATCATTCGGGAGATCTATCTCATGATCAGATTTGATCGTAACATCAGAGACCGAACTTTGCACACCAAAATTTGAGAGTGTGACTTCCGAGTTACTGAAAATGGTATCGCTTTCTTGAAAAGCAACATCTTGGAAAAAGGTCTGATTAATATCCAATCGTTGCTCATCAAAAAACTCCGAAGCAGCAATGGTGAAATTGCTGTGCCAGTTTGAGTTTGGATTTAGTTTCCAATTTAAGCTGATTCCTTTATTCTCCCATGTAGCTCTATCTTCAATGTTGAAACCGGAAAAGTCATCGGTTTCGGTGAACTCCGCCGAATAGAAATCCTCACTTAGGTATAGATTAATATCAAGAATGGAGGATGGACTAAACCTATGTTGGAATTTTCCATTGATATCATAGAAATTTAGGGAGGGTTGGAATTGCAGAGTGGCTACCTCTGGATTTATTGATTCTATGAAAGATTCGCGGTTGGATGATAAAAAGTCTTTAAAGAGGTCGGAATTAAGGACTCCTGTAAATGATTGCCTCACGCCAAGAAGAAAAGATGACTTCCTGCCAATCGGAGTTTCAATCATGCCATTGAACGATAAGAGATTAACTCCGGCTTTTGCTGAAAATCCTTCCTTGGACCCTGTCTTGCCTGACACATCTACCACTGAAGAAATTCTTCCTCCATATTCTGGTCCAAATCCACCCTTGTAAAGGCTGACGTTGTTAATGACGTTGGGATTTAAAGTGGAGAAAATTCCAAAAAAATGATCTAGATGGTAGAGCGTAAAACCATCCATCGTTACTAAATTTTGGGAAGGTGTGCCTCCTCGAACTGAAAGTCCTGAAGCTGTCTCATCTGTTGCCCGTACTCCTGGGAGCATTTGAATCGACTTGAATACGTCTGTTTCACCCAATGTTGGTAATGCGTTAAATTGACTTGGATTAAGACTAAAGAAGCTTGGTTTGCCTGAAAGCTCACCAAGCTGTGACGTATTTAGAATAACCTCTTGAAGTTCGCGCGGATTTAACTCAAGATTTAGAGCGACATCTTCTCTATCTGGCTCTACCTTCAACTGCAAGTCCTTGTACCCTATGTAACTGACCTGAATTGTGATGGTGTCCTCTCGAGGTGGAAGATTAAATCTGCCATCCTGATTGCTAATTGTGCCTTTTTGAGAAGTTTGAACATGAGCAAAAGCCAGTGGTTCCCCTGTGTCTTTGTCGTATACTTTACCAGCTAGAGATAGCGGAGTTCGTTTGATTTTTCGCGGAATGACTAGATAGACTCCGTCAGAGAGTTGGATTTTAAATGGTAAATCTTCGAAGACTTTGCTAAGTAACTCGGCATCGGAATTGGCTCTTATTCTTCCGCCTAACTTGTGAGTCTTAAGTGCTTCAGGATTATACGAAAACTTGAATTTGTGCTTTTTAGATAGTTGCTCAACTGCATCAAAAAGTGTCTTTCCTGTAAAATCAAAATCGAACTTTTTTTGACCTAATAATGAGCTGGACAGAAGAATCAAGATGAAAAGAATAATACTCCTCATGATCGAAATTTATTCCGCACTCTTACTAATGGCGAAAGTACTTTGTCCGGTTTTTTGATATTCCAGACCCAGCGGAAGACACACCATCTGAAGAGCATTTTCCAGATTCTTGTTGGTGAAGTATCCTGAAAATTCCTGCTCATCGGATCCATCAAATTTTATCTCAATGCTGAATTGCCGCTGCAGCTCCTCAAAAACCTGACTGATTGGTTGGTGATCAAAATAGAACTCACCCTTTTGCCAGTTCCCCATTGACTCGGGAACTCTGAATACTAATTTGACAGTGTCACTATTGACCGCTATTGCCTGTCCAGGCTCAATTTCTTCTACAATAGAACGTTCGGGTACAGATACTCTTACTTTTCCTGTCTTGCAGGCCACATTGAAGTCGCCGTCTCTGGCGAAAACATTGAAGGAAGTACCTAAAACCTCGACAGTTCCGAAATCGGTCTTGACAAGAAACTTCTCTCCCTTAGTTACCTCAAAAAAAGCTTCTCCATTCAGCGTCAACTCACGATCCCAATCCGAAGAGTAGGAAATCATCGAAGAAGCGTTTAGGATCACTTGTGATCCGTCAGGTAGTGTTTGAGTTGATGTTTCACCTGATGCGGTCAAAACTTCAATTTGTACAGGTTGATTGAAAAAAAGTACTGAAAAAGTAGCAATCAATGCAATTGAAGCCGCTATGCCGATCAAACGCCAAACTGATTGCTTGCTGGTTGACTCCTCTTGTTCATCAATGCCGTCTGAAATACTAGCCCAAATATCTTCTTTGCTTCTTTTGGAAGGTACCTTAAGAGAGCTTGATTTTTTTAGAAAATCAGCAACCTCATCCTTAAGGTCATCTCCCTCATGGTTTATCAAATCACGATATTTTTCTAAATCACTCATTAGATCTTTACGCCCAATTGCTCCTTTATCAATCCAATTGCTTTGCTCATTCGCTTTTCAATTGCTTTTACGCTCAATTCAAGTCGTTCGGCAATCTCCTCGTATTTCAATTTATCGATTCTATTCATTAAAAACACCTCCCTACATCCTTCCGGTAATGATTCAATTACGTCGTTGAGCTTCTTTTCAAATTCCTTTTCCTCTAACACAAACTGAGGGGAATGGAATTCTGTCCTGTTCTGCGCGACTACATCACCTTGATGGGTCATCACCACCTGTTTATGTTTGAAGTGATTAATCATCAAATTAGTACTCATGGTATACAACAAACTCTTTACAGTATCCTTTTTAATACTATCCCTTTTCTCCCAGAGTTTAATAAACACTTCCTGTACCAAATCTTCAGAAAGATCTATGTCACCTGTCTTGTAATACAAGAAGCCCCTGAGGCTCTCGAAATACAGGTCGTACACCTCTCTAAGGTCGTTTTTAGTAAAAGACTTACTGACTTCCATCCGCAAGTCCAAAGATACACTCATCCCTCCTTTGAGAATATACATTTGCCCGCGGGAATACCCTACCTGTTAAAAGAATTATGGATTGTATAAAATGTTCTCCTATCTTGATTTTTTAACAATCTGTGAAATGGAAAATTCAGCTCATTTTAAAGAGACATTGGTAAACACATGCGTTCAGATGATCGAGGAAAAACTTGCAAACATAGACAAGGAGCTTGTATTGGTGCAGAAATCCGCAAATGAGGAGACCAAGAGTAGTGCCGGCGATAAGTATGAAACCGGTAGGGCAATGCTTATGTTAGAAAAAGAGAAATTACTTGGGCAGAAGGAACAGTTGCTTAATCAGTTAAAACCACTGAAATCAATAGATTCTAAGAAAGTTTCTGACAAAGTGGAATTAGGTGCGATCATCCAAACAACTGGCAATAAATACTTCATTTCTTCAGCTTTAGGGCAAATTGAATTAGGGAAGGATTCGTATTTTGTTATTTCGGCAATGGCTCCTATTGCTCAGGCGATGCTAGGAAAGCAAGTAGGTGAAACGTTCGCTTTTAATAAAACAAGTTTTGAGATTACAGAGATTTACTAAATAAAAAAGCTCATGCCTAACATGAGCTTTCAGAATTGTGAGAAATCTTCCACTGGTAGGAAGGAGAAATTATAACCAAAACCTTGTATTGTTAATTAATGTCCAACCAAGGTAGAAGCTTCTATTCTAGATTCTAAAGAATATTTCATCTATTTTTCCACATTATCATCTGATAAACAGAATAATATTTCATATTCTATGTAAAAAGAAGTACATCATTCCGCAATGTGTTTTTAAGTATGTATATGTGTTGCATAAAGTGGAATCTTTGTTAAGATTCCTTTTTGCCGAGCATCAGCAGCTCATTTAGGCTGATTTCCGTGATGTATTTTGTAACACCATCTTTCTCATATGATCGATTTACAAGCTTTCCCTCGAGTGCGATCTCGCTTCCTTTCTTGAGATAACTCTCAACAACCTCTACTCTCTTACCCCATACTACAATATTATGCCACTGCGTGTCTTCCACTTTTTCACCTTCGTTGTTGTAGTACGTTTCGTTAGTTGCAAGTGAAAAGGATGCCTTTTTCTTTCCGCTGTCAAAGGCTTTAATTTCCGGATCTATACCAAGTCTGCCGATTAATTGAACACTGTTTTTTAAGCTTGTCATACTTTTTTATTTAGTTTTAGAAATAAATCCTCATGTCATCACCATGAGGTTGTCATTTGACGATGGCAAAAGTTGACCAGTAGAATTCCACACTTGGTTTTTAAACATTTACAGTCGCTTATTAACCGTTTGTAGTCGCTTATAATTGAATTAGTACGTGTAAATCAATTGTTTATGAGCGAGATAGAAAGAACTTGTCCGGAATGTGGAAGACCAATTTCAGGAAGGTCAGATAAGAAATTCTGTTCTGATGGTTGTCGGAATGCTTTCAATAATAAGACAAATGCTCCAGCAACGAACTATGTTAGAAATGTTAATAATACGCTAGGAAGGAATCGGAGAATTTTGATAAAACTTAATGCCGATGGAAACAATGAGACGCATCGTGATCAGCTGCTTAAAAACGGTTTCGATTTTGATTTTTACACACATAGCTTAACCACCAAAGCTGGTGAAGAGTATCGATTCTGTTATGAGCAAGGTTATCTTCAGTTGGTGGATGGATCGGTGCTGCTTGTAATAAACGATGAGAGTTTTGAAGGCTGAGCTTCCTTACTTCGTCTTATTGCAGTTCCACGCAAACTTTTCAAATATTTTTTCATGGCAGCAAGAACTTTTTGATCTGGTCCACCATCATAAAGGTAACTAACTGAAATACCCAATGCGCGAAGGATTACCTAACCGGGACAAAAGTGTAAATTAGATGCATGCGGAAAGTTTATTAGATATCGCCATGCTGCATGCAGACACGCTTATTAGTAATGCCCAAAAGGGAGAGGAAAAGGCACTGAACCAACTGGTTAGCCTTTGGTACAAGCGTATTTACAACTATGTCCATAAGTATTGTTCTGATGATGATACTGCCGCGGAAATTACCCAGCAGACATTCATCGCAATGTTTAAGAACATAAAGAAGCTGAAAGACATAGACAGGTTTAAACCTTGGCTATATCGGATAGCGACCAACTTTTGCTACGAGGAAAGCAGGAAGCAGAAGCGCAATCGGACAGTTTCCCTTACGGTTACCAGGGAAGATGAAACGGAAGAACAGATAGAAGTTGGCGAAGCGAAGGGAAATTTTTTCAATCCGGAACGCAGCTTTCAGCAAACAGAGATAGAAGGTTTTCTTCTTTCCTCACTTGGTGAACTAAATGAAGATCAACGAACGATTGTGATAATGAAAGAATATGAGGGATTGAAGTTCACGGAAATAGCTGAAGCGCTTGATGCTTCAGAAAACACGGTGAAGACGCGACTTTATCGAGGATTAAAGAATTTGAAGGAGATTTTGGAACGTAAGAACATTACCAGAGAAACAGTACATTATGAGTTATAAACCAGACGAAGCGACGTTGACCTCTTATCTATATGATGAGTTGTCAAAGGAAGAACATGAAAAGGTAAAAGCTTATTTAGCTGCTAATTCTGAAGCTAAGAAAGAGTTGATGGAAATTCAATCGATGCGGGAGTTCATGGGAAAGCTGGAAGACAAAGAAGTTGTTGAGCCTTCTTTTGTATTCGACAATTCTCCTACAGTCGTGGTATCGAGAGGTGAATCAAGCAATTACTTCATAAGATCAACGATTGCGGTTGCCGCAAGCCTCAGCTTACTAATTCTTATTGGCTACTTCACGCAATTGAGAATTTCAACGGATGACAATGGATTGCTGATGAGCTTTGGTAATTCGGATTTCGAGGAAACAAATACAAGCCTTAGCGAGGAAAGCATCAAGGGTTGGATGAAAGAAACACTTGCTGCGAATAACGAAGATCTTTTGGGGAAAATCGGTGAAGTAGAAAGCAGCTTTGATGCTAAAACAAAACAGCTTCAAGCTGCTAATTCAAGTGCCAAACAATTGGTGAACTATAAAATTGATCAGGATATCATCGATAAATATGTTAGCCAGATAACACAGGAAAATAGAGATATTCTTTTGAATTTGATGGAAGTTTCAGGTCGCAGTCAAAAGCAATACATGGACGATATGATGCAGGATTTCGCAAAATTCATGGAATCTCAACGACAAAATGATCTCGAAGTGATACAAGGACACCTTAACATTTTTGCGAATAATCAAGAGGTAAATTCAGTCAATGATTATCGAAACAGCGAGTAGCCTAACCTATAAATGAGTGAAAGTCAAAAACTAGAAAAATGAAAAAGATGAACAAAATAATATACACTATAGTCTTTGCCATGATGATTTCGCTGACCGCTGTTGGTCAGGAAATCGATCAGAAGCGAATGGAACGAGATTTAAAAATCGCAGAGAACATATTGAGTACGTTGTCAAATAATGATAGAAACATTTTTTCTCTTTCAAGGAGTATTGAGAGTAACTACATTCCTGACTATGGCGTGATTTTCACTTTGCCACAAAGCACATTGGTTTATACATCCAGATCAAAAGGAGGGATTACCGTGATTGCTCCGACTGCTCCGACGGCACCAACCGTAGGTGGAAGTGGCTCTTCAACATCCTCCTATAGCTATGTGATTTCGGATAGCGACGATAGCGATTCCAGCTTCGAAAGAGTTAGTGGGGAGGAATTGTCCGAGAAAATTAAGGAGTTGCTTGAAGAGAATATGACAACATTTTTAGTGGACTATGCTGATCTAATTGGACAGCTGAAACCCACTGATCGAATCATGGTAAATGTTAAGAATTCGAATAATCAAGTGTGGGTTAGTGATCGCAACCTGAGAACAAAACAGAGTACAGGGAGAACAGCTGAGATCCTGAAAAGTGATTTGATTGCATATAAGCAGGGAAAATCCTCAAGAGAGGAAACTATTAAGAAGGTAAAATTTGCCGACCGTGGAGGAGAAACTAAAGAAAGGGATCTGGAGCTTTTTTCCAGCATCTTTTCGAGGCTTTATGAACCAGATATGTCATCTACGTACTATGCTTCCAGCAGAAACATAAACTACGAACGACTAGAAAATTTGGGAGCAATCTTCTCGATGCGAGTATACTCTTCCTCTGAGAACGACGGGCTTCACACGATTCGTACTACTGGTGAAAGAGGCTTGACACGTGAGCAACGAAATGAAAAGGTCAATGCAATGTATCCTGAGTTTGAAAAAATGTTCAAGGAGAATATGATTGACTACGGACGGACGATCAAGAGCATTAAACCTTCAGAGATGCTAATGTTCAAGGTGCGATTGACCGAGTGCAAAGGATGTGAGATGCCTAGAAGTATAGAATTGACAGTGAAGGGTAGTACGTTAAGTGACTTTGATAGTGGAAAAATTAGCAGAGACAATGCCCTCAAAGAGATAACCGTTAAGAAAACGGATAACTAAGAGATATTCCAAGTATTAAATGAAGAAGCCTTATCCACTCTTAGCGGATAAGGCTTTTTTCATATCTTAGTTCCAAACTAAGAATCCATGCGAAACCTGACCCTCATCACCCTTCTGCTTTCATCCTATTTTCTATCTGCTCAAAAAATCACGATCACTGCTGACCGGCTTTTTGACGGAATTAATGTCCAGACAAACTGGGGCGTTGTTGTGGAGGGAAATGTTATTATCGAAGTAAATGCTATTAGCAAACTTTCGAAAAGTGACAGCACCATTCATTTCTCAGGAAGTACATTAATGCCGGGTATGATCGAAGGTCATTCACATGTGCTTTTGTACCCATACAACCGAGCCGGTTGGAACGACCAGGTGCTCAAAGAATCAAGAAGCCTTCGAGCGATTAGAGGAGCTAAGATGGCAACCAAAAATCTTTACGCAGGATTTACTACAATCAGAGACTTGGGATCTGAGGGAGCAGGATATGCGGACGTTGGTATAAAGCAAAGTATTGAACTTGGAATCATCGAAGGCCCCCGAATGCTCGTCGCGGGTCGAGCAATTGTTGCAACGGGCAGCTACGGGCCAAAAGGGTTTCACCCCGATTTTGAGGTCCCTCTTGGAGCAGAGCCTGCTGATGGCGCCAATTTACAAACAGTGGTCCGAGATCAGATCGGGAAAGGTGCTGATTTTGTCAAGGTATATGCTGATTACCGATGGGGCCCAAACGGAGAGGCCAGACCTACATTTTCGATTGAAGAACTTAAACTAATCGTTGAAACAGCAGCTAGCAGTGGCAGAGATGTGGTGGCTCATGCTGCCACCAATGAAGGAATGCGACGAGCAACCTTGGCGGGTGTTAAAACCATCGAACATGGATCAGATGTCTCCAATGAAGTATTGCAACTTATGAAAGAAAGAGGGGTAGCCCTTTGTCCGACACTGGCTGCCACACATTCAATTCAGCAATACTTTGGAGGGTGGGACGGGAGAGATGAAACCGAGCCAGAAGCCATTAAGAGTAAGCGAGCTATGTTTAAGCGAGTACTAAACAGTGGAGTGACTATTGTGGCTGGAGGGGATGTTGGTGTGTTTGAACATGGAGAAAATGTAAGGGAATTGGAGTTGATGGCTGATTACGGAATGAAAGAAATCAACGTGCTTAGATCCGTTACTTCTGTCAATGCACAGGCCTTTGGTTTGAAAAGTCTTGGGCAGTTAAAGGCAGGCTTTTTGGCTGATGTTATTGTTGTTAAAGGAAATCCTGAAAAAAACATTAGTGACCTCTACAACATAGAACTAGTGATGAAAGATGGGGAAATCATTGAATTGAAATGACAATTTTTACCTATCACAAAGAAAATTTCTTTTACACTATCAAATGAAGAAATCAGCAAAAATCACTGCCATAGTTGGCATGTCCCTAGTTATAATCTATGTGTTGATCACAATACTTCTTCCACCAAAGCTTGATCAAAAATTCAATTCCATTGCTTTAGCGCCACCTTATACAGTTTCCGAAAGAGCGCAGAGGCTTTACAATTCTCTGGATTTCGTTGCCGATCTTCATTGCGATGCATTATTATGGAAACGTGATCTTCTTGTGAGGAATGATTTTGGTGCGGTAGATATCCCCAGAATGTTAGATGCCAATATCGGTATACAAGGGTTTACCATTGTGACGAAATCGCCGAAGGACATGAACTTCGACAAGAATACAGGAGATACAGATCAAATAACACTTCCCTATATTTTGCAAGGGAGGCCAATCTCTTCCTGGTTTGATCTCTGCGAAAGAGCCATAGCCCAATGTGAAGCGTTGCGCGAATTTGAGTCAGAATCTGAGAGTTCATTCAGTATCATAAAGTCGGTTGCAGACTTGAACACCTATCTGATTGCTAAGAAACAAAACAAGAACATAACCGCAGGATTTTTAGGAATCGAGGGGATGCATGCGATCAACGGGAATCTTGACAATATTGACAAGTTGTTTGATGCGGGCGTTCGGATGATGTCACCAACTCATTTTTTTGATAACAAACTGGGCAGCTCAGCCCATGGAGTACTTCACGAGGGCCTGACGGATTTTGGTAGAAAAGCGATTCGAAAATTACGTGAGAAACGAATTATTCTTGATATATCTCATTCTTCTACAAAACTCATTGACGAAATTTTTGAGATGGAGAGCGGACCAGTTGTTTCTTCTCATACAGGAGCCCAGGGGGATTGCGAGACGGTTAGGAATCTCAGTGATGCGCACCTCATGAAAATTGCGGAGTCCAAAGGGCTGATCGGTATTGCGATGTTTGAACCAGCTACCTGCGGAGCTACTCCAGCGGCAACCGCCAGATCTATAAAATACTGCATTGACCTGGTGGGAGCAGACTACGTAGCGCTAGGTTCTGATTTCGATGGGGCCATTAGAACGCACACTGATATCACCGGGATGCCATTATATGTCGAGGAAATGTTGAAACTAGCAATTTCAGAGGAAGACATCCGCAAGGTGATGGGTGGAAATGTCAAACGATTTTTGCTGGACAATCTACCCTACTGATCCAATGGATTGTGCTCATTTTCCTTTAATATCCGCTTTGCTATGTGTTACGCTTGTTTATTGTCAACACTGGAATTGAAGATGTCTTAGTCATTTTAGTGGCAAACGAATGCTGAAAGAACCTGTACAAACCAGAACGTGCCTCGGATAAAGTAATGATCAATCCAGCTCGTACTTGATCAGCGAAATCCATCAATGCCTCGTTTTCATTTTTTGACCTTATAACATCCACTACATAATTCTTTAGCCCAACCCCACGGGCTAACTTATTTAGATCGCTCATTAAGCTGAGCGGTTCTCCATCGGTCACCACATTGATAACATGTACATGTGCATCAAGACTTTCACTCAAGATTTTGATCATTGGGAAAGCTTTTTTTGTATACTTTTCATCAAGTAGATCAAGGCCCAGGACAATATCCTTTATGTTTTTATCCACTTCATGTTGGATAGACAATACCGGAACATCAAGGTGCTCAATCAGCTGTTCGGTGTGATTACCAGAAAAAAGCTCTTGTATGCTCTCCTCCCCAGTGGTACCCATCACTATAAGGTCAGCTCCATTTTTTTCAACGTAATGCTCAATCCCTTTTAAGAATCCTCCGCCGAACTGTTGCCCGGTTACTACAACTCCGTCTTTGGTATATTTTTCAGACAGTTCGATAAGTTTCGTCTTGTTGGTCCGTAATAGCTGAGCTTCAAACAGAACATCTTCGGTGAATCCCGATTTCTTCGCTTCCCCAGTTAAGTGAAGGGAGGTGTCGCCCAATGGCAAATCTTCCAGGTGAATTATGGATACTTCTGCGCCAATGTTTTTGGCTATATGAGCTGCAAAGCTCAGGGCATGTTCAGATAGTTTTGAAAAGTCGGTTGGAACTAGAATTCGTCTCATAATGATCAAATTTTTATGCTATCCAAATTAACCCTGTTACGCAACCGGATAATGGAGATTTGTCAGTTCTGCACCTGTATCTTATCAGTCAAGAATGGAAGAGTTGGAATCTCAAAACCCGTTTTGATGATACCGTTCTGAAGCGGCTCTTATTAGCATTTCGCGATGGTCTGGATGAGCAATCGAAGTCAATAATTTGGCTCTTTCTACCAGATCCTTTCCAAACAAGTTGACAGCTCCGAATTCTGTGACCACCCAGTGTACATGTGCTCTGGTGGTTGTTACGCCAGCACCAGGTTTTAAGAGTGGGGCAATTTTGCTTTCACCTTTTCGTGTGCATGAACTTAGGGCAATGATTGGTTTTCCCCCTTGGGAGAGCGAGGCACCCCGAATGAAATCCATTTGCCCACCCACTCCAGAGTATTGATAAGTGCCGATGGTGTCTGCACAAACCTGACCGGTCAAATCGATTTCTATTGCACTATTTATGGCAATCACCTTAGGGTTTTTTCGAATTATTGCTGTGTCATTGGTGAAGGAAGCTGCCTTGAATTCAATTGCCGGATTATTATCGATGAAATCATAGAGTTTTTTGGAACCAATAGAAAAGCAACTAACGATTTTGCCAGGTAGCACTTTTTTGTATTTCCCGTTAATTACTCCCTTTTCTACAAGAGGTAAAATACCATCAGAGAACATTTCCGTATGGATACCAAGGTCTTTGTGATTACCTAGTTGTGCCAGTACCGCATCAGGAATTCCGCCAATTCCCATTTGAAGGGTGGATCCATCTTCAATTAATGCTGCAACATGTTTACCTATTTGCTTTTCCTCATCAGAGAGAATTTTTGAAGGCACAGTGAACATTGGGTCGTCGCTCTCTACGCCAAAATCAATCTGATTCACATGAATAAAACCATCCCCATGTACGCGAGGCACATCCGGGTTAATCTCAACGATTACATGTTTGGCTGCTTCGATTGCTGCTAAGGAAACATCTACGGATGTACCCAATGAGCAATACCCATGCGCATCCGGTGGAGAAACTTTAAGCATGGCAACATCCACCTTGTGGTCCCCCGATTGAAGCACCTGATAAATTTCGCTAAGAAAAACAGGGATGTAATTGGCTCGTTCGTTCTCGTTGATGGATTTCCGAACGTTGGCTCCTACGAAACAACTATAGAGTGTGTATGGACTAGAAACATCGCTAATGTAATCTGCATCTCCCTCCGTATGAATATGGATGAGACTGATATCTTCTACGGAGCAATTCTTTGAAAATGATTTAAGCAGTGCCGCCGGCGTCATGGCAGCACTATGCACAAATACATTATCCCCAGACTTTATTACAGAGAGCGCTTCTTTCGCTGTTGTGATTTTCATGATCTCAAAGGTATTTCCAATAAAGTATTTGATCCGCTGCCACTTAGCATTCCTGCGTAATTTCGACTACGAGTAAATAATGCTAGTAATTTATGTTTTCCTTATGGCGTTAATGAAGCTCATATTTTCACCAGGTTTTTTCGCGATCCATACGGGTACCTGAGGATCCGCCTTTAACACTTTCATTGTATTGCTCCCTAAAAGTGCTAAAGAAGCTACTGTTTGCCCCTTTGAACCCATCACAATAAGGTCTATCTCCTGCTTTTCAACCTGATCGATCACCTGTTTAGCGAACGAAGATCCTTCTTGTAATGTCAGAATTGGCGAGATATCAGAATCGTATTTTCTAAGCCATTTGGACATTTCTTTCTCAGCATTAAGTCTCATAGTTTCGGCAAACTCCTCCTCTGTTTTACCAAGCTTGGAGTACTCAGGAGGAACACTATAGCTGTGATGAGCAAATAGTTCAATCACTTCTTTCTCGTCTTCTTCTTTATTCAATAATTCCAGAGCCTCTGCCATTGCCAGGTCGGCATGTTCAGAGAAATCTGTGGTGACGAGAACTTTGTTTAGTTTCGGCTCAAAACCTTCGGGTACTAAGAGCATGTCGCAAGGCAAATTTCGAGACAACCTATCCGACACAATACCTGAACCACTTGATATCTTCTTCCTACCAAGAATTACAAGGGAACCGGACTTATTGAGTACAAGACCTATCACTTCTTCAAACGGTGTTCCAGATATGATGTGGCACTCGTACGGTACGCCTGCATCTTTGAAATGCGTGTCGACTTTGTTCTCAAGTCTTAGCTTTTGATCGACAAGAATTTGCTCTTGAAAACCCTGAAATTCTGAAAAAAAAGACGGTTTGAATTCTTTTACAACGTTGACAAATAAGACTTTTTCAGGACTTTGAAGGGCTGCAAGATATTTTGTATAGCCTATAACCACTTTATCAATGGGTGAAAAATCAATTGGTACCACCCATACTTTATTCTTTTTCATTTTGAAGGATATTTTATTTTCACAATGGATTCAACTGGATCTACAGCGAATTCTACACCCCAAGTTATCCCCAGTATTCAATCATAATGATGAGATATAGTTGGCGACTTTATGAGATATATCAACTCTTGAAGCGATTGTGACTTTCAGTGTGACCTAGGCACTTAATAGGCACATTCTGAACTTGTCTTTCTTCATCTGATTTTGCCAGCGTATGAAGTTCACCTCAAATGTCTAGAACTGTTATCGTTGCTAGAACTCAATTTTGTAGCTCAGATTTGGAACCATTATCCTGGCATATTTTTGCTCAGTCATCTGAGTATTTGTGTTAAAAATATCCGATTCAAATTCCTTCGTTTGACCAATATTCAATACTTGTAAGGCCCATACTGAGGAGTGATTTGGTTTGTTCTTTCTGTACGATAGGGTGAAGGATACAATAGGAGTATCTTGATGTTTTTTTGAAAACGATAGTTCTCCATCAGTTTCTCTATAAACAACATCTTGCTGATCCAGAGAACTTTGTCTGTCGATGGATTCTATTCTGTTACCGCCGAGATAATTGAGTCGGAAATTGGCACTAAAGGTATTGTTATAGTTTTGGCCTACTTGCCACTCCTTTCCGACTAATGCATTCAATACATAGTTTTTATTGAATCGGGTATTACGTTCGATGCCATCATTTGCTGTGTACTTTGAATCAAAAATCGAAGTAGACAATAGATAGTACAGCCCTTTGCTCAGGTAGCGTTCCAGCGTCAAATCCACACCTACATTTCTACCTGTGCCTTTGCTTACCAAGACATGATTGAAAAATAGAATGTCCTGTGCATTGACGGTGGATATATAGCTGTTTGGCGACACCGGAACATCATTCAGATATTGATAGTATGGGTCGACACTCAATCTTAAGTTTTCAGTTAGCATTGAATTAAAGGACAACACCAAATGGTTTGATTTCATCAATTCCAGTTGCTTGTTGGGTTGATTACCCAAATCGTCTTTGAGGAAATAAAGTGCAAGCGATTCAGTTTTGCTGTGTAAACCATAAGCTAAAGCCAGATTACTTTTTGTGTTTAATTGGTAGTTAAGACCGATCCTGGGTTCAAACGAAAATTCTTCATTCAAACGAAAATATTGAGAATGAAATCCAGCGTTTAGGGTGAGTTTCGATGATAGGAACAATTGAGATTGACTATAAAACTGAAGTAAAAGAGAATGTCCATTTTCGTTGACAATGTTCTCGGGCAAAGCCTCTGCAGTTTCTGCGTGATCAATGTCTAAATTATAACCCAGGTTATTGATGTAAAACCCGGATTGATTGATATGGTTATCGCTCAAGTAGGAAGTTAAGCTAGATTGTAAAGTAAGTTTATAATTGTCCTTATGAGCGTCCGATTGTAGATGTTCCTGAAGATCATCATCTAAATATTGCTCTTTGAATGACAAGCCATTTCCTGAAAAAGCGAGCGACGTATTAAGAGAATGCGTGGGATTCAAAACTACCTTGTGATTAAGTCCGGAGGCAAACATGTACATAGCTGTTTGCGAATTTTCTCTATCTGATTTGGCTTCCCATTCTGTGGAGTCGAGTGCCTCAGTATCGATCGCATCATGTGCGCCTATACTCCAAAGCGAAAATGTTCCGGCGCTTTTGGTAGGCATATTAGCCTTGAATGACAAATCTTGATATTTAAGAATACCAGCGTCACTTGGTAAAAATGAACCTATAAGTGCCAACGTGGAATACCTGTAATTGAGTAAGTAAGAGGCTTCATAACCTTTTTTCAAAGGACCTTCTGTTGCAAAATCTACCCCAAGTAGTCCTGCCTGTATGGTGTTTTCCCTTTTGGAGGAATTGCCTGATCGCAGATTGATGTCAAATATGCCTGAAGTAGCGTTACCATACTCAGATGGGAATGCACCTGTATAAAAATCGCTATTACTCATCATCTGACTACTTAGAACTGTCATAAGTCCTGCTCCCGCGATCGTCAGGTCAGCAAAATGATTGGGACTGGGAACTTCTACACCTTCTATTCTCCATAAAAGACCTGCCGGACTATTACCACGAACGGAAATACCATTGCTACTAATGGAGGGAGCTGCCACTCCAGCAAATGAAGAGACCAGACGAGCAGGATCATTTAAACCGCCTGCATAGCGCTGCGTCTCCTCCACAGTGAATTGTCTACTACTCAAGGTAGCCATATCATTAATGGCTTTGTCCCTTTCTCTTTTGTATACAAAAACCACCTCAGTCAGGCTGGTTGCTACCTCTTTCAAGGCAATATCAAGCACCACTTCTTTACCTGAACCAATGAGAATTTCTTTCACAAAAGAACTTTCATACCCAACCATCCTGATTTCAAAACTCTGTCTTCCAACGGGAATATTTTGCAAAGTAAATGACCCATCTATATCTGTTGATGTCCCTACAATTGGGTCTGAATCCTGAAGAATTACATGAGCCCCAATTAAACCTTCATAAGTGCTTTGGTCGATTACTTTTCCTTTGACCGTTTGTGTGACCGTTTGGGAAAACGACGCTTCCGCAAAATTTATGATACATACGAAAACGAATAAGATCTTTGTTATTCTATGTTTGATAATCATGTCGCTATTGTTTTTTGAAACAAATAGCCCGCATTTTCAACTCCAAATCGCCCGATCCTATAATTCGAGACTCATTGTTGGTTCGGAATTATTGGGATGGACATTAAACGATAATTGTCAATAATACAAAAGCCGACTAAGCTGCTTTAGAAGAATGGGATGACATGAATTGAGAGGGAGTGACTCCTTTGTGTTTTTTAAACACTGTATTAAAAGTTGACTTGGAGTTGAAACCTGCGTCCAGAGCTAATCCAAGAAAACTTAAATGACTGACTTGTGTGGCTCTGGAAATAAATTCCTCAACCCGATATTTATTAACAAAGTCATTGAAGTTTTGCTCCTCAAACTGATTTATAATTTGAGAGAGATGATGCGGGGAAATTTCCAGGCAATTAGCCAGAGAGTTTAAAGTCAAATTGGGGTCGAGATATGGTTTTTGGTTAACCATTAAATCCACAAGAGAGTCGTGCTTTGCAATAGCCTGATCCTCTTTTAAACTTGATTTTTGATAGGTGGCTTTTGTTTTTTCTTCTATTTCAATTACCACATTATCTGTAAATATATTTTGATGACGTATGCCAAAATATCCTAAACTGAGAATCCCAAAGACGATGATTGAATAAAAAATAAAATCAGGATTAAAAGGATAGGTAAGTTTCATGAAGTCTCGCGTAATGAGGACTATGATTACGGAAAGGAAGATAAGCCCTACTCCCCAGATAAAACTTCTAAGCCAATTAAGATTGATTCTCTCGGTGTTAGAAAAATTATTGTTGATTAGTGATTTGTGTTTCCTTAACAGTCGATAGGCATAAACAGAATAAGCGATTCCCGAAACGATAAATGCTACCACCAGAACATTGGAGAAAGTTCCGAAATCATCTACCACTCCCTTGTCTACCAACCGCTTTTCTTCTTCAGAATAGAAAAAGTAAAATCGAAACATGTACAGGTAAGTACTAATAACTGGAAGGAAATGAAGGTAGTCTTGCTTCCTTAGCCGGTGATGATTATTGACAGAATGGTATATGTATAAATAGAGTAACGAGCCATAAAGGAATGGGAGTGGAACGGTAATACCAACAAGGTGTGGGTATACATCCCAGTATCCTTCAGAATATAAATAGTAGTTGGTAAGATGGATGCTAATTACCAGCATCCAGACAGATAGGATACTGTCTGGTAGTGATTTATTCTTTTTGCCGAGTAGTAGAATAAAGTAAAATAGTGATATAAATATTCCTATTATGAAGATAATATCCACCATACTTAAGTCATCTTTCGCATTTCAGTCTACAAGATATTGAACTGGTTAAGGTGCCTTTAACTTAGGAGAATAAAAATAGCTATAATTCGAATTGATTGAAATAGAGGTTGACTACCTAGTGTAGCAAGTTGATTTAGTACCCAATCGAAAAGACCATTCCAGAGAGTTGGTAAGAAGGAAGTTCCTACATTAGAAACTCACGGAAGGTGTGGGACATATGAATCTTTATTGTGCCGGTGACTTTTGGAAAAGGAATGCTTTCCAAGGCCTTCATAAGTTCACTTCGCGAGAAGAAAGTTCACCTTAGCGTTAGATGAACTTTTTTTATTTATTGAAAAGAACGGATAAGGGTGCTTGTGCATAGGTTTATGGAAAAACTAAATTTCATGAACAAAAGCAGCATATTAAAACCCCGACTTTTTGCCTGTGTTTGTAAAAGGCTTACACTATCGTCCTTTTTCATCATTGCTTCCTTTTTGGTACTAGTAGCGCCACATCAGTCTGAAGCCCAACGATCATTGGAAGTATATGGAGGAGTTGGCAGTACCTTGGTGGATGTAGAAAAGTTAGCCGGAATTCCCCTGGCAGATTGGGAAACATTCGCTTCCGGTTATAGCATACAGGCCTTCTTAGTAGGGAATGATTTTGTAAGTGTGGGTGCAGAATATGGCTATACATATATGTTGTTTTACACTGCTGTTATAGGAAGCATCTTCATCGAGAATGAAGTAGAAGCAACTAGGGCAATGTTGATGGCAAGATTACATCCAGAGAAAAGCCTCCTTATTGAAGGGGGAGTAGGAGCATATTTCTTTGATGGAAAAACCGATGCTGCAATAGGAATTGGAGCAGGTTATAAGTTCGAATTAAATGAAAGCCTTTCAGTTCCTATCAAGTTGAGAACAGACCTTGTGTTTACAGAGAATACTCTAACGGTACCCCTAACGCTAAATGCGGGATTAGCTTACAGCTTTTAGGACCAGCAAAGTCTGAACATATAAAAAAAGGCGGATCATTGAGCTGCCTTTTTTATATTATGTCATGTTTCGTAAAGGGGCTTCCGCTTCCTTCGAATCTTCTGCCTTAGAATAAATATATATTTCCATGTCGCGTTTGAAGTACCGGGTATACGTTGTCGAATTATCTAAGCGCGTATTTACAGAGAATGCAAAATTTCGTGCCGCCAATCCCCAATTCAACGGTGTACTGGAGTGTTTATACGTTGGAATGACAAGTAAGACTCCCAAGGAACGATTTGATCAGCATAAGGCGGGGTACAGAAATAAGAAAGGTCATAAACTATCATCTAACATTGTTCAAAAATATGGTACCTATCTTCGCCCCAATCTCTACAATCATATAGAGCCAATGTCTACTAGATCAGAGGCATTGAAGATGGAGAAAAAACTATCGTTAGAGTTACGAAGGAAGCGATATGCAGTCTGGTTTAATTGAACAGAAGGCTTAACTCACACTCCTCACTCGGTACGTAAACTCGAAATTGGATTGGCTACTGCGGCACGAATAGATTGATAACTCACCGTTCCCAAAGCAATCACAACCAACAACACGACCGGTACAACGAACAAGTCCGCCGAGATAGCGATACGATAGGCATAGTTTTCCAGCCAGTAGTCGATGATATAATATATCGCTGGAAGTCCGACAGCAGAGGCGATCAAGATCAGCTTCATGTAGTCTTTGTAAATCATCATCAGGATCGATTTGATCGAGGCACCCAGCACTTTCCGAACACCTATCTCTTTTACCCTCAAGCCAAGCGTAAAGGAAGCCAGGCCAAACAGTCCAAGGCATGCGATAATGATCGCTATGACAGAAAACGTGCTGAATATTTGTCCAAACTGCTGATCAGATTGATACTGTCTGTCGAAGTAATCGTCCATGAAATAGAAGTCAAATGGATTGTTCGGGAAGTGAGCCACATACTCTGCTTCGATCTGGTCCATGGTGGTTCGGACGTCCTCTGAAATTATTTTTACAGAGATATTGCTTGTGCCGATACTTGCATAGTTGAGCAAAAGCGGCTCTTTCTCTTGCCGTAACGAATACCAGTGATAGTCCTTCAGTACCCCAATAATTAGAAAGGCACGATCTCCAACTTTCATTTTCTGACCGACGGCCTCTTCGGGTGTCCCCATACTAAAGGTCTTTACCAGCGTCTCATTTACGACCACCTGAGCTGATTCACCTTTGAGATCTTCCTGATGAAAGCGACCCGCGATCAGTTCCATCCCATAGGTGTTGTGAAAATTGGCATCCACCCACATCATTTTAACGGATTCGGCTTCAGACTCATCCCGACCTTCTGGTCGCATACTGGTTCCCCAGTTAAAATCACCACCAGGAACCGCGGCAGAGCCTGCAATTTCAGAGATTCCTGGAATGGAGGCAAGTTTGGTTTTAAAAGCTTTCACCTGATTGTTACGCTCTTCGCGATCGTCATATACTCGGGGTCCCCGCATGGATAGCACATGCTCAACATCCATTCCCAGGTCTCTACTTTTCATGAAAGTTAGCTGCTTGAATACGGCCAATGTTCCGGAGATCAGAAACACACCAATCACCAGCTGTAGCACAACCAGTCCCTGTCGCAAACCAAATTTCTGCTCTCCTCCGAACGAAGTGCCCTTCACAACCACAGCAGGTTTGAACCTGGAAAGAACTAGCGCAGGGTAAAATCCACTCACTAGTGTACCAATCACAAAAGCCAGAACGATGTAAACCTGGAAGATGGGCTCGATCCCGGTTCCGAACGACAATTCTTTATCAAGCACGCGGCTCAGAAGGGGTAGGCTTAAATAGCTAATGATGAGGGCAATAAGGAACGCAACCCCATTGATGATAAAAGCTTCCAGCATGAATTGTGCAATGAGATGTTTCTTTCCTGCGCCCACAGCTTTCCTGATCCCTACTTCTTTCGCTCTTTTCAGCGCTTGCGCGGTAGCCAGGTTGATGTAGTTGAGCCAAGCAATACTGATGATAAAAACAGCAATAATGACAAAGAAGAAAAGGGTTTGACTTGTAGTTCCAGCTTCTGCCTCGTCGCTCAGATCATTGAGATGTATGTCTGTCAGCGCAGTGAAGACCAGATTAGTAGAAGAATTTGACGTTTCATGTTCTTCGCTATTTCTATCATTCAATAGGTCTTTGGCTTGTGCGAATACCTGCTCCTTATCTGCCCCCTCTTCCAACAGGATATAGCTGGTAAAATTCTCCCAACCCCATCCATCATCGTCCTGGTACTGCTCATTTTTTAGCAAATCAGAAATGGGCATTAGAAAATCAAAAGAGTAGATGGAATTACCAGGCAAGTCATCCAGAATACCCGTGATCTTGTAAGTTCCTGGATACCAGCCGCCATCCAGATCAAGGAACTTGCCTATCGGTTGTGTCTCATCTGGCATGTACTTCTCAACCATCGATCGAGTCATCACAATCGACATGGGTTCCGTCAGAAGTGTTGCGCGATTTCCATCCATAAGGGTATAATCAAACAGGTCGAAAAAGTCCTGATCCACATAATACAACTTATGGTCCTCCTCGAAGAACTGTTTTCTGAGCTCCCCCTCTCCATAGGTAATTACTGCGCCTCCATACTGCAGGTGCGTTCTAGTAAAGTGGGAAACTCCAGCCACCGTTTCTTTTATAGTCCCAGGCAATTTGTAGGCACTATTATTTGATCGACCTTCGTATTCGCCATTGCCATAGTATTCTGCATCGATTCTGAAAACCCGATCCTTGTTTTTGTGAAACTGATCGTAGCGGGATTCAAAAGTGGTGTATTGAAGAATCGTGAGGCAAGAAGCTATCCCGATAGAAAGCCCTGCGATATTTAGAAATGAAAAAACTTTGTTTTTTCTGATGTTTCGAAAACAAATAAGGAAATAATTCTTGAACATGGTGAATGGGATTACTGTTTTTCAAAAGATGCTTGTGCCTGCGAAAAAGTTGTATCGATGAGTAAGATTTTGAAAAGGCATACTTATGTTTTCGACTTTGGTTACATCCAGCATAAACAGCTTAGCTAGGTTTAAAAGCAAAGAGAAACGGATAGTGTATTCCTGTTTTACAGTTTAATGTGTTTCATCTGCTATTATTTCAGCTCTTAATCGCGTACGAAAAAATGATTCTGAGGCTTCCATTAACATCCTGTTAAAAACGTTTTACAATACGATTCAAACTCCTTGTTTAAAAAGTAGATCACATCAAATAATAACCCCGTTCTAAGTCCTAAAACATAAAGAGAAATGAAAAATTACCCTACTGTATTGCTATTAGTTTTTTGTGGAATTCATTCAGTGTTAGCTCAAACTAATTATGAAATTCCTCATGTTCCAGCCAACTTAACTGCGCCTTCTGCCTCTCAATTAACTCTACCCCGAGTAAGTCAGTCTGCAAGTGTGAAGCAAGTAATAGGAATTACAGAAATAGAACTGAATTATCATAGACCTGGGATTTATGGAAGAGAGTTATTAGGAGGAGCAGATGCAATAATTCCAAAAAACCAGGTATGGCGAGCTGGAGCAAATGAAAACACAACAATTTCATTTTCACACGCCGTAAAAGTCAATGGAAATGAACTCGCTGCAGGTACATATGGCCTGTTTATGATCCCTGAAGAAAACGAATGGACAATTATTTTATCTAACGCCAATGCTGATTGGGGGTCGTTTTTTTACGATGAAAAAAATGATGCACTTCGAACAAAAGTGACTGTGCAAAAATTGGACGAGTTTAAAAATTGGCTAAGCTATTCTTTAGAGAATCCAGAATTTGATAGGGTTCAGTTAAGAATGGTTTTTGGTGACATAGCTCTTCAATTGCCAATAAATGTCGACGTAGACAAAATTGTGATCCAAAGTTTGGAATCCGAATTAAGAGGTTCTTCGTTGGCAAATCCAGTGGCATACAACCAAGCTGCCCAATACTGCCTGACAAGAGACGTTTCTTTGGACAAAGGGCTGGCCTGGAGTCAAAGAACTACACGTAATAATCGTGAGTTTACGTATCTAATGACAGAATCAGGGTTGCTAAAAAAATTGGGAAATGAGGCCGAGGCAACGGAATTGAAAGAAGAAGCATTTTCGATCGCTAACGCAGGTGATTTGACCACCTATGGTTTTGAAATCATGGGACCAAAATTTACGAAAAATAGGTCTGAGGCACACGACGCTTTCAAAGCAGCCCTTGAACTAAATCCGAATCGTGCATTTCCTTTATTTGCCATGGGCAAGTTCCATGAAACAGATCCAAGCAGAACAAAAAAGGATATTAAAACTGCTATTGAATATTATAATAAAGCTCGAGAGAATACAAAAATCGAGGGAATCATTAGAAACATGACTCAATTGATTGCATTACTGGAGTCAGAGCTATAGGTTGGGACTGTAAATAGACGAGCCATTTGAAATTAAAGCTTCTTTTAGCAGGCGCCTTTTGGATATTATATCTAGGTCTGGATGTTGTTAAGAAATCAATCTGGGACAGAGGTGAAGATTATGTCCTGTATTACTACATCCCTGGAATTTTGGTTTGGCTTTTACTTACCATTCCATTTGTAAAAATATCTGAATGGTCGGGTCAATTTAGGACTGGGTCCAATTTACTAATTCTTATTATTTCAGGTTTTGTTGTAGGGTCTCTAAAGACCATTCTCACTTTTTCGATTCAGTTTTCTATTGATCCGACCATTCAGGTTGATTTCATGGGTTTTTTGGTAAGCTCAAGACCTTTCTATTATGTGGAAAGCACAATCGTTGCCTGGGTCATGGTAGGTTATCTTCTAACATTTGACATCTACAGAAAGTACCTTTCAAAGCTGAAACTCGCTGCAGAGCTTGAGGCACAGCTTTCAAAATCACATTTAGAAACGCTTCGAAGGCAATTTGAACCTCATTTTCTATTCAACACATTAAACACTGTAGCAGCTCTGGTACGTTCCAAAAGGAACTCCGATGCAATTGAGGTCATTAATGGCTTTAGTGGACTCCTAAGGACAATTCTAGATGAGAAAAAGACCCAGTTTGTTACTCTTGAAGAAGAAATTGAATTTGTTCGGCAGTACCTCGAAATTGAATCCGTCAGATTTAAAGACCGATTAACTGTAATCTATGATATTGATCCTTCAGCAAAAGAAGTGATGGTTCCAAATCTAATTCTACAACCTATCGTAGAAAATGCAGTTAAACATGGAATTTCCAAGTATATCGGTTCATCTGAAATTATCATAAATGCTGCATGTTTTGATGACCAACTGATAATTGTGATTAAAAACACCGATCCTCGATCTACAGATATGGAAAACAACATTGGTTATGGAATTGGACTAAAAAATGTAGAAGAACGCCTCGATAAGCTGTTTAATTCAAATGCTAAAATTGAAATACGGTTAGAAGAAAGCATGACAATAGCGACATTAAAAATTCCAATCCATCATGAGACAGTATAATGTGCTTGTTGTAGACGACGAACCAGAGGCAAGAAAAAGCCTGGTTCAATCGCTTAAATTGGATCCTGAAATCGACCTTCAAGGAACCTGCTCCAATGGTCTTGAGGCAATCGAAGTAATCAATACTGATCCTGTGGACATTGTGCTATTGGATATACAAATGCCAGAAATCAATGGATTTGAAGTATTAGCTAATATTGATGAGCATCGAATGCCGCGGGTTATATTCATTACAGCATATGACAAATTTGCAGTAAAGGCTTTTGAATTTCATGCCCTGGATTACCTTCTTAAGCCTTACAAAGAGGAAAGACTCTTCAAGGCACTTGAATACGCAAAAGATAGTATTGGTGAAAAGAATTCAGAGAACAGTAAGTTCATTCAGAAACTTGCTAATCAGTTTATTACCAACAAAAAAACCGATCTAAACAGTCTTATCTGGAATAGGGATCAGAAACTTGGGTACAATCAAAGAATAGCAATAAAATCAAATGGCATTCTTCATTTCTTTTCTCTTTCGGAGGTGATCTACTTTAAAGGATATGATGCATATGTTAAAATTCATCTTGAAAATGAACGCTTATTCCTTGTTAATAATAGGATGAAATTAATCGAATCAATATGTGATTCCAGGCATTTTATCCGGACCCATAAATCGTATATTATCAATTCCGAATTCATCGAGTCAATCCACCCTGGAACCAATGGAGATTTCACAGTGATGATGCAAAATGGAACAGAACTTAAAGGGAGCAGGAATTATAGAAAATCCCTTGACTCTTTCGTGTTGAAAAAGTAATTCTCTAAATCAGAATGTATACGTAACATTCTTATTTGTTTTCTTACCTAAACAAATAAGACTTGATAGAGGACTCTCGAAAGAAAAGCTAGCCCTCAAGAGTGGATTTCATCCACCTACATTTCACATTTGGAGACTGGTAAAAACACCCTACACTATCCACGTTAGTCAAAATTTCGAATTGCTTAAATATCAAGCTATTTGAGTTGCTGAAACCTTTGTGTAGGACATTCTAAAAATCTCTCAAAACCAGGATTTGATGAACTCCTCATTTATTTCCCGCCTCTTTGGTATGCTCGTTGCAGAGAACTTATTGAAAAGTTTAGTCTCCAAAAAGCCAATTTGTGCGACAGTTAAAGTGAAAAAATATTGGTTTTGCTTGCACAAAGCCATTTTCTACTCATCTCGCAGAATTTCTACCGGATTAATTTTTGCAGCATTAAATGACAGAACAATTACGGTTAATAGTGCCACCAGAACGACTATGAAAGGTGCACTTAAAATTATCCATGTGTAGGATTTCATCTGATAGGCGAAATCCTGAAGCCAATTGCGTGCGAACAATGCAGAGAGCGGGATGCTAATGGCAATACTTACAGTAATTATTTTAAGATACTCCCCTGACAACACCTTTAGGATATTGGAAACACCAGCACCGAGGGTCTTTCTAATGCAAATTTCCTTCAGTCTATGACGGGTATCGATAAGAACAATTCCAAGCAGGCCAAAACTTCCTATCACAAGGGCCATTAAAGAAAATGAAAATATCAGCCCTCCAAATTTCTGTTCAGCTTCATATTCTTTGTAAAAATGGTCGTCAGCAAAATAGTACTCAAAAGGCCAATTGGGATATTGACTTTGCCAGATTTCTTTTACTTTTTCAACGCCATCGGCAATATTTCCTCCTGCCAGACGAATAGAAATCTTATTATAAAAATCGGGTCTGATCGTCAGGACAATGGGAAAAATGGGTGACTTGAGGGAGTTAAAGTGATAATCTTCCATTACACCAATTACCTGTCCGGGAGTGATGTTGTCACCACCAAAATCGTACGATTTTCCAATCGCCTCGCCTGGAGACCAGCCCAATTCATTTGCCAGCGTTTCGTTGATAATTGCTCGTTCGGTGGAGTCAGATGAAATGGTGACATCAAAATCTCTTCCGGCTAGTAGCTTAAGCCCGAAAGTTTTCATATAATCAAAACTGACGCCCGTCGTTGGAAAATTCCGATTGTCTTGCATGCCTTCGAACCTGGCAATGATGCCGCCAAACGAATCCCCGGGTGTCAACTCTGCAATAGTCGCATGTGATACTTCCGGTAGCTGTTCCAGGCGTTCTTTCAGCAATTCAAATGTTGAGTTGATGCTGGAATTACCGTTTGTAGGAATGACCATGATCTGTTCAGTATCTATTCCCAGCTTAGCATTTTTCATAAATGCTACTTGCTGGTAGATAATAATGGTCGATGAAATTAAGATCATGGAAATGGCAAATTGAGCCAGTACTATCAATTTGCGGAACGATATTCCTTTTTGATTTTTTTGAATCCCTCTGAAAATAGCGATTGGCTTGTAAGACGAAATAACAAAGGCAGGGTACATACCCCCAAAGAGACCAGCCGCCAGTGAACACACAAAAACAAAGACCAGGATGGGAAGCGTCTCTATCGTCCAAATAGCTAGTTGCGAGTTGAAATGATTGTTGAAGTATGGAAGCGTCAGTTGCACGATGCTAATTGCTATCCCCAAAGAAACAAGTGTGATTAAGACGGATTCTGTAATAAATTGGTGAATAAGCTGTGCCTTGGCTGCCCCTAGTGTTTTTCTTAATCCGACCTCTTTTGATCGCTTTATGGATTGGGCAGTGGTAAGATTGGTGTAATTAAATGTACCCAACGCCAGTATGACAATGGCAATAATGCCAAGGATCGACAAGGTATCCTTATTCCCCTGCGGTTTGATCTCTCCCCTAAGGGGATCCAGATGAATTTCAGATAGAGGCTGTAGGAAAAGCCCCATGTTGGTTCCATATAACTCATAGTTATCAGGATCCGAGTGGTATTTGGCTGCAGATCTGATTTGCTGATCCAGCTGTATCGGGTCGGCATTTTTCTCAAGTCTGAAAAAAGTGTAGAAATAGTGCGCATACCAAGACGTCATTTGGTACGTCCGTAATGGCTCATTGTGGTGCGTTGGGATGCTGGCGATAGAAGCCAGATAGTGATACTTGAAGTGCGAGTTATTTTCAACGTCATCAATTACACCGGTAATCACATAATTGAGCTGATTGTCGATCGTGAGTGTTTTTCCAACAATATTTTTACTTGATCCAAATATTTTTAAAGCCCGCGACTCAGTAATAACCAGGGAATTTGGTTCTTTCAAGGCCTCTTTTGCATTCCCTTCCAGGAACTCATGAGTGAAAACATCGAAAACAGATGAATCGGCGAAATAGAACTCATTTTCATAAAACATTTGGTCTTCCTGAGAAACAAGCGACGGAAAACGCCTAAACCTGGCAAATGATCTTATACCCGGGTATTCTCGTTGTAGACTTGGAGCCATAGCAGCCCCAGTGATGGCATACGTCCCAATATTTTGATCCAGGGGTCCGAGAACCAGTCGATACACATCTTCGTGATCCTGGTGGTGTTGGTCAAAACTTTGTTCTCGGGCAATGAATATGGCAATGTAAGTGAAGCCTAATAAGCCCAGACTTAACCCTAAGATGTTAATCGCAGAGGTAACCTTATTTCTCATTAGCACGCGCACTGATACAATGAAGTAATTCTTGATCATCATTACTACGTTTGATCTTGATGAATTCTGTAAGAACCTGCTATTGTATGTCTGGGCAAAAAGGAGAGCATTGAAGGCATAAAGTATGCTAGCTCTGAAAGGACCTTTTTCTGACTTCCATTTGAAAAATAGTTCTTGCAAGTCACCTACGATCTCCTTTGAATAATCGGGATGACAATACCATTCGATCAGTTGAATGATCCATTTAGGTGGCTGGTCCTTCTTCATACGGCTCCTCCCTCCCACAAAATTTCCGGGATATGATCCCACATTTTACTGCGCAGTTCACGAGCTTCATTCATAGACTTTTTTCCAAGCGAGGTAATCTGGAAAATTCGCTTTGTTCGCCCACCCCGTAACTCAGTAGCCCCGCCCATCCTGGATTCCAGAAATCCCTTTTTCTCAAGACGGATCAAGGTAGAGTGAATCGTGCTAAGGGTGGATTTACGTCCGGTATGTTTTTCTACTTGTTCTTTTACAGACACGCCGTACGCATCTTCTTGCAAGATTCCAACAGCTAGCAAACAGAGCTCTTCAAATTCTCCCAGTGATGTCCCTTTCATATTAGTTTCGATTTTGCCAAACTAATATATATACGAAATAAATTAGTTTCGGTTTTGCCGATGTAATAGTATCTTTAAGAATTTCTTTTACTTGGAGATCGTTCCTGTACAATTTTGTGTGCAACTCCGAACACCTGATAGTCTTAAAATTTTCGTAAATCTCAACTAATCAGCAACTTACCTTTTTGGCAAACTATTTGTTCTACATAATTTGAACTAATAATTCGAAATGAGAAAAGTGTACATAGGTGAACTTGAAGAAGTCGTACTTCTGATTGTGGTGATGCTACAGGAAGAGGCTTACGGAGTAGCCATTACAAAGGAGATAGATCAGCAACTCGACCGTAAGATGAGTGTCAGTGCTGTTCACGCGACCCTACACAGACTTGCGGAGAAGGGTTTTGTTACTTCTCACCTTGGGGGAGCAACGGCTCAACGAGGGGGGAGACGAAAGCGCTACTTTAAAGTCACGCCTTCTGGTAGCCAGGTGCTCACAAAAATCCAGGAAGCTAGGAATCTTCTGTGGAGTCAATTACCTCCGAATGCACTTACGATATGAATGTGAGGCCACATCCACCCGAATGGATTAGCAAACTTTTGCGTGTCGTATGCAAGGATGACCTGTTCGAAGAGATCGAGGGTGATTTACTTGAATTTTACGATGAATGGGTCACAACCTTAGGTCGCAAAAAAGCCAACCAGCTGTATGCATGGCATGCGTTGAAATTCCTTCGACCTTTTGCAATTAGACGTTTTTCATCCAAACTAGATAATCAAATTATGATAAGAAATTACTTAAAAGTGGCTTGGAGGTCACTAAAGAAAAACAAAATGTTTTCTACAATCAAGGTAGGTGGTTTCGCCATCGGCATTGCAGCATTCACGCTAATCTCGTTCTTTATTCTTGATGAGCTCAATTACGACAAGCATTATGAAAATGGAAACAGGATTTATCGAATTGCAAATGATTACAAAGGAGAAGAAAAATGGACATCATTTCCAGGCCCTGCCGCGGAGATTATTCGCTCGAACTACCCAGGGATAGAAAAGGTAGGTCGATTAATACCTCAAAGCGGCTGGTTTCAATCGGGTGACAATCAGCTACGAACTTCGAGCAGTCCAACCAATTTCTATGAGGAAGGGTTTGCATACGCCGATCCCGAGCTGTTGGCGATTCTCGAGATTCCGATGGTTTACGGAAATCAGGAGGAAGCTCTTTCAGTACCGAGATCCATAGTGATTTCGGAGCGAAAGGCTCAAAAATATTTCCCGAATCAGGATCCGGTGGGACAAACCATTATTCTGAACGATAACCTCGAGGAGCCTTACGTGGTAGGAGGAGTGATGAAAAATTTTCCTTCTCAGTCACATATTGATTTCGACTATTTAATTAGTCTGTACCAACACGAATTTTGGCCGGGAGAACAAACAAATTGGTGCTGCTGGAATTACAATATTTATGTTAGACTTAAATCAACAACAAACCCTGAAGAGTTGGAAGAGCAGCTGCTCACAATCCGGGATTACGTTGCCCAATACCAGGAAAGAAACAACCCCAGCCAGGCAGAAGACACAAAAAAGTATCATACATTTATACTGCAGCCCGTCGCTGATATATATCTCAAATCCGATGATATCCATGACAGTGGAAAGCATGGAAACCTTCAAATAGTTTGGCTCTTTGTAGCCATTGCAACTTTAGTACTGTTGCTGGCCTGCGTCAATTTCATCAACCTTTCTACAGCCAAATCTGCAAATCGATCGAAAGAAGTGGGAGTACGGAAAGTACTTGGCTCCCGAAGGAAAAACCTTATACAGCAGTTTCTGACCGAGTCTTTTCTGATCTGTTTTGTTTCCGTTTCGATAGGGATCTCGTTAGCTGCTCTTTTTCTACCATCATTTAACGAGGTAGCTCAAAAATCTCTATCAATTCCTTTTCTCTCGTGGTGGTTCATTCCAGGAGTTTTGGGGTTCATCTTGCTCATTACATTTTTTTCAGGCCTTTATCCCTCGTTTTATCTGTCGGCCTTCCGGCCTGTAGATGTCCTCAAAAGTAGTCTGAGCCAGGGTAGTAAAAATTCAAGACTCAGATCTGTTATGGTTGTTTTTCAGTTTAGTGCATCCATTGTCTTGATGGTGAGTGCGCTACTCGTCTATCGGCAGTTGGATTTTATTCTGAACAAAGACGTCGGATTTGACCGGGAACAAGTTGTTGTCATTCAGGGAGTGAGTACGATGGGAGAGAAAAGTGATATTTTCAAGAATGAGCTGAAGAGCCTGTCGAACGTTCGCAGCGCTTCCTTGAGCAATTTCATACCCATATCTGGGACGAAGCGTGATGGCAACGGGTTTTGGTTAGAAGGAAGACAGGATCTGGACAAGCAGGTGGGGACGCAGAGGTGGACCGTTGACGGGGATTATATAGAAACGATGGGAATGAACCTGTTGGAAGGGAGAAATTTTGGTGATATGGCTCAGGATTCCTCTTCCATCATCATTAATCAAGCATTGGCCAGCAAGTTGAATTTGCAGGAACCTATTGGTGCTCGTATCGAGAATTATCTGGGCACCTGGACAGTAATCGGATTGATTCAGGATTTTCATTTCGAGTCAATGAAAATGGAAATAGAACCATTGGCATTATGTCCGACAACAAATGGCGCTGCAATGATTGTCAAACTTCAGTCTGAAGATCTAAAAGAATCACTTACTGACATCTCCGCAAAATGGGACAACTTAATGCCGAATCAGCCAATTCGCTACACATTCCTGGATGATTCATTCGAGATAATGTATGAGAATGTAACTCGAGCAGCCATTGTATTTGCAGCCTTTGCTGTTTTGGCTCTTATTGTGGCCTGTCTGGGTTTATTTGGACTATCAGCGTTCATGGTAGAACAACGCCGTAAGGAGATCAGCATCCGTAAGGTATTTGGTGCAAGTCTTCAAAACATATTCAACCTGCTTACCTTCAATTTTCTGAAGATGATCGTGCTTTCTTTGGTTATTGCCATTCCTTTTTCATTGGTGATCATGAGTAGATGGTTGGAAGATTTTGAGTACGCTGTAGGAATATCCTGGGATGTCTATTTGATTGCAGGCATTACCATCACCGTCATTTCTCTAGTGACGGTTAGTTTTGAATCATTGAGAGCAGGCCTTATAAACCCAACCAGAGGGCTCAAGGAAGAATAGCACATGGGGTGCTACTTGGCCTTAATTCGTTTTTGAAGACGGTGGTAAGTCCATTTGACTGGGAGAAGTTTGCAAAACGGTGGTTTGCTTGAACTCCATTCTGTATTTCTATTCCAGAGCACAAATCGAGTGGTGTTCGAATAAACTTTCAATAGATAGTAAATCAAATCTTGTTAATTCGAACCAGCAAATTATAATATTCGATGTGCCAGGTAGTCTGATGTATGAAAAAAGGCGACCATTGGCCGCCTTTCTTTCTTTACACTTCAGGTTCCTCTTCATCGTCCTCCAGGTCCTCAGCTTTTGGCGAAATCACAGGTATGCTGTAGAAATCTCGCTTGGCTGGATTGTCCTCGTAGAGGATGTCGGCGATGGCGTCAAGTTTCTGACTACGCTCAAACAGCAAGTTGAGTGAGATGATCCGCTCCTGAGTTGCACTACTTCTGCCTCCCTTGCTACTTTCCTGTTCAGCGTCTGCTTCTGCCAGTGCTTCAGCGTTGTCTTCCAAATCCGTCAGGATTTGTGGGTTCATACCTGCATCCAACAGCGGCTGACCATTTTCTGACGCGATCGTTTGCAAGCTGTTCATAAACTGGATCAGCTTCGACTGACTGTAGGCGATCTTCCAAAATTTGGTTAGGTTGAAGGCCTTGCGTTTGGCGGGATTTCCACCAAAAGCCTCATTGACCCAGAATCGCAATTGTTTAATGATCTTTTGCGATTTTTCCATTTCTCCTACCAACGCCTGTGTCTTTTCTCCCACTTGTCCCTTGGACACATTATCACCACCTTCTTCCAGAGCGTTCTCGTGGTCAGCTATTAGACCGTCCAGAAAAGATTGGTTGATCATGGAAAAACCCGCTTCGAACGTAGAAAGGTCGTTAGGTAAAGTTTCGGCGACCTTGCCGACGTGTGCGAGCAAGATCCCATCCGGAATGTTGTACTTACGATAAATTTCAGTACTCATTGCTACTAATTATTGTGTTAAACATCTAATTAGTAGTGACGAAACAAACATATAGAAATTTGTGCAAAACGGGAAATGGCCAGAAGATGGTCATGGAATCGCAGCTATTCATTGGGTTTCCTTAGTTGAAAGCTGGGTAGTTTAAGTTGAGGGTTGGGGAGTTATAGTTGATAGCTGGGTAGTTTGAGTTGAGGGTTGAGGAGTTATAGTTGAAGGCTGGGTAATCTCAGTTGAGGATTGGGGAGTTCTAGTTGAAGGCTGGGTTATCATAGTTGAAGGCTGGGTTGTTTAAGTTGAAGATTGGGTAGTCTCAGTTGAAGGTCAGGTTATCATAGTTGAAGGTTGGGTTGTTTTATTTGACTTGTTAATGGAACTAGTTTTTCGAACCCACTTAGTGAGACCAAAGATTGATTTCGTATTCAAAATTGGA
This sequence comes from Cyclobacteriaceae bacterium, assembly GCA_039961455.1. Lineage (GTDB taxonomy): Bacteria > Bacteroidota > Bacteroidia > Cytophagales > Cyclobacteriaceae > Ekhidna. Next base: position 11,408 of record JBDVJN010000097.1, on the reverse strand, counting down.
TTCCGAAAAAACGATCGTTAAATCGAACTAGTAAATATGTTATTGCGCGTGTTGCAAAGCCGCCTTGCCGCAGACCGGTGCTGGCTGGAAGAGGAATCGAATTGTAAATCGACCAGCCCGATAAGCCAGGCCACCTTTTTTTGATTACATCAAATTTGTATGCGTGGTAACTGGACATGAAGTTCCAACTGCTATTTTTGCGCCTAAGAATGAAGAGACCGAAACAACTCCTAATTTCCATGCTTTTTTGTTGTACGGCGATTCAGGCTGTAGCTCAGGCTATTGAGATTCGCCGAACACCACAAGCCATAACGATAGATGGGATACCGGATGAGACTGCCTGGCAGGCGGCTGATTCTGCCTTTAATTTTACCCAGAATTTTCCAACGGATTCGCTTCCTGCTCGGGCACAAACGATTGCCAAAATATTGTACGATGATAACAACATCTATGTACTTGGTATCATGCATAATTTGTCCGGGTCGCGGTCCTATGTCACACCTTCCCTGAGACGGGATTTTGCCGGAGCTGCAAATGACAGTTTCTCTGTCATTTTTGATCCATTTTCAGATCGCACGAATGGAGTGTTGTTTGGTGTTAATCCTTATGGTGTAATGAGGGAAGCACTCATTGTGAATGGCGGGTCGGGTAGAGGCAGCTTTAGCATGGATTGGGACAACAAGTGGTATGCAGAAGCCCGTCAGCATGAAGACTACTGGGTGGTTGAGATGGCTATTCCATTTAAAACACTGCGCTTCAGCGAAGATGCTGATTCCTGGTTGGTAAACTTTTATCGAGTGGATAGCGAATATGCGGAAAGAAGTACATGGGCACCTATCAAAAGGACTTTTCCTGTTTTCAATCTGGCAACCAACCGTGAATTAATTTGGGATACTCCTACCAAAAAGCCGGGAAGAAATATCTCAGTGATACCATATGCAGCCAGCAGTACGCAGCGTGATTTTGAAGAAAATACAGAGGAAGATTTTGATCCATCTGTTGGGTTTGATCTAAAGTATGCGATAACCCCTGGATTAAATCTCGACTTAACCGTAAATCCTGATTTTTCGCAGGTGGAAGTAGATCAGCAGGTGACAAATCTCGATCGATTTGAGATTTTCTTTCCCGAGAGACGCCAATTTTTCCTTGAAAATGCAGACCTGTTTTCCGGTTTTGGCACACGAAGTACCAGACCCTTTTTTTCCAGACGAATTGGAATAGCGATAGATACGCTGACAGGTCAGAATGTTCAAAATCAGATTCCTTTTGGTGTGCGTTTGAATGGTAAAGTTTCTGATGATTTACGGTTAGGAGTTTTATCCATGCAGGCAGGAAGAGACGCTTCCATCGGGCTGCCCACTTACAACTATTCGATGGTGAGTTTGCAGCAGAAGGTTTTTAGTCGGTCGAATGTGAGTCTGTTCGCAGTGAATAAGCAGACATTTGAATCTTCAAGTGAATATGACACTGCTTCTTTGAATGAATTCAACCGAACCCTGGGTGTGGAATATCGCCTGGCAAGCATCAATAATGTATGGAACGGGAAAGTATTCTACCATCGAACATTTGGGCCGGAAACGCTGACATCACCATATGCGGCAGGGCTTACTTTGAATTATGATATCCAAAAATGGTCATTGGATGTATTTTCCCAATTGGTTGGAGAAGAATATAACCCGGAGGTTGGTTTTGTCAGAAGAAATGACATTAGGCAATTAGCAACCACGATCAAGTACCGGTGGTTTCCGAAGAGAGGTAGTATTCAACGACATGGACCAGCATTAGATTTTGACATGGTTGGAAATGACACCTTTGGCTTCCTGGACTGGGATTTTAATCTTCAGTATGAGATTGCATTTAGAAATACGGCCACTTTTTTCACGCGCCTCCGAAAGCAGTATACCTACCTGTTTAATTCTTTTGATCCGAGTGGCACAGACGGAGTGGAGCTCCCGGAAGATACAGAATACACCAATTATCAATTCATTGCACGATATGAATCAGATCAACGAAAGAAGTTTTTTTATCGGTTAAACACCCGATCCGGTCAATACTTTAATGGAGACCGGATTAATCTTGAGGGCTCTGTGGGATATAGATATCAACCTCTTGGTTTTACGTCCATAGACTTTGCGTTTAATCGAATCATTTTGCCAGAACCGTACACTACTACCTCCCTTTATTTGATTGGCCCTCGCTTCGATTTTACGTTTTCAAAAAAGGTGTTTTTAACCACATTTATTCAGTACAATAGTCAAATCGAAAATCTGAATATTAATACCCGGTTCCAGTGGAGGTTCAAGCCGGTCTCAGATATATTTCTGGTGTATACGGATAATTATTTTGCGGATCATGAAGGCGGGTTCAGTATTGGTCAGCCACGTACCAGGGCCTTGACATTTAAGATCACCTATTGGCTGAATCTTTGAGGAGGAGTTGATAACGGGATTTTTGGGTCTGAAGAAATTTTCAAAGCGACCCGGACTATAAGAAAAATTTGTCTCAAATCTTGAGTGCAGCTGACAAAGGTTCAGTTATAACTAAAGATCATGCAGTCAACATACTTGTCAGTTTAGCTTCAGTTCCTGACTACTCTTCTGATGCTCTCAGTTTGCTTCTAGAACAATTAAAAAATTGTCCATTGAATCAATTTGCGATGTACGCCGAAAGATCATTGCCGGTAGTAAACGGACAGAACAAGGAAGTATTCCTCAAAGCTTTGAGCGCGAGACTTCCAGAAATCGAGAAGGAAAGTAGGCGAAAACGAATTGAAAAAGTGATTAGAGAATTATCGAAATGACTAATCTGAACTCATATTCTAAACTTCATGAATTAGTCTCACAAAACGAATGGTAACTCTAGCGATTTAAATCACAATCAGTGCAACATATGATTTCACGTACATCGTTTAGCTGATACTTGAGTTCTATGACTACTTTTCTTGCTTCGCAAATCCAACTGTATTTCGGTAAATCTGTGGTGAAATACCGGCTTGATTCTTAAAAAATCTGCTAAAATAATATTCGTCGTTATAACCAAGTAAATGCGAGATTTCTTTAACGGATTTAGGAGTTAGATATAATTCACGTTTTGCTTCTATCATGATACGCTGGGCTATTAAATCGGTTAGCGTTTTGTGGAAGTAGTTTTTGACCAGCTTTGCCAGTGCATTTGGGGAAATATTTAGTAACCCCGCATAGTCACTTGCAGAGTGCTTATTCTTATAATTTTGTTCGATACTGTCGGTTAATTTTTGCAAAATGAGAGGTCCGCTGTTTTCACATAGTTGCTCTCTTATTCTTGGTGTTTGACTTACTTTTATTCGTAAAACAGTAATAAGAAATATTTTTAAAAGCGATACCAATAATTCGTGCTGAGCTAAACCAGCACTTTCAATCTCTTCTTTCATTTGGTTTAGCTTGTCTACTAATGGCTGCTCATCACCAATAGGAAAAAAAGGTGGTTCGTAGATGTTGTTGAATAAAACTCCTTCACTTTCTACTTCATTTTGATGTTTATATGTGCAAAAAAAATCAGGATGAAAATTTAGTGTAATGCCAGATAACTCCGCATCAGATTTTAAAAGGTATGGCTGATACGGTGACAAGCAAAGTATGGATTTATGAGGAAGCGAGTACGTTGTAAAATCCACCTGTAATTCAACATCTCCATGAAAAATGAGAATAATAGAGTAATAGTTCTGTCTCTGTATATGATCGAAATAGCTAGCATCCTCAAAGGAAAATATTTTGAAGGCTAGTTCTCCGTTTTGACGATTTACCAAGGTGTGACTATTCTTTCCCATTGTTATTTAAAGTTAAGGATAAGTTGACTTTACCTATCCTTAACTCAGTTAATCTTGCAAATCAAAACTCCTTCAATTTCAGCGTTTGGCAGCCAATACGTCTACATGTTCTATTACTGGATCCTTTGCCAGTAGTTCAGAAGCATTTGCCATAAGGGCTTCAGCGATTTTCCCGGCTAAATGTGCCGAACGACCATCATTATGTGGGAACGTATCAAATATTCCAAAATTCGAATTCTCCATCTTTAGTGCATACCAGCTGATAGTATCTGGTTCAGCCTCTGCCAGGGGAAGAGCACCTTGAATAAATTTTTCTACTTCACTTTCTTTACCAGGTTTAGCTTGAAGTCTAACCAATAATGCTACTTTAATCATAACTCTTTATTTTTTGTTGAATAATTATTATGATACAAACCTAGGGAGGGCTACTGGCCATTAAAATGGAGATTTAATGCTTTCGGATGGATAATTTTCCTCAATAATTAAAGTGTTTCGACTAGCTCGGGTTGAAACGTGTGTCAAAAGGTTAGTTTAGTCTCACCTGTCATGCATAATCAATAATGTTCACTTTCCGTGTGAAAGAGGAGTAAAAATGTTCACTTTATTTACTCCTAAAATAAATAATGTTCATTTACTTGACTAAGGAGAGATCTCACAAAAGGAGGGTTTAATAAAGCTAGCAATTCAATCCGTTCATCAGAAGAGATGGGTGCATTTCAAAACTCTCTTACCTTCAATACACTTACATTCTGAGACACAGCCAATCATTGCTATGGGCTGCGAAAGTCAGCGAAGTCCCTTAGCATAAGTATCTAGTGCACGTTGCCTTGCGAATCGGTGATCCACAATCGGGGCAGGATAGTGAGTTGTGCCAACTTCGGGAACCCACTTTTTTATGTAGCGCAGGTGTGGGTCAAACTTCTCGGTCTGTGTATATGGGTTGAAAATTCGAAAATAAGGTGCGGCATCCACACCAGTTCCTGCAGCCCACTGCCATCCACCATTGTTGCTGGCCAATTCATAGTCCAGAAGTTTAGTAGCAAAGTATGCTTCACCCCATTGCCAGTTGATAAGTAGGTGTTTAGTCAGAAAGCTGGCGGTGATCATTCTAACTCTGTTGTGCATAAACCCGGTAGTATTAAGTTCTCTGATTCCCGCATCTACAATCGGATACCCTGTTCTTCCCTCACACCATTTTTCAAATTCTGTCTCATTGTTTCTCCACTCGATACCATCATATTTTTTGCTAAAGTTCTCAGAAACTACATGAGGGAAATGCCAAAGAATGGACTGATAGAAATCTCGCCAGATCAGTTCATTCAAAAATTTTGAATTGAATTTCTCAGCGAAAGCTGTGAGCTTTCGGATACTAATAGTCCCGAAGCGAAGGTGAACGCTCAGTCTAGAGGTTCCTTGAATGGATGGTATGTCTCTTGTTTGATCGTAGTTCTTTGCAATTTCGCTACTCAAAGATCGATCAGGGAAACGAATCGCGGTTTGTCGGAAGCCTAATCTTTCCAGAGATGTGATAGGTCTGACCTCTGATGAATACCAATTTCTGATCGATTCGGAACGACAAGCACGAAGGTCGCAGGTCGATAGCTTTGCTTTCCAAAGTTTACTGTAAGGCGTGTAAACAATATAAGGCTCCCCGTTTGCCTTCACCACCTCGTCTTTTTGGAATACTACATGATCCTTCGTCATCACAAATGGAATTCCTTTGGAGGCTAGCAATTTTGAAACTTCCTTATCCCGGACAGTGGCATATGGTTCATAATCAGAATTAGCATACACGGCTCCAACGTTGTAGTCTTCAAGTAGTCGGATCCATATCTGAACGGGATCACCATACCTGACATCAAAGGCTCCCCCTTTGCGTTGGATTTCCTTCCCTAATCGCAATATTTCCTTATGAATGAAGCTCACTCTGGCGTCATCGTCATCTTCCAACTTCTCGAGAATTTCTTTGTCGAAAATGAAAATTGGTTGTACTGGTAACTCAGAATTTAGAGCTTCGAAAAGCGCCATATTGTCGTCTAGACGGAGATCTCTCCGAAACCAAAAAATGGCAACTTTCATAGGTTCTTCCTTTTCAACCATGATCGTTAGGTGGTGATGAGAATTCAATTAAATTCTTTGCCATGTTCTTAAAAATGAAACCGTGAAATGGCCAAACTAGAAACCAGTAAACTCGCCCCCACACCCCCAACGGCCTGAAAGTGGCTGTCTGGATCAGCTGATATTGCTCACCTCGATTGCGAATTTTGAATTCCAACCATGCATCGCCAGGAAGGCGCATTTCTGCGAATAGCAGAAGCCTCTTGTCTGTTTTGCTGGCATATAACACACGCCAAAAGTCCAACGCGTCACCACCTTTGAGTTCATTAGGGCTTCTTCTACCTCTCCGTAGACCAACACCTCCAACAAGTTTGTCCAGGAACCCTCTAATTCTCCAGAGGAAGTTTCCATAGTACCAACCACGTTCTCCCCCAATTTGCCAAATATTCTCAATCACTTCTGAAGGGTCACGACTGAAGCTTATTTCTCTCAGATCCAGAAAACATCCATCCTTGGGTGCTTCTACTTGATGAAGAAAGTGATTGTTAAAGTCTGGATTTGCAAAGGAATCCTTCCAGCTTGATATGACCTGCTTCTGATCTATTTTCAGGAATGTCCTTTGCAAAGATTCCTTGTAAGTTAATTTTTCAACTTTCACGATTTCATCGATGGAGCTGTCCTTACAAATGACTTCATTTCGCATGCTGTCTACCAAATTTCTTGCTAATCGGTAAGAGGTGGCGGTGACTATGTATAGCCATAAGGACGATAATCTGATGGTCAGGACAGGCACGGTGATGATCCATCGCCTTAAACCACGAACCTGAGCAAACTGAAGAAGCATTTCCCGATAAGTCAGAATGTCATCACCGCCAATGTCGAAAGTTCTGTCATAGGCCTTTCTATTTTGTAGAACGCCCATCAGGTACTGCAGGACATTTAAAACCCCAATCGGTTGACATCTGCTCAGCAGCCATTTTGGAGCCATCATTATGGGAAGTTTTTCAACCAGATCTCTTATAATCTCAAAGGAAGCTCCTCCGGAGCCTATGATGATTGCCGAACGCAAGATTGTTAAAGATTTTCCACTTGTTTTCAAGATCTCCTCTACATTTTGTCGCGAGGATAGATGTTCTGAAAGTAGATCGTCATTCGCAATTCCTCCGAGATAAATGATCTGATCAATTGCTGTTTGCGCACAATACGATGCAAAATTATTTGCTGTTGTAGCCTCCAGACTACTAAACGCTTTGCTGTCGGATGTAAGAGAATGGATGAGGTAATATGCTGCCTCAACGTTATCAGGCAATTTCTTTAGATCCTCAACCAAAAGAAAATCCATCTCAATGACATGAACGGATTTAAGAAATTCTTCATCAAAATCCTCAAAATCAAATCTTCGTTTGTCCCTTACAGGGCAAGTGACATGATGTCCAGCATTAACCAGTTCAGGTAGCAATCGTCTTCCAATATAACCCGTGGAGCCAGTAAGAAGGATTTTCATAGTGTACGTAATGTAGACAAGCCACCATCAGCAGCAAGTATTTGTCCCGTTATCCATCCAGCCTTGTCCGAGAGAAGAAATTCAGCTGCATTTGCAATGTCAGTTGAGCTTCCTATTCGCTGCATGGGGTGGCGCTTTCCTGAGACTTTCCTTTTTTCATCAGATGAAAGGAGACGTGCTGCTAGCTGGGTATCTGTAACGGATGGTGCAATGCAATTGACTCTGATGGCGGGAGCCAATTCTGCGGCCAGGGATCTGACAAGACCCTCGACAACCCCTTTACTTGCCGCAACGCTGGTATGGAATCCCATTCCTGGTTGAACAGCAACTGTACTAAAAAAAAGTACCGATGGATCTTTTCCTTTTTTGAGAGCGGGAAGAACGTGTTGTAGCATTTTTACTGCGCCCAGCACGTTTACGCTGAAGTCATAGAGAAAATCCTCTTTTTTTAATCGATGAAATGGTTTTAGATTAATTGTGCCCGGGCAGTAGACGAATCCGTCTAAAACTTCAATATCAAATTCAAAAACCTCATCCGAGAGTACGTCGAATGAAATGAAGGTGGTGGCTTGCACATTAGCTAGTTCGCCCTGAGTCCTGGCAACGGCATAGACTTTGTTCCCCGTCCCTGTCAGTTGTTTGGTGAGCTCCAGGCCAATTCCGGTACTTGCACCGACTACCAGATATGATTTGGACATAGAAATACTTTTAAAACATAACCAACTATCCAGGGAATGGTTTGGTTTACTACAAAAGAGAAGCAGCATTAAAGTCTAATAAAACGGTGGTTTCACTATTGTAATGATCAAATTGATTGTTGAACAAGCGCCTATTTCCATTGCCTCTTGAACTTATTTCGTGTACAAGATGACGGGAATTACACGATAACTGAATCTACTGAAAATCGATACACAACAATTTACTTGGTTAAGTACAAGTGCTCTACAAACTAGTAATTCTCCATTCCCCCACCAGCTCCCACGAAACCTCAATGAGTGTAGTTTCTTAAGCGCTTAAATCTCAAAAGCAACCATTTAGTGCTGCAAAGCATACTAATCCTCTGACTTGCTACCCGTAATAAACACCCCTAAAACATTACTCATGGGTGAATTATGCTTATTTTTTTCACATTTGTGTGTGAAAGTGGGGGAAAGTGTCTGAAAATGTGAAAAGTTGATTACATTTGTCTCGGTGGTTTATATTTTTCAAGGCTCAGTATGGCGTTTTTTACAAGCGAGTATGAGTGTAAGTTGGATACCAAGGGTAGGTTGGTTTTACCTGCAAAGATTAAAACCAATCTCCCTGAGGTCTCCACTACCGAACTAGTCATCCGGAAGGGATTCGAACCGAATCTCATTCTGTACCCGATGGTGGAATACAAAAAAATACACCACAAGATTTCATCACTGAGTGAATTCAACCCCGAACAGCGTAAGCTGAAAAGAAATTTTTTCAGGAGCATAGCCCAGGTAGAGTTGGATACAGCCAACCGAATTTTAGTACCGAAGACCATGCTCGCTCATGCACAAATAGAGAAAGAAGCAATTCTGATCGGCATGGGCAATTATATTGAAATGTGGAACCCGGCCGTATTCAACGATCATCTGATCGAGGATATGGAGGAATACTCAGAGCTGGCTCAAAAATTCTTGGATGAATAGGATAGGAATTGAAGGAGTGAAGTTTGGACCAGAGAACGGTTCCCTTCTCTTAGTAGGAGAAGGGTTAGGGATGAGGTCTAACCATGTCTGAGTACCACAATCCTGTAATGCTGCAGGAGAGTTTGGAAGGCCTTGACATAAAACCGGATGGTGTATATGTCGATGTGACGTTTGGAGGAGGGGGACACAGTCGTGAGATCTTAAATGAGCTAACGACAGGACATTTACTTGCATTCGATCAGGATAAAGATGCTGAGAAAAATGCACAAGAGCTCACCAAAGCGAATAGCGCAAAGGGGGGCAAAAGTTCTTTCACATTTATTGAGTCAAATTTTCGATACCTCAAGAAGTTCTTGCGATTTCATGGGATCACCGAAGTAGATGGCATTTTAGCTGACCTTGGTGTTTCGTCTCACCAGTTTGATGAGCCGGAGCGTGGTTTTACCACACGAGCTGAGGGCGTTCTGGATATGCGAATGGATCAAGGAGCCAGCAAAAGTGCACATGAGGTACTAAACGAATATTCGGAAAACGATCTGATCCATATCTTCAGCGCTTATGGTGAAGTGAAAAATGCAAGAACCTTGGTTCGGGAAATCGAGAACTTCAAGTTGAATGCAGAAATCACAACGAACGAGCAGTTGAAGGAGATCGCATTGAAAAATGCACCCAGAGGAAGGGAAATGAAATACCTGGCACAGGTTTTTCAGGCAATCAGAATCGAGGTAAACGAGGAAATCGAAGTATTAAAAGAATTTTTGACTCAAGCAGGAGAAGTTCTGAAGAAAGATGGCAGACTGGTTGTGTTGAGCTATCACTCTTTAGAAGACAGACCCGTGAAAAACTTTATTAATAAAGGAAATTTCAAGGGGACGGACGAGAAGGATTTTTATGGTAACCCAATCCGGATATTAGATCCGGTAAACCGAAAACCAATCGTCCCGACCATGGCAGAAGTAAATAAGAACAGCCGAGCAAGAAGTGCGAAGCTGAGAATTGGCAGAAAGAGGTGATGGTATTTGGTAACCGGATTTTAGTATCGGAAGGTCTAAAGTCTAACTACTAATTATCTAACTACTTAAAAATATGGCTGAAAACACCTATAGATTACCCCAGCAAGAAGAACGAGGAGGTTTGTTCCGACTTATCAATCGTTTTCTTCGGATGGATAGTTCGATTAGTGAAGTGATACACGTACGCTTCCTTCCTCAGATACTATTCCTAACATTTCTATGCGTCCTATATATAGGAAATCGTCATTATGCCGAGAAAAAAATCAGGTCTATCTCCAAGCTCGAAGAGCAGGTTGAGGACCTGAGAGCTGATTACACTACCCTGAAAGCTGAATTCATGTATGAAAGCAAGCAATCAGAAGTGGCAAAACGAGCCTTTGAGCTTGGTTTGAAAGAGAGCAAAGAATCACCGGTATTAATTAAAGGCGATTGAGCATAAAATGAGTATTAAGCGAGACATAGTATTTCGTGTACGAATAGCATTCATTCTCACCTTCCTGGTCGCAGGGGCGGTGATTTTCAGAATGGTTAAGATCCAATACATCGAAGGCGAGAAATGGGTGGACCTGGGTGAAACGATCGGAATGAAAGTGATGAATGTCAAAGCGACCCGTGGAAACATCTATGCAGAGGACGGAAGTCTTTTAGCTACTTCTTTGCCTTTCTACAGACTGGCGCTGGATCCATACATTGCTCAGGATGGCCTGTATAAAGGAAGTATTGATTCACTCAGCTACTTGCTCTCCAGGTACTACAAAGATTTGGATGCTACACAGTACAAACGAAAAATTAATGACGCCAGACAGCAAGGCCGTAGGTACATCACTCTGAATCGCAAGGAAATCGGCTACCAGGACAAAAAGTTGATGGAACGTTGGCCGATATTCAGAGAAGGAAGGTTAAGAGGCGGTGTTATTTTTGAAAAGGTGGAAAAACGGTTCCTGCCTTTTTCTCATTTAGGCTATCGTACGATTGGAAATGTAAATGACAGCGACCGAGGAGTCGTGGGACTGGAGTATAGCTTTAATAGACAACTAGCTGGTGTCAATGGACAGGCGCTGTATCAGAAAATGGCCGGAGGTGGCTGGAAACCCGTGTATGATGGCACCGAAAAAAGGCCGGTGGATGGTTATGATATTCAGACAACCATCAACGTAGACCTTCAGGATGTCACGGAATCAGCTTTGCTCAACGAGCTTCAAAAGCACGATGCAGATTATGGTGTTGCAGTGGTAATGGAAGTGAAAACGGGTGAGATCAAAGCTATTTCTAATTTGAGCAGAAATGCTAGAGGAGATTACTACGAGCGATACAATTATGCTGTAGGCAGTCAAGGTTCACGTGAGCCAGGATCAACCTTTAAGCTG
>JBDVJN010000096.1:0-16703 GCA_039961455.1 Cyclobacteriaceae bacterium | reverse complement strand
TAATGACAAAATATAAACCAATGACGGTCGTCACGTGGATTTTCACAATTGCCATTGTTATTGTTGTACCGATAGGATTTTCAGAAGCTGCCGTTGTTGATTTTCGTAGCCTTCCTCCTAAGGTTTGGTACAGTATGATCTATGCGATCATTGGCGTGACGGTAATCGTATATTTTCTAAATGTCTGGACACTAGCAAGAGTAAATTCATCTATTGTGGGGGCATTCATTTATCTCCATCCTATTTTTGCCACACTAACCGCCATCTTATTTTTCAATGAAGTGTTTCTATGGAAACATTTAATTGCCTCCCTCTTCGTATTTCTGGGTGTGTGGCTAGTGACAGGAAAGAGTAAACAAACATCTAAGCCTCAATAGAATTAACTTTCCTGGTGAACTCATCTAAGTGATTTTCGGTAAAGTCTAAATGAGTAACAAATCGAACTAAGTTCTTGCCGAATGGAACTGCATGTACATCTTTCTTTTTCAATTCCTCAAGGAACCAGCTTTCTCCCAGACCCTCATCGAGTCGTGCAATGACGATATTGGTATCCACAGGCATTACTTCTTCCACGAAAGCTAACTCCTTCAATGCCTCTCCAATGGACTCAGCTCGCCGATGGTCATCCTTTAGTCGCTCTACCTGATGGTCAAGTGCATAAGTACATGCCGCCGCTAGGTATCCTGACTGTCGCATAGCTCCTCCCAGAACTTTTCTCACACGCCTCGCTTCTTTGATCAAATTTTTGCTACCAAGTAAAACGGAACCAACTGGAGCTCCTAGTCCTTTGGAAAAACAGATGGAAATCGTATCGAACAATTTCCCGTATTCTGCCGGATCGTGTCCAGTCACGGTCAATGCATTAAATAGGCGAGCTCCATCCAGATGAAGGCTAAGTTCGTTCTTGTCACAAATGTTTTTGATAGCACCAATTTCGTCTAAGTCATAGATGCTTCCTCCGCCCTTATTCATCGTGTTTTCCAGCACCACTAATCGAGTTTTGGGGAAATGGATATCATCTGGATTAATACTTTCTACAATCTGTTCCGCAGTGATCCGACCTCGGTCACCTTCCAGAAGCTTAGGAGACACCATTGAATTGTACATCATGCCACCTCCTTCATACAGGTAAACATGGGAATGCTTGTGACAAACGATCTCATCCTGAGGCTTTGTCAGAACCTTCATGGCAATCTGATTTGTCATAGTGCCAGATGGGCAGTAAATCGCATCCTCCATTCCGAAGAGCCTCGCGATCTTTGATTGCAGATTATTTACGGTCGGATCATCGCCAAACACATCGTCTCCAACATCCGCAGACAACATTGCCTCAAGCATACCTGCTGTTGGTTTGGTTACCGTATCACTTCTTAAGTCAATCATAGGAATCGTAAGTTAAGATCCAGTCGGAATGTTTCCATCGATCCCAAGGGACACTTGCAAGGTCGGTAGTAGGATCAATCAGGGGCTGCAGCGTGTGCCCGTTGAGAGAGAGTCTGGAAACCGCAAACACTGCCACATCCTTCCCTTCCTTTCGATAGGTCTCCTTCAAGCGTTGGGCGAATTGCCAAATCATATCAGGCTCACCAACAATTGATCTTTTTTGTCGACGGCTCAGGTAGTTTGACATATCAATTCGAGTTTTCTCTTGTGTGGCTTTATCCAAAACATCAAATCGGACATAGCCGGACTTCGATCTTAGCATCATTTGCCAAGCCATCTTGTGTCCTTCCTCCGACCAATGCACGTCACCTTCATACAGGTGATGTCGAATTGGTAACAAGAGTTGAATCGCAAAATAAACAGCCATGACTGTGAACAACGGCTTGCTTAGCACTCCTTTTGATTCTGGAATTTGAAAATTGTCCTTGAAAATAAGTTTTCGGATGTACTCAGGAGGATAGAAGAATACTGTGAAAGCAATCATCATGTATGGAAATATTCCAATCTGAAAAACTGCGGAATTGAAAAGGTTGAAAAACAACGATAAAAAGAATCCCAGTTTTCTAGTTGATCTGTTTAATAAGAGAAATACAATTGCTCCATCGTAGAGGACACCACCCCAGGAAATTAAATACTGGAACGCTCTTGTATCCAAAAGTGGCCCAATCAGCCAATAGCTTGCTTTACTGTGAAACCAGATTCCGACAGGTTTTGCAGTAAGCCAGTCCATATGGACTTTGTTTAGGCTTGCGAAAACGTAAACAATCAGGATTTGCAGAATAAAAAACCATACGTGTGCCTTTAGACAGGTTTTCGATTCCTTTGTGATGCCTAAGCGTGCATCCAACGATCTACTCTTATGTGCAGGCATAAAAATCATCGCAGCGCTTAAAAGGACAAGTAGATAATAATGGTTGTTATACTCCGCTTTTTGCATGAGGTAAACACCCGTCCATAAAACAAAAAAGATTACGGTGGAGACACGATAAAATAAGCCAAGCATTATCAGCAGGCCGCAAATTCCCATAACGATGAAATAATAGTACATCCCATCGCCTGGAAGAGGCTGGAGCCACTCGAATCCGATAAATGAAAACGTAAACGCAGGATTAACCAATGTTCGTTCTACCCAACCTGTAAGAATTGCACCAAAAGTTTCTGCCGCAACCAAAAAACCATAGCACATTCGAAAGAACACCAAAGAAGAGTTATCCACTTGGGAACCAAGAAATTCTTTGGCATTTCCTATCATATTATGGGTTTTTGAACTGGCAATAAAAAAGGAGCTTTAAAAAAGCTCCTTTCAAACCTATGTAAATATGAAGAGGATTTATTATTTACAAAAGAGTTTAACGTACTTAAGAGGTGTGTGTTTTTCACATTTGCAAAATTTAACGAAATGATATTGGCACTCGTCGAAAGTTTTCAGAGGTCTAAGGAGCGAAAAACACGCATATGGATTGTGATGCAACGAAATCACGAAAGATTTCATCTATTTCGTGCACTCTCCTTAAGTTTTTTGGGGGTTCTCTTTTTGAAATGAAACATGTTTACAGTACGGGGTCATTCATCCCAAACTGTCAACAAACAAAGGATAATAAAAAATCAATAGATGAAAGCTTCCGTTTACGCAATTCTCTTCTCAATTATTGTTCTCTCTGGATGTGAAGATCTTGATGGTCCAGAAATCCGAGGTTCAGAGAACATAATCTCTGAAAGCAGGGAATTGGATTCTTTTGAAAGCATTCACATCTCCAGCGTTATCAACGCAATAATTGAGCAAGGAGATCAAGTCGTTTCAGTGCAGGCAAATGATAACATTATTGATTTGATCAATACGGAGGTAAGAGACAATGTTCTTTACATCGATCTTGAAGACGGCAACTACGACGATATTTCCATCACTGTATCGATTTCCAATCGCGAGCTTACCGCACTTACGACGGTAGGGGTAAACACTGTGCAGATTGATCAATTCAATGATCTTGCACAATTCGATCTAAATATTGAGGGTGTAGGTAATATTCAAATGAGCGGGTCTGCAAAAAGAGTAGCGATTAACAGCAGCGGATCTAGCAATCTTGAAGCATTTGATTTCACATGCTTGCATTGCGAAATTGACCTCACAGGTGTTGGAAATGTTCAAATAACCGTCACAGAAGAACTGGTTGGTGCTCTTTCGGGAGTTGGCAATATTTTGTACAAGGGCTCTCCAGAAATCGATGTTGACGTCACTGGTGTTGGCAATGTAGTAAACTCCAACTAGGCTTTAGTCACGACACTTTTTTAGTTAGAAGAGAAATGCCATTGTTTCTGTGGCGAATTAAATACTTTTGCCAAAAATCTAGCAAATGAGTGTTCTTGTAAATAAAGATTCCAAGATAATTGTTCAGGGCTTTACTGGTTCAGAAGGCACGTTCCACGCCGAGCAAATGATCGAATATGGTTCCAATGTTGTCGGGGGTGTTACACCAGGAAAAGGTGGGCAAAAACATCTTGATAAACCCGTATTTAACACGGTGCAGGATGCTGTTGATGCAACTGACGCTGATGTCACCATAATTTTTGTTCCACCAGCCTTTGCTGCTGACGCAATCATGGAAGCAGCCGATGCAGGAATCAAAGTGATCGTTACCATCACGGAAGGAATTCCGGTAAAAGACATGATGAAGGCAAAGCCCTACGCCATTTCTAGAGGAGCAAAACTTGTTGGACCGAATTGTCCAGGAGTAATTACCCCTGAAGAAGCTAAAGTTGGTATCATGCCAGGCTTTGTATTTAAGAAAGGAAGAGTTGGAATTGTCTCGAAATCAGGGACGTTGACCTATGAAGCCGCTGACCAGGTCGTAAAAGCCGGAATGGGTATCTCAACTGCAATTGGAATTGGTGGTGATCCAATCATCGGCACTTCCACAAAAGATGCAGTGCAAATGCTGATGGAGGATCCGGAGACCGATGGTATTGTAATGATCGGTGAAATTGGAGGTCAGTACGAAGCAGATGCTGCTAAGTGGATCAAGGAAGATGGAAATAAGAAACCGGTTGTTGGATTTATCGCAGGACAGACAGCGCCTCCAGGAAGAAGAATGGGACACGCTGGTGCTATTATTGGTGGGAAGGACGATACAGCGGAAGCTAAGATGCGAATCATGGGTGAGTGCGGACTGCACGTGGTTGCTTCTCCTGCAGATATTGGTGAGGTGATGAAAGAAGCATTGGGTTAAGAAACCTTAAAAAAATGAAACCCTCAATCCAGATTGGATTGAGGGTTTTTTATTTAGTACAATATTTCTATCGATCTTCGATGGAAGCCTTTAGCTCTCCGTTGTCACTACCCAAATACTTATCCAGCCATCCGATCCATCTTGTGTACACATCCAGCGATCTAACCGGATCTCTTGGAAAGTGCCCTGGCCCTGGGTAAGCAATGAATTCAACGGGTACATCATTGTCTCGCAATGCTCCATATAGCTTATAAGATCCGGTAATTGTCACCCGGTAATCACCTGTTTTTGACATAATCAACGTCGGAGTCTTCAGTTTTGAAAAGTTAGAAATTGGAGAATTTGCATAAGCCCAGGTCAGGTTTTCTCCAACATATGGAGATTCCACGATCGAATGGCGTCTCATTCTATTCAGATCATTCAAGCTATACATATCCGTGAAGTCAACTGGGGCTGCACCGGCTACAGCGGCAGTCCAAACATCAGGATATCTACCAAGAAGCCACGAGGTCATCCAGCCTCCATATGACCATCCTGAAACTGCTATTTTGCTTCCATCCACATATGGTTTTTCTTTCAGGACATTCACACCCATGATCACATCATGACCCGGCCCTTCGCTGGGATCTTTGGAAATAGCTGATTGAAATTCATTTCCCAAATTAGTGCTCCCTCTATAGTTAGGTTGAAAAACAATCCAGCCCTTTGCAGCCATAGCTTGGGTAACTGGACTAAATCCAAGAAGTGAAGAAGCGCTTGGACCTCCGTGAATTTGCAACACCAGTGGATACTTCTTTTTGGGATCGAAATCAGGAGGATAGGTGATGATTCCGGTCGGTGTCAACCCTTTGTTACTAGTCCATTCTATTCCTTCCTGCATCCCCAGACTTAGATCTCTTACAAAAGAATTGAAATCAGTAAGTAGAACAGGATTGGCATCCAGATTTGCTTTGAAGTAAATTTCAACTGGAGAATCTTTTTTTACCGCAGTTAAGACCATTCTTTCATTTTTCGAGATACTAAAGCTCGAAACTGAGGCTAAATCACCAATATTGATTTTTGTGTTTTCATCACCCTTTAACGTGTAGATCATGTTGCCCCATTTGTCGATTGACCGGACAAGTGTGGATCCATCCTTTAGCCACGTGATACCCGAAGACGGTTTATTCAGAGTTTTAGAAATATTGCTGATTTCTCCCGTTTCAAGGTCGACTTGATGTAGGTCGCTCATATTAGAGGAAAATCCTTCTCGTGGGTATCTATAGACCACAGACTTTCCATCGGCACTGAAAATTGCCGAAGATTCTCTTTGCGTATTAGTGGTTGCAGCTTTTAATTCCTTCGAATCCAAGTGATAAACAAAGTTTCTACCGAGATCCGAATCGCCTGAATTTGCAGTTGGATACTTTGTGAATGCAATTTTCTTCCCATCGGGAGACCATGAAATAGATGATGTTGATAAACCAGTAGCGACCGTGTAGTCCTCAGGAGTTATTTTCCGGGGATTGTTTCCATCTCCATTTACCAGCCACATCGAAGTTTTTGGAGTGGACGATTCAACCAAAAAATCATTGCTACCAACCTCGAAGGAATCGTTGAATTTGTTCCTCTTTTCGATGTCTTTTGATTCTTTCACGAAGTATGCAATCTGCTTACCATCAGGGCTCCAGGCATAGCGAGTTATGCTTGGCTGCTCATCAAGAATAATTTTTGACTCACCCGACTTCACATTCCAAACAATGAGTTGTTTGCCCTTCTCCCCTGTGGCTAAAAATGAAATGCCTTTTCCATCTGCAGTCCATGTGGGGGAACTCACCCCCTTTAATTGATTTCCGACTTTTGTCTGCTCTTTGGTCCTGATGTCCATCAGAATAAGTGCCCGATCAAAGCTGTTCGTCTCCATGTTACGATTGGAGGTCATAAAAATTACCGATTCGCCATCTGGTGATATTTCAAGTGATGAGAGGCTTGTTAGTCTATTTAGGTCTTCAAGCTTGAAGGTATTTGTTTGAGCACATATCTGTAAGCTCAGGAAGATGGCTAAACCAAGAAGTGAGTAGTTTTTTTTGCTCTTCATGAATCATAATTGTTGTACCACCCTCAATGTAGCCAGGAAACGATTCAATCCCCACCAGAAATTGATAAGTGGATGGTACACACCATAAGAGCCATCAGACGTGCAGGAGCATGTTTGAACATGGATCTACTTAAAAAAACGAGTTTAACTCCAGTTTCACCCGAACCCTGCCAAAGCGGGAGATTTCATTCGAAATGATACAAGAAAATGATAATGGCGGTAAACGCTGGTTTTTTTTGTCCTTCAATTTCCAAAGTGGCTTCAAGTTCAGCTTTAGAGATCCCGCGTAGATTAGCAAGTGTACTAAGCTTAGCTCTCAGTCTCACCTTGTCATTTACCCTAACCGCCTCACCAAACTTCAATTTGTCGACACCGTAGTTTACCTGCATCTTGATGTTGTTAAACTGCGCTATCTGACCCCAGAAATGTGGTAGCAATGAAAGTGTTAAATATCCATGGGCAATCGTGCTACCGAACGGGCCATCTGCCGCGCGCTCAGGGTCTGTGTGAATCCATTGATGATCAAGCGTAGCTCCAGCAAAGGAATTGATCTGTTCCTGTGTAACCTGTAGATATTCTGATACGCCTACTTCTTTTCCGACAAACTCTTCAAACTCAGCGTGACTGTTTACAACTAGTTTACTCATTGCGATTAGGTTTTACTTCGAATGGGCGAAATTAAATCACTAAGCTTAATTCGCATGCAAATTCTCTGTGTAGTCTCTTAATCAAGCTTTTCCTGAACGTAAATCATCGAAATAACTCCATTCGTCTTCGAAGCTGTCCTTTATCTGTTTGTTGGCCAGGTATCCAAGACTCCCGACATGAGAATGCTTCAAGTTCCGGTTCGGTATGTAATTTTCAAGCTTAATTCTATCTGCAACCTCCATGTAAGCATCACGGAACGGTACCCCTTCCAAAACGAGTGCATTCACTTCTTCCACCGTGAACAGTTGGTCGTACTTACTGCTATCAACCGCAGCATTGTTGACTACCAGTCCTCTGGTCATTTCGATGGTAACATCTAAACAATCCTCCAGCGTTTGGAAAGCCGGAAGGTAGTGCTCTTTCAGAATTTGCAAATCACGGTGATAGCCCGATGGCAGGTTCGCCAATACCAGACTTAGCTCGTATGGCAAGGCTTGAAGCTGATTGCATTTTCCACGCACTAACTCAAATCCATCCGGGTTTTGCTTGTGCGGCATGATACTCGACCCAGTAGTATAGGATATCGGAACTCGCAAGAAGTCATAATTCTGACCCGCATACAAGCAAACATCCATGGAAAATTTTGCTAAAGTTGAAGCAACAGCGCTAAGTGCTGTGGCGGCCGTTTTCTCTAGTTTGCCTCTCGTCATCTGAGCATAAACAACGTTGTAATTCAGCGTAGAAAAATTCATCTCTTCAGCTGAATATTCCCTATCCAGTGGGAAAGAGGAGCCGTAACCTGCTGCTGAACCCAATGGGCTTTTGTCTGCGATTTTATGTGCGGCTTTTAGTTGAATCAAATCGTCGCATAGGCTTTCTGCGTACGCCCCGAACCAAAGACCGAAGGAAGACGGCATAGCGACCTGCATGTGCGTATAGCCAGGCATCAATGCATCCTTGTTGGCTTCACTCTTTTCCTGCAGAAGATGAAAAAGCTCTTTTGTTTTAGCTGCCACCTCTTCCAGTCGAGCCTTCGTAAACAGCTTTAATGCTGTCAAGACTTGATCATTTCGAGATCTTCCGCTGTGAACTTTCTTTCCTACATCACCAAGCTTTCCGGTCAGGTTAAGCTCAATTTGAGAGTGACAATCTTCTACACCATCTTCAATCGCAAATTTCCCATTTGCTGCCTGAAGCTTCATGCCTTCCAGCTCGTCGATAAGCAGTTTAGCTTCCTCTGATGATAGTAGCGCTATCTTCTTCAACATTTTGACATGAGCAATTGACCCGATCAAATCGTAGTTTGCTAATTCCAAGTCAAGTATTGGATCATTCCCGATCGTAAACCGCTCGAACAGTTCATTCTTCAATTCTCCTTTTTCCCAAAGTTTCATTTCTTCTAATTTTGTGATTTTCTACGTCATTGCGAACGAAGTGAGGCAATCTCCTTGTTAAAAAGATCGCTTCGATCCTTCCCGATGATGTTACATTTTATGTTCTGAATAATTCTTCCAATAATTCAATGTACCTCTCAATCCCTTCCTTAATCTCCTCCAAATGGATAAACTCATCGGCAGTGTGAGATCGCTCAGACTTACCTGGCCCCATCTTGGCAGAGGGGATATCCAGGATCGCCTGATCTGAAGTTGTTGAGGAACCAAATTGCTCAATATCAAGGCTTTTAGCTACCTGATAAAGGAGCATCTTCTCCGGCAGCCCCGATGGTTTCAGCCTTGTCGATCGCGCCTGAACTTCACAATTCACATGTTGTTGAATAATTTCCAAAACCTCTTCATTTGTATAAGCATCTGTGGTTCTCACATCCACCACAAAATCACAAATGTCAGGAACTACATTGTGCTGATATCCTGACTCTATCATGGTAACAGACATTTTGACTGGACCTAGAAGATCAGACTCTTTTTCAAATTGATACGTCTTGAACCATTCGATCACCTCAAGAGCTTCGTAGATAGCATTTACTCCTCCTTCTCTGGCCGCATGCCCTGACTTGCCACGTACCTTGCAATCCAAAACCATCAGCCCTTTTTCTGCAACCGCCATCTTCATTTCTGTCGGCTCTCCTACGATCGCAAATTTGATCGGCTCAATCTCATTCAGAATTGATTCCAATCCGCCTTTTCCTGAAATCTCTTCCTCAGCGGTGGCAGCCATGACGAGATTGAAAGGCAGTTTTTCCTGGTCATAGAAATGAGCAAAAGTCAGCAGTAGAGAAACCAAACATCCACCCGCATCATTACTGCCCAATCCATAAAGCATCCCTTCCTCGACTACAGCGTCAAGCGGATCTTTGGAATAGCCTTCGTTGGGCCTGACCGTGTCGTGATGAGAATTGAGCAAGATGGTCTCTTTGTCTAAATCGAAGTACTTGTTCTTTGCCCAAACATTGTTTCCTTTCCTCTCGAATGGAATTCCCTGGTCAACAAAAAACACTTCCAGGATTGCAGCAGTCCCCTCTTCTTCACGACTAAAGCTTTGCGTCCGAATCAAGCTAGAAAGCAACTCAATAGCTTCTTCATTGTATCTCTCAACGGATGATGGTACACTCATTTTTTTCTGCATTTTGAAGGTTGGAAATTGCTTCATAACTCAGAATTCTTACTGCTCGAACTCCGTTTTCGATCGCACTGAATGCATTCTCTACTTTAGGAATCATTCCTGCCGAAATCGCTCCATCTTTTCTTAACACGCCATACTTCTCAGGCGTCAATTCTTCAATGATTGATGAAGGATCCTCCACTTCTTCGAGTACTCCGCACATTTCGAAACAGTAATTGAGTTCTACTTTGAAATGATCACTTAGTGCGACTGCCACCATACTCGCAATCGTATCCGCATTAGTATTCAACAGGTGACCAGCTCCATCATGTGTTAGCGGTGCAAGGACAGGAATTATACCATTGTCAATGAGCGAAACAAGTAGTCTTTCGTTTATCCACTTGGGGTCTCCCACCCATCCATAGTCTATTGAACCTGTCATCGGTCGTTTGTCAGCTAATATGAAATTTCCATCAGCGCCTGTAAGTCCCAAAGCATTTACACCAAGGCCTTGTAATTCGCATACGATTTTTTTGTTGACAAGCCCACCGTAAGTCATGGTCACTACATCAATCATCTCATCGGTCGTGATCCGTCTACCTTCCACCATTTCTGTTTTGACATTCATGGAATCCGCAACTCGAGTAGCTATTTTCCCACCACCATGAACAAGAATCTTGCATCCCTTCAGCTGAGCAAATTCATTCAGAAACACTTTCAAAATTTTAGGGTCATCAATTACGTTTCCTCCGACCTTTATAATGTTCAGAACTTCCATTTTACAAGTCCCTAAGAATTTCTGTTAGTACCGCCTGCGCTGCCCATAATCGGTTGGCTGCTAATTCCTGAATAGCCGATTGATCACTATCCATCGCATCGTCGGCTATTACTACATTTCTACGAACGGGAAGGCAGTGCATCAACTTTGCACTATTTGTGAGATTCAGTTTGGCTTTGGTCATCATCCAGTTCGGAGCGTCTATCATTTTTCCGTAATCATTGTAGGAAGACCAATTTTTCACGTAAACAAAGTCCGCATTTTGCAACGCATATTCCTGATCCGTTTCAACGGTAGCTCCATCGGAGAACTGTGTGTCTAAATTCATTTTCTCAGGATGAGTAATTGTCAGATTTACATTAGCTGCGACCATCCACTGGGCAAAGGAATTGGCAACAGACTGTGGAAGCGGCTTTACGTGCGGCGCCCAGGTCAGAACCACTTTTGGTTTTTCGATCACCTGATGTTCTCGAATTGTCATCAAATCAGTAAGGGATTGAAGCGGATGAAGCGTCGCTGACTCAAGGTTGATAATAGGACAATGAACCAACCGAACAAAAGATCCGATAAGCTCCTCCCTATAATCTTTTTCACGGTCGATCAAAGATGGGAATGATCGCACGGCCAACACGTCGCAATAAGAAGACATAACTGGAATTGCTTCTTTCACATGCTCCGCATTACCCTGATTCATAACTGCTCCATCTTCCATTTCAAGCTGCCACAGATCAGAGGAAACATTGAGGGTCATTACCTGCATCCCAAGATTGTAAGCGGCTCTCGTAGTACTCATTCGAGTTCGAAGACTTGAATTGAAAAAAATCAATCCAAGCACTTTGTTCCTGCCAATCGAAGCACTTCCATATGGGTTCTTTTTGATCTCAATGGCTCTGGATGCCAGCTGATTCGGATCCAACGCATCTTTTACAGATATAAAATTCTTCATGCTTTTGTGATTTTTTTCAGTGCTTCAATCAGTTGATCCAATTCTTTAGTGGAAACACACAGGGGTGGTAAAATCCGTAGCGTGTTTGGGTTGTCAGCTGATCCTGTAAAAATATTATGGTCGAAAAGCAGTCTGGCTCTAACTTCCTTTGACGGGTATTCCAACTCCACTCCTATCATCAATCCCCTGCCCCGAACCTCAACGACTCCTGGGATTTCCTTAAGAGCTGAGATAAGGTAGTTTCCCATCTTTTGCGCATTTAAGATCAAGTCCTCCTTCTCAAGAATTTCAAGTGTGGCCAGCCCTGCTGCACACGCAAGATGATTCCCCCCAAACGTCGTCCCGAGCATACCGTGCCATGCTTCAATCTCTGGAGAGATCAAGACACTCGCCATTGGAAAGCCGTTTGCCATTCCCTTACCCGTTGTGATGATGTCCGGCTTAACATCGTGGTATTGATGCGCAAAAAATTTCCCCGATCTTCCATACCCCGATTGAACCTCGTCCAGAATAAGGAGGGAGCCATTGTCTTTACACAGTTTTTCTAATCCTTGCAAAAAGTTAGAGGTTGGCTCATAAATTCCGGCGATCCCCTGGATTCCTTCCACAATAATTCCAGCGACGGAATCGTCCATCACAGTAGCGACGGCAGATAGGTCGTTGAGTGGCAGTCGAATCACATTTCCGCTTTCATTTACTGGAGCAAGTTGCTTTCGATTATCTGTTGCTTCCATAGCCAGTGAAGTCCGGCCGTGAAAACCTTTTTCAAAAACGATAATTTTTTTTCTCCTTGTGTGAAAAGAAGCCAGCTTCATGGCATTCTCTGTAGCCTCTGCCCCTGAATTGCATAGAAATAGATCATAATCTGGGTAGCCGGATAGTTCTCCCAACTTTTTGGCGAGATCTTCCTGCAGGGAAATTCGAACCGAATTTGAATAGAATCCCAGGTTTTTAAGCTGCGATCCTACTTTTGAAACATAGTGAGGATGTGAATGTCCAATCGAGATTACAGCATGCCCGCAATAAAGATCGAGATACTTCTTTTCGTCTCTATCCCAAACAAAGCAACCTTGCCCCTTTACGGGTTCTATTTCATATCGGGGATAAACGTCAAAGAGGTTCATTGTCTGTTTTTTTCATGGTTGTAATTCGTTGAAAAGAGGTCATTATTCCTTGAATGAGTGCCGAACTGAAGCCTTTGTGCTCCATTTCATTTAGACCTTCTATTGTGCATCCTTTCGGAGTTGTGACCTTATCGATCTCCACTTCCGGATGCGAATCGTGCTGAAGAATCAGCGAGGCAGCTCCCTTTGCGGTTTGCACCGCTATTAACTGAGCATCCTTGGCATCAAAACCCATTTGGATCCCGCCTTGTGTTGCTGCTCGCAGGTAGCGCATAAAAAATGCAACGCCACTTGCACCGAGAACAGTTGCTGCCTGCATAAGTTCCTCCTCAATGACCAATGTTTTTCCAAGTGCTGCAAACAACATTTCTATCCGCGGCACTGCTTCTTTTGATTCTCCTTTTGCAGAAAGGCAGGTAATTGATTCTCCAATCGCAATTGCTGTATTCGGCATCGCGCGGATCACAAAGCATTTATGATCAATGAAGTTCTCAATTTTTTCAATCGAGATACCGGTCATTACTGAGACCAAAATGTGGTTTTCTCGCAACGCTGGTTTTATCTCATCAATGACCTCATTCATCTGCTCCGGCTGAACACACAAGAGGACAATTGTAGCTTTCTCTACTGCTTCGGTATTTCTATTCGTCACATTAAAACCGATGCTGGAAAATTGTTCAAGAGCATGATCGTCTCTTCGAGTCAAAGTGATATTCTCTGAATCGGCCAATCCTTTTTCTACGATTCCTTTGGCAATTGCGGCACCAAGATTCCCGGCGCCTATAATTGCTATTTTTTCATCTATCATAGTCAAAATGTTGAGGTTTTTAAATTGAGTCCTACTTTTTCGTCCAAGCCAAAAAGAAGGTTCATGTTTTGCACTGCCTGACCAGAAGCCCCTTTCAAGAGATTGTCGATCACAGAAATGACGACCCCTTGTCCGTCAATTACAGTCGCGTGGACAATGGCTTTGTTGGTATTGACAACCATCTTCAGGTCTGGGTTTTTTCGGGAGACATGGGTGAACGACGCATCGGCATAGGCGTCCCGATACACAGTTTGCAATTCCTCTTCACTGGCATTCGTGGAAAAATAGGACGTGGTAATTATGCCTCTGGTGAACGCACCGCGATAGGGAATAAAGTTTATTGATCCATTCCATTGGTTATTTTCCTCAGCAACTGCAGCCCCTATCTCCTTTAGGTGCTGATGAGTAAGGGGCTTGTAAACACTTGCATTGTTGCTTCGCCAGCTGAAATGCGATGTCTGAGAAAACGATTGTCCTGCGCCCGTCGATCCGGTAATTCCAGAAATTTGAATATCTCCGTCAACTATACCTTCCTTTATGGCTGGCAAAATTCCCAACTGAATACAGGTCGCAAAACAACCCGGATTGGCCACATGGGTAGCAGAGCTAATTTCTTCCCGATTAATTTCCGGTAATCCATAGATAAAATAATGATCGCCCGGTAAACGAAAGTCCTGGCTTAGGTCGATGAGCTTGGTTTCCAGCAATTCAGGAAACGATTTGATTAGCTCCAAAGACTGACCATGGCCTTTGCACAGAAATAGCACATCTACCCCTGAGGTCCGGATTTCTGATGAAAATAGCAGGTCTGTTTCTCCAACCAAATCAGTGTGCACTTCATCTATCCGTAGACCCGATTGACTCTCACTTTGAAGGCTTATCAATTCCGCCTTTGGATGATTAATCAAGATTCGGATCAGCTCTCCGGCTGTATATCCGGCCGCTCCAACGATTCCTACTTTAATTTTTTCCATCATGAACTGCGTTAAAGATTTTTGTTTGAGTAGAAAATATTTTGGCAAAACCTCGTGCATCCTGACCTGTCCACTTGGTGTTCATCTCGCCGTACTGACCGTATGAAGATTGCATTAAATCATTGGTGGAAGTGACTCCAATCACGTGGAATCGATAAGGTGCCAGTTGAACTTCAACCGTTCCGGAAACTGTTTTTTGCGACGATTCCAAAAATCCTTCAATGTCACGCATGGCCGGATCCAGGTATTGCCCTTCGTGCATCAGGCTTCCGTACCAGTCCGACAACTGATCCTTAATGAAAAGCTGATGTTTGGACAGGACATGTTTTTCCAAGGCATGATGTGCTTTGATCAAAATCAATGCAGCTGCAGCTTCAAAACCCACTCGCCCTTTGATGCCGACAATGGTGTCGCCTACATGAATATCACGTCCGAGAGCATAAGCAGATCCCAATTTCTCAATCGCCTTTATAATCTCCACTGAGGAACCGGACTCGCCATTGAGTGATATAGGCTCTCCTTTTTCGAAACCGATAGCAATTTTTTCTTCCCCTGTATTCTCTAGCTGTTTTGGGAAGGCAGCTTCTGGTAGATATTCATTTGAAGTGAGCGTTTCTTTCCCTCCCACAGAGGTACCCCATAATCCACGATTAATGGAATATTCAGCTTTTTCCCAGTCGTTCGATACACCCTCATTTTTTAGAAATTCGATTTCTGTCTCCCTGCTCAGGGATTGATCTCGAATTGGTGTAATAATTTCCATATCAGGACAGATAGATTGGAAAATCATATCGAAACGGATCTGATCATTTCCGGCACCAGTGCTACCATGGGCAATGGCATCCGCCTGGATTGACTTCGCATATTGGGCAACTGCCACCGCCTGAAATACTCGTTCCGCGCTTACAGAAAGTGGGTAGGTATTGTTTTTCAGGACGTTTCCAAACAACAGGAATCGAATACCGTTTTGGTAGAACTCCTCCGTTTTATCAATGAAGATGTAGCTAATAACACCGAGGTTAAGGGCTTTTTTCTCCAATTCCTCCTTCTCCGTAGTGTCAAATCCACCGGTATTTACCGTTACCGCAAACACCTCATGCCCGAGTTTTTTTGACAAGTATTTGGAACAATAGCAGGTATCCAAACCTCCGCTAAATGCAAGTACTACTTTCATGACTTTACTGATTTTTTTGAGAGTTTACTCTTCTTTCTTCTCATGAATCGCTCATAGATTTTAGATTTTTTCATAAAATTCCATCTCGTTTTTCCGTTGTTTTTTGAGTCAAAAAGCATTGCCGTGCACATACAATTCACCTTGTTTTTACTCATCAGTATTTCATAATTCACACAGCTTTTACACCCGCTCCAGAAGTCATTATCCGCGGTGAGTTTATCATATGTGACCGGTACATATCCAAGCTCCGAATTGATTTTCATCACTGGAAGAGAAGTGGTTAACCCAAAGAGTTTTGCTCCCGGAAAGAGTTTTTGAGAATGCTGAAAAGCCTTCTTTTTGATTTTAGTAGCGACGCCTGCGGATCGAAAATCAGGTGTAACAACCAGCCCTGAATTTGCCACATATTGTCTATTGCTCCACGACTCTATGTAGCAAAAACCTACTAGCGTTGAATTACCCAAAAGAGCTATAATGGCCTTTCCTTCAGCCATTTTTTGCCTGATGTATTCCGGAGATCGTGTCGCGATTCCAGTGCCTCGGTGTTTGGCGCTTGCTTCAATTAGCTCGCAAATTTCGTTGGCGAAATGGGAGTGTTTTGAAGTAGCAACCTGAACGATGAACGAGTTCATTGTTGAAGTTGAAAAGTGAAAAAAGTATTTAGAAAATTTGTGGAGTACGGTTACCTCGTAGGTAACACTAGATTATATGGCAGGCAGAAGCCTGGCCGGCGCTGCTGCGGGCCTGAAGAAATTGGGTACTATCGTGATTGAAAAATTCAATGCGTTTTTTCGATGTACAAAGTTTTAACAAACAAATCCAGAAAAAAAAATTTTTCTCAAAATTTGGAAAACTTAAAATTCCTCCACTACGTTTGCATCATCAAATCGATATAGTGTCGATTTATAAAGAAGCGCCGAGAGACAGGCTCTATGACGCGCTAGCAAC
>JBDVJN010000095.1:0-60777 GCA_039961455.1 Cyclobacteriaceae bacterium | reverse complement strand
GTATCCGACTATCCGACCCGAGGATATCAGTGGATTATCTTCCTCATGGTATTTATAGCTCTTTACTAAGCTTGGCTTGGTATTGATACCATCAAATGACTCAATCTTTTTCACCCTTATGCCACCACTGGATCGTCGGCCAGCAAGCTGCGGAACTTCTTCGTCCCAGGAGACTCTCAGTGATACCTGATCGTCAAAGTTGTGACTGTTTACAATTAATGATAAGTGATAAAAACCTTCGTTCAGCACAAAATGCTCGGTTCCGGTATGGTTAAACGCGATGCCAAAAGTGGGATCAGTAATTCCCTGCAAACGGAATTCGTAACCGCAAGCATCGTCATCCAGATTTGCACATGGTGCGTTTAGCTCTACGAAGGCATTAACACTCGCAATCCCACTTTGGAGATCAACGATTGGTCCATTCTTTATTTTGAAGGTGGTTTCGTAAAAGTCTGTGGCTGCTTTTGGGTACAGTCCATCGCTGTACACTCTTCTGGTAATTTTCTGAAGATTCGTAGAGTTAGACTTATTAGGCTCATAGTAGAAGACTGTTTTACCGCCTGTGGGATACGTGATGGACTTGAGCATCGACGCCTGGGTAAATGTTGGATTCAGTTGCCTGTCTGCCCCGATGAAGCCATCCCCCGTGGGGATCAAGGTTTCGTTATTCGTTTTTCCATTGTAGTAACCATAGGTGTCCTGAGCGTAGGAACCCTTTTCCGGTAGCGATAATGAGTTGTAGTCAAAATAATAGGAGTGCAAAGATTCGCTCGCTGATTTCTCCTCTAACCGATCCAGTTTGAGTCGATAACGACCAAACTCCTGTCCCACCGGATCACAATACCAATTGGCATTGTAACTCGAGGAGGTGAGATAGCTGTGATGAAGTGCAAAGCTCTTTTCTAAAGATCCGGAAGTCCTGCTACTGTGTATCTGAATTTCATCCAATTCATAATCACCATTCAAATCTTGCCTTGAATCATTATAAATAAATCTTACTTCACCTTTGTCAAACGTAATCCGGTCAAGCTTTTTACCATGAAAAGCAGTGATTTGCTGACGACATCTGCTTATAGGTTTCTGCGGGCAACCTGCGGAGTTTGTCTCAAGCAGGTATTTCGTCTCACCTGTTCTTGAGCACTGTCCCATCAAATTGTAACTTGAGTAAAACAATTCGATTTGATCAGTACTGTTCATATCTCGAACAGAAAGTAGATGCCAGGTGGAGATATTGGAAGTCGGACCACTTCCTCCATCACTCTCACCTCCGGTACCTTCAACGCAGTTTTGTTCAGCATCTGCCTTGTCTCTACTTTTTCTGATGTTGTCCTCAGAAACACCGAAATAGTATCGATCTCCTTCCTCATCAGTGAAGATCCAGCCGGTGATCAGATTCACTTCTGTTGGTTCTGTACGCAACGTTTCGATCACCAGGTTTTGATGGGGAGAAATGTAATAGTTTCCGGATTGGTCAAAGAAAAATTTACCCGACCTACCATTAAAATTGAAATGATAGATGTCTGCCTCGACATCAAGGGTTCCCTGGGTGATTTCCAGCAAATCCTCCTGCTTGATATTGTCTGCTCCCATTTGCTCTAATTCCAGTACAGTGGGTGATGCATTGAACCACCCGACATTCAAGTCATCCGCTACTCCTCTGACTACCCTTGTAACAACTCCGCCTGCATTTAATGACCATCCCAATCCAACCCGCGAGGCCTCTTCTCCCACCTTGATGCCTCCCGCATGGTAACTCAGCGAAACATCCATTCCGAGGTTTTTGCTCTGAATATCGTAAATGGGCACATTGATATTCGGGATTCCCGTATAGGTACCCACCGGTATCTCCCCGTACTTCGCTAGGGCTGATGCCTCAGGGGACGGAGGAATGATATTCATGTAGTAACTATCACTTTGTCCAAATACTTGAGCCGAACAAAGCAAGCATGTTCCGCATAGCAAAATGAACCTTAGGGGTTTAGTATTCAGTGAATTGATCATCTCTCTTTTGGTTAAAGTCAAAAATCTAGGTTAATGAATTGTTTCGCTTTTCTCGTTTCTAAAATCATTCAGAAGTAGTTTGGACGTTTATCATTTGGTGCTCATCCTTTTTTTATATTTGTTCTTCAAGGTTTTCTCACCATATTTAATTCTTAATTGCAGAGCCACATATTTCGTTACCCACAAAGCTTTAAAAATTGTAAGTGATGGATGAACAGTCCAGGAACGATCTTCTCTCGTCCATGCGGGATGACGGATTTTTGAAAGCACTGTATGATAAACTACTGCCCGTTTTTGACCAGCATGTAAGGTCAAATTCAGGTACCACTCAGGAGGCTAAAGACTTGTTTCAGGAGGCACTAATCGTAATCTATCGAAGGGTTAAGGATCCGAATTTTACTCTTTCTGCTTCATTGGAGACATTTGTGTTCTCCGTTGGGAAAAAAATGTGGCTCTATGAGCTTCGAAAACGTAAGAACTCAATACCAATAATTGAGGTTATTGATGATTCGGACAGTAACAAAATTGACCAGTTGTTAATTAACGAGGAGAAGCGAAAACTGTACATCAAGCATTTTAACCTTCTATCAGATGGTTGCCAGGAAATTTTAATGGCATTCTTTAAAGGTCTTAAAATGTCGGAAATTGCAGCTGAGCTAGGTTTTGGGAGTGAGGGCTATGCTCGAAAACGGAAACACCAATGTCAAGAAAAACTAGTTGATGGGATCAAGAGTGATTCTTTATTTACAGAATTGAGAAATGAGCAGTAGTAAAGATCTATTAGAAGAATACTTTAACATCAATACCTCTGAAAAGAGGAGATGGGAACTGGCAAAAGAAATTAATGAAACCTGTGTAGGAGATGACAAAATGCTTTTGGAAATTGGTGAGGCCATTAAGGTTGAGACAGAAGTTGAGGAACTCAGAGGTAGAATAGAAATTCTGAAAGAACCGCAGCAAAAGAAGTGGTTTTTTCTAAAAGTGGCCGCTTCAATCGTTTTCATTTTGACAATCTCTTTTTTTGTTTTCAAACAAATGGAAGACCCTAATACTGATCAGCTCTTCCTCTCGTACTATCAACCATATGATGGGATGGTCGTTTTTCGGGGTGGTGATACTCAGCTTACTGCTGGAATGAGTGCTTATAATTCCGGTAACTATAGGGAGGCTTTAAGTAGATTTAGAGAAATAGAGAAATCTGATGCCACAGGTAAAATCAGCCTATTGATGGGAAGTTGCTATCTCAGTCTTGGTGAAATCAATAATAGTTTAGAATGGCTAGATAAAGCACCCGAAAGTGAACGCCAACTATTGACCGACAATCGAAATTGGTACAAAGCGCTTGCAAAGCTGAAGACAAATGATTTGGAAGAAAGTCGAGCGCTCCTGGAATCCTTAATCAAATCGGGGTCAGCCTTCAGTCAAGAAGCATCGGATTTACTTAAAGAATCAGTTTTTGATTGATTTGCTTCTTCTGGCATAAAAGGCAGAACCTAGAATTAATAGTGCAAGGAAAAGCCCAACGAAATAGTATATAGACTGATAATTGTTTTTGAAAACCGGAGAATCATCTCCTAGAACTACAAATGCCCCCCAGAAAAAGGGGTGTTCTTTATTGGGGCCTGCATTTTCAAGAAAATCCAATTTGGCAGTTCGCAGTGCCTCACTCTTTTGCAGACCTTCCGCTAGATTCTTATAAAAAGATTCCATTAAAATACTTGTTGACTGATCATCCACCTGCCAATGACTCATTACTACACTTGGTACTCCTGCGTAAGCAAATCCTCTTGCCAAACTCATAATTCCATCTCCGGTGATCAACTTTCCATAGCCTGTTTCACATGCACTGAGTACTACCAAATCTGCGTTCAGTCTCATATTGTAAAGCTCGAATGTATGCAACATTCCATCTTCTATGCTATCGGTAACGGTAGTGAACAATAGCTTTGAATTCATTGGTTTCTCATTATCAACAAAAGCATGCATGGCTAAGTGCAAAACCTTAAAGTCATTTGCATTTTCCTTAAAGCTTCCTTCGGTAGCTCTCCTATTTGAAAAACTCGTACTTGCAACAATTTTTCCAATTTGCTCTACTTCATTTTTGTTCCATTTCAAAGGAATAATTGCGTTTCTAAATTGACCCAAATCTGATAACTGAGGTAACTCCTCATCAAATGAAGTATATGAAGGAGCAAAGCTCAGAACACCTTCCGTATTTCCAGTCTTTACGGGCCTTAAGAATTCTATTGATGCTGAATGAGCATTTTGGATGTTGTAATCTTTAAGAAGATAAGGAAGTGATTTGTAATTTCCGTCTTGTGCCGCAGGATCAGTAGATAAAAGAAGATCGAAAGGAAGGTAATGTACTGGTCCTCCTGGCACAATTATAAGACTCTTTGCATCTGCAAGGTGCACTTTTATAGGTGAAATTAACTTATTGTATAGTCGGAGGCTTACATCGATGAACTTGCCAATATCGTCATCAATCTCACCCTTTTCTGTGACTTTACGGAACATACGTCTAAAGGAGGAAACATCATTTACTAACTCGGCACTTGGACCAAGTTCTCTTACGATGTAATCGTTATCGGTGATCACAAAAACGTAAGTAGCTGAATCTCCGATAAAATATTCGATCAAGGCTTCATCCGAATCTAAGCTATTCTGGATATCTGAAATTGCGGGAGATATACGATTATACTTCAATTTATAGTAGTCGGGATATTCTTGTTGAAGAATCCTAACTATACTATCCTGCGAACTTTTGAAGTTGAATAATTTGGACTCGTATAGGACAATTTTCGCTGAATCCGCATCATCAAGCTTGTTTTTCTCTTCTATCAGTGCTGTACTGTAATACGACAAATTTCTTCTAACATCTTCTTCCTTGGCAACAACTTCTTCTGAAACTGAAGACCACTTCCCTGCATCAATAGTCTTAAGCGATTCAAGTAGTATGGCTGATTTATCAGCTTCGCTAAACTTGAAACAGTCTTCTAGGTACACTCCATCGTTCGACCTGACAAAGGCATCCAGATTCGCATTTATGGCCTTTTCGTAGATGCTATGTCCAAAATCCAAAAGTCTAACTTTATCGTCAACCCTAGATATAGACCTTCGCTCATCGTTGATGATTTCATACAGAAGTTCATACGTATCAAGAAGTGCTTCTTCATATATCACCGAGTGATTTTTTTCTAGAAAAATGGAAAGCACTTTTGTTTTTATATCCAAGACAGTTAGCAGGCTCTTGGGATCGAGAAAGCCCTCTTTCGGTGGATTACTCAGAAGGTCATCGGACATCCAGTCACTGAAGTTCGCTTTGATACTTTTTTGAACTGCTTGCAAAGCCTTTTGCCAATCCCCGTTCGCAAAGTGAACTTCGGCTAAATTTTTGTACGTAACCAGAAGTAATGACCGCATCACTTCGTAATTCTTACTCAGATACTCAATCGAGGTCAGGTAATATTTTTTAGACATATCATAGTTGCCCATTTTTTGATATATCCGACCAAGATCATTGTTCGCCAATGGTATGTATTCATTTTGCTCAGAAATTTCATGAGCCAACTTCAACGTATTTTGACCAACCGACAAGGCTTCCCGATAGTTTTCCATTTCCTTAAGAGCGTAGGCCATTCCTCTTAATGTGAATAGCAAGGTGT
Source organism: Cyclobacteriaceae bacterium (assembly GCA_039961455.1). Classification (GTDB taxonomy): domain Bacteria; phylum Bacteroidota; class Bacteroidia; order Cytophagales; family Cyclobacteriaceae; genus Ekhidna. The sequence continues at coordinate 55,111 of JBDVJN010000095.1, read as the reverse complement.
TGATATTCGATTTCCTAAGTTCATCTTCAAAATCAAGAACCTTCCTAAAATAGTATAGGCTAGAGTCCAATAAATCCTGTCTTAAGAAGCTCTCTCCGAGTCCTTGATAGATAGATGTGTGATCAAAATGTTCCTTGCCATATATTTCAATGTTATTTCTAAGCGACAAAGTCAAGTACTCTGAAGATTTTGACAATTGATTTAACCCATTGTAGGCATTTCCATAACTTGTCAGAACCGTCGTATAGATACCTCCCCGATTACCAATTGTGTTTAGGATTGCATGCGCACGATCGAGGTATTCAACAGCATTTTGATAATCCGATCTATAAATTAAAATTGCGGCTATATTTTGGAGATCTTCTGCTACAAAAAGATGATCATCCCCATGAATCTTCCGATCGGTTTCGTATGCTTTGTAGTATGTTTCTAATGTTTTCTCCATGTCACCAAGCTGCAGGTAGATGTATCCCATGTTGACATAAACCGCACTTAGTCCAGGAAGACCTCTATCGCCGTATTTTGATTTTATGGCAATGCTCTCATTGTAGTAAAGTATGGATGAGTCAAATTTTCCCTCATACATCTTGACTACACCAATCTGAAAATACACCTCACCAACATCATAATCATCATCGCCTAAAAGTGATTTTGCTTCAGACAACAATTTTACAGCCCTCTGTCCAGCAGCATCGAGATTATACAGTCGCCAAAGGTTCGTAATGATTCTAATTTCAGATTGAACAAATTCAACAACCAAACCAAGTTCTTCTGCTAGATGCTTAGCTTCCTCATATTTACTAATACTCTCCTCGTGTTGTGAATTCAGAAGTAAGTCCATTCCGTCAGCCATGATCACTTTAACAACAGTACTGTCACTAAGTGCCTGACTACTGCCTACAGGTATTGTAGCAGAGTAAATCAGAATGATTGCGAAGGCTCTTAGCATTAGAAGGAATTTGGTATTTCAAGTTAGACAATTGAGTTGAATGCGCCTTCATATCCTCTTTGAATGGAGTGAAGTGTTTTATGATCATCTCCCACTAATAATCAGCTTCGACCGACAATCATTACTTAATCATAAAAACTGCCCTTTTGCTTTATCTTTAGAACTCAACTTTTAACCTACGCAAGCATGAAGAAGATCTTACTCGCCGCTTTGGCGATCACATTCCTAACTTTTGATGGAGTATCTCAAAGGAGAAAAAGCGCATCAAAAGCACCTACTACCACCTACAATAGCGAACTATACGACGGCATGAATTGGCGACTGGTCGGTCCATTTCGGGGCGGCAGGTCTGCTGCAGTAACTGGAGTTCCGGGTAAGGCCAATCTATACTATATGGGAGCCACTGGTGGTGGTGTTTGGAGAACAACAGATGCAGGAAGCACATGGGAGAACATTACTGATGGCTACTTTGGCGGATCTGTCGGAGCAGTTGCTGTTAGTGAGTGGGACAACAACGTGATTTATGTTGGAGGTGGAGAAGTCACTGTGAGGGGAAATGTCTCTTCAGGTTATGGCATGTGGAAATCCGTTGATGCAGGTGCTACCTGGCAGTCAATGGGATTGGAGAATACAAGGCATATTCCCAGAATTAGAATACACCCTAAAAACCCAGATTTGGTTTATGCAGCCGTAATGGGTGATTTATATAAGTCATCATCCGAACGCGGAGTGTATAGAAGTAAAGACGGCGGAAAAAATTGGGAGAAGATCTTATTCGCTAATGCAGATGCTGGCGCTGTTGATCTGACTTTTGACCCAAATAACCCGCGCATATTGTATGCGACTACCTGGAGAATAAGAAGAACCCCATACAGCTTAGAGAGTGGTGGCGAAGGTTCATCTCTTTGGAAAAGTACGGATGGCGGTGATTCCTGGACCAACATCTCAAAGAATGAAGGTTTGCCTGGAGGTGTCTGGGGAATTTCTGCAGTAACGGTATCTCCTGTGAACTCGAACAGAGTCTGGACATTGATCGAAAACAAAGACGGCGGAGTGTATCGGTCCGATGATGCGGGTAAAACATGGACGCTCATCAACAAAGAGCGAAAACTGCGCCAACGGGCATGGTATTACACCCGAATCTATGCAGACACGCAGGATGAGGATGGCCTATATGTCATGAACGTACGCTACCATCAATCTAAGGATGGTGGAAAAACTTACAAGACCTATAATGCACCACATGGTGATCACCACGATCTCTGGATCGCTCCTGAGGATAATCAACGAATGGTAATCGCAGACGATGGCGGTGCTCAAGTATCGTTCGATGCTGGAGAAAACTGGTCTACATATGAAAACCAGCCAACCATTCAATTTTATCGAGTGACCACAGATAACTCATTCCCATATCGAATCTACGGTGCACAGCAAGACAATTCGACAATACGGATCAGCCATCGCTCTGACGGGCGATTTATTGACGAAGACGATTGGGAGCCAACTGCAGGTGGGGAAAGTGCACATATCGCACCAGATCCTGCCAATAGTGATATCGTCTATGGTGGAAGTTACGATGGTTTCCTCACCAGGGTAAATCATGAAACGAATGAAGTGCGAGGTATTAACGTTTGGCCAGACAATCCGATGGGTCATGGTGCTGAGGATTTCAAATATAGATTTCAGTGGAATTTCCCAATTTTTTTCTCACCAGATGGAAGTAAGCTCTACACAGCATCAAATCAACTTCATGTAAGTACAGATGAAGGTCAATCGTGGAAAGTAATCAGTCCTGATCTAACGAGAAATGATCCAACCAAACTAAAATCATCGGGCGGTCCTATTACTCAGGATAATACAAGCGTGGAGTACTACTGTACCATTTTCGCTGCAGTTGAATCATACCACGAGTCTGGTGTGATCTGGACAGGTTCTGATGATGGACTAGTTTATGTCACGAAAGACGGAGGTGATAACTGGGCCAATGTAACTCCTTCAGGAATGCCAGAGTGGGTGATGATTAACAGCGTCGAGATCGATCCCTTCAACAAAGGTGGAATGTACATAGCAGGTACTCGATACAAGCTAGGTGATTTTGCTCCATACCTTTACAAAACGGAGGACTACGGACAAACCTGGAAAAAGATTACGAACGGAATTGCTGGCGAAGATTTTACAAGAGTTCTGAGAGCTGATCCTGTGAGAAAAGGGCTACTGTATGCCGGAACAGAAGCTGGTATGTACGTTTCGTTTGATGATGGTGCAAGCTGGAAACCATTCCAAATGAATCTTCCAATCGTTCCTATTACTGATTTGACGATAAAGAACAATAACTTAATTGCTGCAACGCAGGGTAGAAGTTTCTGGATGATTGATGATTTGACTCCACTTCATCAATTGAACAATGAAGTTGCTGGTAAGTCACATCATCTCTTCAAACCAATGGATTCCTACAGAATGGGTGGTGGAAATAGTCAAGAATCAAAAACTGCAGGTACAAATCATCCTGGTGGAGTGCTTGTTAACTACTTCGTTAAGGACACTGTCAAGACTGACACTATTTCGGTTAGCTTTCATGAAGCAGATGGCGATTTGATCAAGCTGTTCTCGACACATCCAAATAAGGAGGATAACGAAGCGAAACTAACTGTATCACAAGGTCTCAACACAATGAATTGGGATATGCGCTACAATGGTGCTAAAACGTTCAAAGGAATGATCATGTGGGCAGCCACAACCAGAGGTCCTATTGCAATCCCGGGGGCTTACAAGGTCAAAATGACCGTGAACGGTACAGAAACGACACAGGATTTCAACCTCTTAAAGGATCCAAGAGCGAGTGCTTCGCAGTCCGACCTAAAAGCACAGTTTGATTTCTTGATGAATGTCAGAAATAAGCTAACAGAAACACATGAGGGAATAATCAATATTAGAAAAGCAAAAGTTCAAATCAATGATGTCTTGAAAAAAGCCGGAGACAATGAAGAGCTTAATGAATTAGGGGAAGCAATCATTAAGGACATGAGTGAAATTGAAAAAACACTCTATCAAACGAAAAATGAAAGTGGTCAAGATCCATTGAATTTTCCAATTCGACTGAACAATAAGCTTGGACACCTTGCGTCGCTATCCGGGATCGGTGATAATCGCCCAACCGACTCCGCACTGGAATTTTACGCTGAGGTTACTGGTAAGATTGATGAGCAATTGAAAATGCTCAGTGATATTTTTGAATCACGAATTGCCGAGTTTAACCAGAAAGTTAAATCCGCAAATGTTGACGCAGTTCGGCTAGACGATTAACAGTACAACCCAAAAACGTTTCAGAAAAGGCCCGAGTGATTGGGCCTTTTCTATTTAATGTAAATTTTCTCACCCCTACCCCTTTCTTGTAACCATTCAAGAATGGATATTTGCGCTCGCTTGCAATCAGTATATGTATAACGTTGTCGTAATTGGTGGGGGAATTGTCGGATTGGCCTCTGCACTCAGAATAAAGGAGAAAAACCCAACCTACAAAGTTGCTCTAATCGAAAAGGAGCACACGATTGCTCAGCATCAGACAGGCCACAATAGCGGCGTTATCCATTCGGGCCTGTACTACAAGCCTGGTAGTTACAAAGCCAAAAACTGTGTGGACGGCTATAACATGATGCTCGACTTCTGCAACGAGGAAGGAATTCCATATGAACTCTGCGGTAAAGTTGTCGTAGCTACCAACAAATCTCAATTCGGAGCATTAAAAACACTTTATGAGCGGGGAGTCGCAAACGGCCTGCAAAACATCAAGAAACTTCGCCCTGAAGAGCTCAAAGAATATGAACCACATGTTGCAGGAGTCGGCGGTTTGTTTGTTCCTCAAACAGGAATCATTGACTACAAAGTCGTAGCGGATAAGTATGCTGAAAAATTCAAACACTTCGGCGGTGAAATTCATTCTTCCAATAAACTCCTGAGCTTTGAAGAAGAACGAGGTTTTATTCATGTTCACACAGAGAATCAGCGCCTTACGACTAGACTTGTTGTCAATTGTTCGGGACTTTACTCAGACAAGATAGCGAAGCTTACGAGAGCCAAGATCGATTATAAAATTGTTCCCTTTCGAGGTGAATACTACAAGATCAAGCCTGAAAAAGAGCACTTAGTAAAAAATCTGATCTATCCGGTTCCAGATCCAAACTTCCCATTTTTAGGTGTTCACTTTACCCGTCACATTGATGGTGGAATCGAGGCTGGGCCAAATGCTGTTCTTGCCTTTGCCAGAGAGGGGTACAAAAAATCTCAAGTCAATATGGGAGAATTACTTGGAACACTATTCTATCCAGGATTTCTACGAGTTGCCAAAAAATACTGGAAGACGGGTATGGGAGAAATGTACCGTTCCTATTCCAAGGGAGCATTTACGAAAGCTTTGCAAGAACTGATTCCTGAGATACAAAAGAAAGATTTGATAAAAGGCGGTGCCGGTGTCCGAGCCCAAGCTTGCGATCGTAAAGGTGGTTTGATCGACGATTTTCTCGTGGTAGAACACGACAAGTTCATTAACATTGGCAATGCTCCCTCTCCTGCTGCGACTTCCTCACTGGCTATTGGTGAACGTGTTTCTCAGATGGTGGTTGACCGACTGAAATAAATTGTGGCTCGAAGACTTATTTTTGGACCATGCTAAAAAAAATACTCCTAACCTTTCTTTCGATTATCGTCATTCTGGTCGTGGTTCTTATAACCAACACACTGACCCTTAAGTCAAGTCAACCTGTTTTTGATACCGTAAGTGTTCCAGATATTCCTGCAAAGGCATTAGAAAGATTTAGTGAATCGATCACATACAAGACTATTTCCTATGTTGAAGCTGAGAAAAAAGACACAGCAGAGTTCATCAAATTTCATGAATTCCTTACTCGATCATATCCCCTGGTCGATTCTACTCTTGAAAGGAAGCTGTTTAGTTACTCCCTCCTTTACAAGTGGCAAGGGACAGATGCCAGTCTTCCTGCTGTAGTCTTCATGGGCCATATGGATGTAGTACCAGTCGACAGTAGCACCATGGACAAATGGGAAGCTGGACCGTTTTCAGGTGATCTGATTGGGAACAAGATAGTCGGACGAGGTACATTGGATGACAAAGTGAACGTCGTTGCACTAATGGAAACAGCTGAAATGCTAATTGGCGAAGGTTTCAACCCCAAGCGAACGATCTATTTTTCATTTGGACATGATGAAGAAGTTGGTGGAGATAATGGTGCGAAGGTAATCGCCGAATACCTACGAGAACAAGGTACAAAAATCGAATTTGCAATAGACGAAGGTGGATTCATTGTGGATGGAATGGTACCCGGTGTCAACAAGTCTATGGCCATGATTAATACCGGAGAAAAAGGATATGTATCATTCAAACTGACAATCAACACGCCAGGCGGGCACTCGTCTCAACCCCCTCGAAACAACACCATTGGCTCTCTGGCAACTGCCATTACAAAACTCGAATCAAATCAGTTTGAGTACAAGATGATCCCAGTAATTAAAAAACAAATAGAAAAGATTGGTAGCTCATTTCCATTTGCTCAAAAAATGGCCTTTGCAAATACATGGCTTTTTGGAGGCCCAGTTCTGGAAGGACTCAATGCACACACCACAATTGCTCCAACTATGATTTCTGCTGGTGTTAAGGATAACGTAATCCCAACAGAAGCAACCGCGGTAGTTAATTTTAGAATAATGCCAGGAGAAACATCAGAGGATGTAAGAAAATTTATTACTAGCACGATTGATGATGATAGGATCAAACTTGAGACAATTAGCAACGTAAATGAACCATCGCCCGTATCTTCAGATGAGTCGGAAAGCTACAAAATTATAGAGCAAACTATCATCGAGCTATTTCCTGACATCATCGTGACTCCCGGATTACTTGGTGGCGGCACTGATAGCAAGCATTTTATTGGGATTGCCGATAACGTGTACAGGTTTTATCCTACCAGAATCAATCCACAAAATTTCACCGGATTTCATGGGAACAATGAATTTTGTACTGTTGAAAATTTTGAAGAAATCATCCAATTCAGCTACCAATTGATCAAGAATATAAATAAGTAGACCCTCCAACATGAAAAGCGTAGCAGTATTTTGTGGTGCAAACGATGGGTCATTGCCTGTCTATTCGGAGCAAGCGCGGCACCTCGGTGGAAGATTAGCTGAGATCGGGATCCGAGTCGTTTACGGGGGAGCCAAAATTGGAATCATGGGGAAAGTGGCTGAAGGCGCTTTGAATGCCGGCGGAGAAGTCATCGGCGTAATTCCCAGTTTCCTTCAAACAATTGAAGTAGCTCATGATAATCTTACCGAAATGCTGGTAGTGGAAACTATGCATGAACGAAAGACAAAAATGAACGAACTATCTGAAGGTATCATCGCTCTCCCTGGTGGATTTGGTACCATGGAGGAATTTTTTGAGATATTGACCTGGGGTCAACTTGGTCTGCATTCTAAGCCGATGGGCTTGTTGAATATCGATGGCTTCTATGATTCACTTGTCACACAATTTGACGTTATGGTTGACAACAAATTACTAAAACCTGACAATCGAGAAATGGTGCTGGTGAGCAACAATATTGATGATCTGTTAGATAGGATGCGACAGTACAAAGCGCCCGCTGTCGCGAAGTGGATCACTCCACAAAGAACTTAGTATCGTCCATTTGACATTTAAAGAATAAAGAATGGTCAAATACAAGACTATTTCCATAACCTAGCGAACTGATTTCCGCTGGATTTTCGTTATTTGAGTATGAAAAATCTGATCGTACTATCCCTCTATGCAATCTCTCTTGCTGCCTGCGCACAGCAAGAGAAAGTTGAAAAGCCTAAAGTTGAAAAATCCTATGCAGCTTCAACGGTTCAAAAAATCGAGAAGACTGAAGCAGAATGGAAAGCACAATTGACGGATTTTGAATACTACGTTTTACGGGAAAAAGGAACTGAACGTGCTTTTTCGGGACCGTTACTTTCCAACAAGGATGAAGGGGTGTATACATGTGCAGCATGCTCTTTGCCGCTTTTCGAATCAAATACTAAGTTCAAATCAGGAACTGGCTGGCCTTCATTTTACGCTCCTATCAATGATGTAAATGTTGCGGAGGAAGATGATAAATCATATGGAATGGTAAGAACAGAAGTATTATGTGCCAGATGCGATGGTCACCTGGGTCATGTATTTCCAGATGGCCCAAAACCTACTGGACTTCGATACTGCCTGAATTCCGCTTCTCTTAAGTTTGAGAAGGCTCTTGCTGAAAAATAATTTCATCAAAGAATTTCTCTGCACTTAATTCAATGTAACTATACTTTTGTCCAGGAATTGTGAATCCTACGTGACCACCGTATTTCGGAGTTTCCATATAAACGTATGGATGGTCTTTGATTTGCTCAAATGGAAAACAGCCTGGCCCAAGCATCGGATCATTTTGCGCGTTAAGAATAAAAACTGGTTTTGAAATACCTTCCAGGTAATTTCCACAGGAAGATTTTTGATAAAAATCCTCGACGTTTTCGTAGTCAAGCAACCTCAAGGTGAATTGGTTATGAAAATCATCAAAGGAATTTATAGCCCGCAAATCAATGGCACGAAGTTCGGGGTGTGCCTCAGACTTAGCAGCAATCTTCTTCTTCAGTTTGTTCAAAAAAACTTTTCCATAGAAACCTCCTAAATTTTGCTCAGCTGCAATTGATGTATCACTTAGACTGCAAGAAACCGACACGGTGAATGCCCCCAGCAGCCTATCATCAGAATCAGATTCCCCAAAGTACTTGACAGCCTGACACCCTCCCATCGAAATGCCAAGTAACACAAGGCTTTCATACTCAGTCTTGTTCAAGGCGTGAGCAACTACTGCTGCAAGGTCCTCAGTATCACCATGATGGTAGGATCTAGCAAGTCGGTTGATCTCGCCACCACACCCTCTACTATTCCATGCCAGAATATCCCATTGTCTTTCTGAAAAGAATTTTGCTGGCCTTTTAATGTAATGTCGGTCCGTACTCCCCTCAAGCCCGTGACCAATAATCATTAATTTCTTGTTTCCATTTTTAATCCAATCAAGGTCGAGAAAATCCCCATCTGAAAGTTCAAGTCTTTCTCGTGCATAGTAAACATCTCCAATTTTGTTTGAAAGAGAGGGTACTATGGTCTCCAAATGGCGACTAAAATAGTACCAGGGACGCTTTCGGTATCCAGACTCTGAGATGAGAGGCATGTGCCAATGTTAGCACATACCGTAGGAATAATCAATTAATCAAGGTAAGAATTCGATTTACCTCCAGAGTTGAAGACCATCGCCAATTTTAGTGCGTTGGTAAGATCTTCATCTACAAACGGTTTCTTAAGTATTGAAATAGGGTTCGTTTCCTTTACCCGCTTCAATGCCGCAATCCGACTATCGGTAATCAAATAAATGATCTTGGCGTTGGTGCGATTAGTTAAATGCCGCGCAAGCAAGGCGCCATCCTCACCACCTCTGAGATTTACATCCAACAAAGCGATCGATATGTATTGCTTATCAGCCACCTTTCTTGCTTCAATTGCATTCGCCACAGTGAATATTCGAGTAATACCCATTTCCTCAATCATCTCTGTTAGGTCTAAGGCAACTAGCGGATTATGCTCAACAATTAAAACGGTAACTTTGGAGTTCATTTGAATTGCTCAAATCTCGGTCCTCAGCTGAGCCAATTCAATACCCAATCTTGGGCATTTTCAGCTTTTACGAACTCACGTTGAGTCACAATAATCTATCTTTATCTCTATGCTAACACACGTTTTAGTGTTCCTTTTTGCTCTGACATCTCCCGATACGGTAGAAGTTACAATTGGGTCAGGGACTTTGTCAGAACGGCCCGAAACTTGGGTGCAACTGGATAGTCTGGAGAAGGTAGAATTGGGAGAATCCTATTGGGCAGAAGTAACAATAACAGGTGGTTCAAGTGGAAAGTGTATGCTCCAAGGTGGTAACTGGTACATGCAAAACATTCAATTTTTTGATTCCGAAATGAAATCCCTGGGAGTTGGTAATTACATTCCGATACAACGTACTGCGGAGACCTCGATTTACTATCTTTTCTACAGTTTCCACGACAGCAAGGACCCAAACAATTTCAGTATCACACTCACAGAAGCTGAGGATTTTCTAACCAAAAAATATCACAAGGATGTTTTTCAAATCGGATTTCAAACTATTTTAATCTTCGTACTACTTGTTACAACATTCTTCATTCTTAGAACTTCTGATAAAGTATATCAGCACTATGCCTACTACATTGGATCAATTCTAATCTTTTTCTCCTATCAGTATGGACTTTGGGGGAGTAACAACGAAATACTGCGCTCCATTTCTCCGTCCTGGATGTGGATTTTCTCAGCTTCACTATCATACGCGTACGGCTTATTTGCACGTTCCTTTTTGGACTTGAAAGAGAAAGATCCCTTCAATTATAAGTGGATGGACTATGCACTCAAGTACATTCTGCTTGTGGTGGTAATTGAATCGGTGGCGCTTTCTTTTAGCTACGACATCCTGCATCAAGTTTGGTACAAAGCACTGGTGATAGGGTTTCAATTGGTTTTTATGGTCGTCTTCCTATACCGAATAGCCAAAATGAATACCCTAATCAGCAACATATTTATGATTGGCTCATTCGTCCTACTGGCGGCAACACTTACCGGTCAGGTCGCATCTACCTTCAAGATAGCTTATGAGACTAATACGTATGTTCAAATTGGACTTCTGCTTGACGTATTCATTCTCTCGATCGGCATTTCGGTGAGGGTTAATCTAATTCAAAAAGCAAGACAACTTGCACAGTCCGAACTGATTGATCAGCTTAAAATCAACGAAAGGCTCCAGTCGGAGTATACGGAAAAACTGCAAAGTCAAGTAAAAGAACGGACTTCAGACCTGAATAAACGAAATCTCGAAAACGAAACACTTCTAAAAGAAGTCCACCACAGAGTCAAGAACAACCTACAAATGATTAGCAGTCTTCTAAATATGCAGCAACGAAGACTCAAGACAGCTGCTGAAAAGGATGCCTTGGCTCTCACAAAAAATCGAGTAAAGTCAATTGGTTTAATTCATGAGCATTTATACAAGCATGAGGATTTTTCAAAAATTAACTTAAGGGCTTATACGATCGATTTGATAGAGATACTAATCCAATCATTGCACAAAGGGTCCGAGGTACAAACACAAATTGACATTCAAGAATTGAAGGTGAATATCGACGTTGCAATACCTATTGGTTTGATTTTGAATGAACTCGTCACCAACAGTATCAAGTATGGATTTCACGATGTTGACCAACCTGTTTTATCTATCAGCATCCAAGAAACGGAGGATAAATTGGTCATACTGGTAGGAGACAATGGCCAGGGAATTGTAAAAAAAGAAATTAAATCAGGATTTGGACATACCATCATAAATACTTTACTTGAAAGTATGTCAGGAACCATGGAGACTGAAATGACACCATCAGGCTATCGTACAACAATAAAAATCGCCGACTATCAACCAAAGCTACAACACATCGAAAATTGAAAATCAAAGTTCTAATCATTGAAGATAATCCTATTACCGCGCAGGATTTGAGCGAGATAATTTCTGATCAGGGCATGGCCGTGACATCTTGCGCTAAAAATAAAATGGAAGCAAGGGCATCAATTGAAAACGATGAGCCTGACATATTGCTAGTTGACATCAACCTCAAAGGAGGGGACGATGGTATAGATTTCGTTGAGGAGATAACTCCAAAACTAAAAGTTCCTGTGGTCTACCTAACAGCTAATTCGGACAAGTCAACGGTTGATAGGGCTTTCAAAACCAAGCCTGCCTCCTTCCTAACAAAACCTTATGACGATAAGGATGTCATCATAGCAATAGAGTTGGCATTTAGCAACCATTGCAACGATGTACTAGTCAGCGAAGCTGCTAACACACCTTTTATCTTTCTAAAATGTGGAAAAAAATTCGACAAGGTTCCCATAGAAAACATCAATTACCTGCAAGCAGAAGGTAGTTATAGCAAGTTTGTTACCACAGAAAAAGAATACTTTCTATCTGGCAACCTTAACAACATTTCCAACAAACTTAGAAATCCATCCTTTCTTCGGATCCACAGGTCTTACGTGGTCAATGTTGAAAACATAACAGGTTTGGACAGTGATTATGTCTTCATTGGTGAAACAAACATTCCCATTAGTAGGAGCTACAAGGATGATGTTAACAGGATTCTGAGAAGAATATCGTGAAAACTAGGCACTAAGTTTATAGTCTTTCAGCAGAATAGATACCGTAAGTCCATTCCGATTTTTCAATTCAACGGATCCCGAAAGGTTCTCAACCATACTGTTTATGATCGTCCACCCAAATCCAGTCTGAGCAATTGTTCCACCTGGTCCATTGTCTCCTACTGTCAACTTCAAAATTTTCTCATCCTCCCGGATTGAAATCTCTAACTCCGGTTGATTATTATCAACAAAAGCATATTTAACTGCATTCGTCACAAGTTCGTTAACCATCAAGCCTAAGGAAATAGCAGTGTCGATATCCACCTCATATTCCGGAATATTCAGTGTAGTAGTTGGTTTCGATTGATCACAAAAGGAATCCAGAACTGAGCCCACCAGATCTTCTATATAGGGTTTGAGAAAAATGGTGGACAAAGTATCACTCTTGTACAAATGCTCATGAATAAGTCCCATTGATTTTAGGCGATTTTGAGTGTAACTGAATAGCAATTTGGTGCTAGACTCCTCAACTCGTCTTTTCTGCATACCCAGTAAACTGCTAATCATTTGGAGATTGTTTTTCACTCGATGATGAATCTCCTTTAGCAATACTTCCTTCTCCCGATTCATCGATTGCAGGGAAGTATTTTGATTTGACACTTTTCTATTGAGATTTCTTATTATTCTTGCTCTATTGTAAAAAACAATTGCAAAGACCAGCACAATAAGAACCCCCAAAATAGCAGAAACAAGATATGATCGTTGTAAGTCAATTTTGGATTGCCTTACATCATTTTGTTGATTCAAAAGGTCAATTTCCCCCGCTTTTTCATTGAGCTCAAACATTGATTGGAATTGAAGGTTCTCCCTGCTAAGAACATTTTTTTCCCTTTGAATAGAAAGGTCATTGTAAATAGTTAAGTATTCAAGAGCTTTTTCAAAGTTTTTAGATTCTTTATGGGCTAAAAAAACCTTTTCTGCGCCCCAAGTACTGTGACTGAGCGATCCCATTTCTTTCGCGATCAGATAAGAACGATTGGCAGTCTCGATAGCACGATCATACTTACCCATAGATCGATACGTATCTGAGAGTCTCCTATTAAACCTCACAACATCAATCAAATGCCCTAGCGTATCTGATAGTATCAAAGCGTTACCAAAGTAAAGAAGTGCCTTGTCAAATCGGTTTTCGCTCAATGCAATTTTACCAAGATAATCGAGAGCCACCCCAGCTCTTGGATGATTCTCTTCTTTCAAAGAAATCACATAAGTTTCCTCAAACAGAGGTTTGGCTTTTGACAAATTTCCCTGAAACATGTGGCATTCAGCAATATGTACCAGTTCATTTGATTTCCCCCTCTCCTCTTTCAGGAAATCATAGATACCTAATGAAATCTGATAGTACCAAACAGCGCTATCGTAGTCCTCAAGAATTTCGAAGAGGCTTCCAATTTCAGAAGATGCCTTAGCCACTTCATATAGATTTTTATTCCTCCGTCCGTTTTCATATCTCTCACGACTCCTGGGCATCTGAGAGTGGATAATTAGTTTATTCTGATATGCCTGACCTTTATGACCAGATCCCATCCATGTATCGTATTGTGCTCGTAGAGACTCCCCAGTCACCTTAATGGCGTGAGCTTCGACCGCCATAATATTAGATTCCTCAGTATTTCCTACAATCTCATACAAAAAACTGAGCTCCGTTAGAACCAGTGCAAGTGTCACTGAATCTTGAACATAAGTGTAGAGAGTCCTTGCCATGTTGAGGTATTTTGCTGCACTATCCTTCTCTACTAGAAAGAAAAACAACAGTCCCGTTAGGCGATTGGATTCGGCAAGCTTGGCAGTGTCATCAAGCTCTGTAAATATTTTTGTTGAAGCGGTTAGATGCGTAAGCGCTACAGAGTAGAAGGCGTTAATCCAATACGTGTGACCAAGATTTAGATTGGCAATTCCTTCGCCACGGAGATAATGTATCTCCTTACTCAGTTCAAGTGCTTCCAATCCATAGTTAACGCTTTTTTTAAAACTGTAATCAAGTTGGAAAGACGAAAGTTCATTCAGAATATCAACACGCTGTATGGGGTCAGCTGCTTGGCTTAAAGCTTGATTGAGACTGTCTGGATTAGCGTAACTAAAGCTGATTGATAAGAGGATAAAAAAAATATTTAGAATCTGCTTATACATCTATATCTTTTGATGGAAAATATTCCTTCTGACAAGATAGTAAATAAGAAAAAAGCGACCCCGTTATGGAGTCGCTCGATTTCTAAGCTGGTTCTGTTATCCTGCGTCATTTTCATCTGAAAAAACAAAGTCTCCGCTATACGTTCCAGTTAAAGTCTTTCCTCCAGCGAATTGTAAATTGTAGGTGATCACAAAATCTGTTGGTGCAGATCCAGTTACTGTAACAGTGCCTCCTGTTGCCTCATACTCATTAAATTCTGGATCTCCATCGGAATCTACCCCGCCAGTTGGCATAAATACTTCAGCTGCAGAAAAGAAGAATTTTCCCTCAATCGAGGATAATACTTCTGATTGTTCACCATCAACAAAGTTAAAAGTACCTACCTGAAAGGCAGACGTTCCTGGGGAGAACAATTCTACATATACTCCAAAAGTCATGTCACTGCCTGCACGAAACTCAATATCACCATCAGTATCAGTTACTTGCACAAAAGCCGCATCGGCTACTGTCAAGTCGAAGTTGTAGTGTGTGTCGCTACTAGAATCATCGGCAGGGTTGGAAGGGCCATAATCTTCTGATCGTCCCGCCACCATAGTGTACGTTTTCCCATCGAAAGTGATTTCAACCCCCGAAGCGCTATCACCATCATCTTTTGAGCAAGAGAGTAGTCCAGCCATAACAATCATTCCTGGAATGAGTGCTAAGTTTTTTAATCGTTTCATTTTTATTCAGCTTGTTTAAATAGTATCCCAAAAAAGCAGTGATTTTCATAGGCTTCAAAGCATGAATTTGTAATCAACAGAATTTGTTTGTGAATGACATCTTTTCTAAATGAGCATCACACAGACATAAAAAAACACCCGTCCTTGACAGGTGCCTTATGTCCGATTATATCGGAGCTGCCTTAGTTAGTCTTTAATAACTTCCCTGTGTAAACAAGATTTCCTTCATCTAGAAGCTGTACTAAGTACTGACCACTACCTAGTGATTGAATATCCAGCGGTTCGGCCTTGGACACAATACCTTTTAAAGTCAATTTTCCATTCATACCAAAAATATGGACAATGAGGCTTTTGTCAGAGTCTACCCTCATGAGTTCCTGGGTAGGGTTTGGATAGATAGAAATACCCAATTCATCAACAGACCTATCGATAGCAGTGATAACTATTTCGGTACACTCTGATGTGACCGAGCACGTTCCATTGCTAATTTTAACGGCATATGTTCCAGAGGTTGTCGCGGTAAAACTTTGGCTTGTTTCATCCTGAATAATACTACCGTCACCACAGTTAATCCATTGATAAGTGTAACCTGCCGGAGCAGTTAATTCAGTGCCAATTTGAAAGACACTTTTATCAATCGGAGTAATAATAACATTTTGGGCCTGTGTGGAAGTATTGCCTTCGGCATCTTCAAAGGTCCAGATAACGATTGTGACCCCTTCGGTCTCTATCGGTAGTGTAAGGTTAGTAGTGCCAGTGATGATTCCAGAGCAATTGTCTGTTGCTGAGGGTTTGGCAAGATCTTCCACCGAACATTCATTGGTTACGTCAGGCAGGGATTCGGCAACAGGTGCGGGAGCTGTCACGTCGTTTACAATTACATTCTGCGTCTGCGTTGAAGTATTTCCGTTTCCATCATCATATGTCCATGTTATCACTGTAGTTCCTTCTGTTTCAATTGGAAACGTGACATCAGAAATCCCTTGAATTATCCCTGAACAGTTATCTGTGGCAGTTGGGATAGTTGGTGAATCTACAGAACATGATCCAGTGAGATCTGTTAGACTATTAAGATCAGCAACTGGCGCAGATCCATCTGATACAGTCGCACTTTGAATTTGTGTCGATGTGTTTCCATTTCCATCGTCATAAGTCCAGGTAATCATTGTAACCCCTATTTCAGTGATCGGAAATGCTACGTTTGCAGTTCCTGTGACAGTGCCTTCACAGTTATCTGATGCTGTGGGAGCAACTGGAGCTGGCACCGAACATTCACCATTCAAATCAGATAGGATAAGATTAGGTGTCGGGCTAAACTCATCCTTAACTATCACATTTTGTGGTTGAGTTGAAGTGTTCCCGTTTCCATCATCAAATGTCCAGGTTATTACAAATGTTCCTTGCTCAGAGTAACTAAGCGGATCATTGGTAGATCCCAGTACTGTT
Source organism: Cyclobacteriaceae bacterium (assembly GCA_039961455.1). Lineage (GTDB taxonomy): Bacteria > Bacteroidota > Bacteroidia > Cytophagales > Cyclobacteriaceae > Ekhidna. Next base: position 38,525 of record JBDVJN010000095.1, on the reverse strand, counting down.
CCAAGACAGTTGTCTGTTGCAGTTGGTGGAATAATCACATTAACTGAACAAACTCCTTGCACATCTGGAAGGGATGCTTCATCTGGTATAGGTTCAGTTGTATCCTGAATTGTAATGTTCTGAGTTTGCATTGAAGAATTTCCATTTCCATCAATGTAGGTCCATGTGACAATACTTGTGCCTTGAATTTGAAGCGGAAATACTACATCAGGAATTGCAACAATCATTCCTGAGCAGTCATCTGTTGCGGTTGGAGCAACGAGAGAATTTATGATGCATTGTTCTACTACGTCCATCAGGTTAGGCTGATCGGGTACAGGAGCATTCACATCACCGATATTATCAGGCAAGGGGCCAAATCCATCAGTACCGGTCAAGCAATCATCACAACCATCTGCATCAGCATCCCCACACAGATTGGGGTTCAGCGGCTCAATATCGATCGCATCATTGACTCCATCATTGTCATCGTCTAAATCACAATCATTTCCATCGCCATCGCCATCGGTATCAGCACTATTCGTGAGTGGAGACCCATCCTCAATATCTAAACACCCATCGTTGTCGTCATCATCATCACCGCTGTCGCAAAGACCATCACCATCAGTATCGATTCCGTCAGATGCAGGATCATTAACACCAGAGGAACAATCATCACAGCCATCTCCATCAATATCCTGGCATAAGTTTGGGTTCAAGGGAGCAACATCGTTGATGTCAGGGATTCCGTCATTATCATCATCATCATCCCCAAAATCACAGAGGCCGTCCGCATCGGTATCTGTACCATCTGAATTCGGATCGTTGACACCTGACGAGCAATCATCGCAGCCATCTCCATCAACATCCTGACACAGATTTGGATTCAAGGGATCTGTATCGTTCACATCAACTACTCCATCTCCGTCATCATCTGTATCTCCAAAATCACACAGACCATCTGCGTCGGTATCTGCACCATCATTGGCTGGGACATTATCCGCTAATGAACCAAATCCATCAACTCCAATCGAACAATCATCACAGCCATCTCCATCAGCATCCTGACATACATTCGGGTTGACAGGATCTAAGTCAATCGGATCATTAACACCATCATTGTCATCGTCGGGGTCACCACTATCACATATACCATCCGCGTCTGTATCGATACCATCTGCCGCGGGGTCATTATTCCCTGACGCACAATCGTCGCAGCCATCCGCATCCAAATCCTGACAAACATTTGGGTTCAAGGGATCCGCATCAGCGGTATCCACCACTCCATCTCCATCATCATCAGTATCGCTAGAGTTGCATTCACCATCTCCATCCGTATCTAAACCGTCGTTGGCAGGGACATTATCAGCCAATGGACCAAACCCATCTACTCCAATCGAACAATCATCACAGCCGTCTCCATCAGCATCTTGACATGCATACGGATTTATAGGGTCTACATCAGCAGGATCATCTATTCCGTCATTGTCGTCGTCATTTTCACACGAGTCTCCCAAACCGTCGCCATCTGTGTCAATGTTGCTAATTATTACATTCTGGTTTTGTGTACTCACATTACCCTGACCATCGTCGTAAGTCCATGTTACTACTGTCGTTCCTCTTGCAGTGATCGGAAAAGAAACATTGGAGGAGCCCACGAAAGAATCCCCACAAATGTTAGTGGCCGTGGGGGCCGTAGGTGTGGAGGAACACTCCTCAGTAACATCTGCAAGCGTTGCTAGATCTGGCACAGGAGCTGCTGGGATACAATTCGACTTATATTTTGCTGCAAAAGCATCAGAACCTCCGACAGAGGTTAGGTTAGAAACACCTGCTTGCATGTCAAAGTCGAAAGTCAAGCCAAATTGCCCAGCTATGCTTACATCATCATTGGAATTGGCATCGATACTGTACATCTGAAGAGAGCCTCCAGTTATTGCTCCAGACCAAATGTGGTTACCTGAGAGGTCATAGGCTCCAAGAAATCCATTTATTCCTCCTGAAGATGTCACAAGGTCTCCTCCAGCCGGATTCAAACTGATATTCGTCCCACTGAAGTTCCCGGCTATGTAGATCGAAGTTCCACTTTGCACAATTGCTCTACCTTCATCCAGACCGAGGCTTCCTCCTAACCTAAATGCCCAAACGTTGTCTCCGACCTCATCGTACTTACTTACGTAAATATCCGCGTTGCTAGATGGCACTGTCGAAAGTATGTTTGAGGTCCCTCCAGGATTAAAATTTACACTTCCTCTATAGTTACCAGTTATATACAGGTTACCTGCTGCATCAGCAGCGCAGTCATTAGCCAAATCTATGTTGCCACCGCCTAGTGCCTTTGCCCAAAGTAGCAATTCTCCGCCCGTGTATTTAGCAGCGAAAGCGTCTCGAGAGCCACCACTTGAGGAAATATTTGTTGTTGTCCCATTGGGATTCATGTTCATTGTTCCTTCAAAAAATCCGGACACGTAAACATTTCCTGAAACATCAACATCCAAGCCCGATCCGTGATCGGTGAAAATCGAAGTGTTACTACTCCCAACCGTTACAATGAAATTCAATAAGTATGAGGCATTGTATCGAGCAATGAATACATCGTGCCCTCCATTGGATGTCCTGTTGATGGTTGCTGCACTTGGTGCGAAATCAACGGTCGATTCAAAATCGCCAATAATGTATACTTCTCCACTAGAGGATACTTCGATGTCATTCCCTTGATCATAACCAGAACCTCCCCAGGCGTAGGCATTTAAAAAATTTCCGTTTGCGTCATACTTGGCCCAAAATGCATCTGCACTAAATCCTGGAAATGACGTGAGATTAAATACACCAGATGAAGGGTCAAAATCGACGGTTCCCTGAAACAAACCTGTAATGTAGATATTGCCGATTGCATCCACAGCGACTCCATTTACACCATCCGGTGAACTCGCACCAGTCTGCCCAAGTGTAAACCCCCAAAGGTAGTCGCCATTTGCGTCTACCTTGGTAACAAAACCATCCCACTCTCCAGCTGTGAAATTTGCTGTACCAGCGCCAGGATCAAGGTCAATCGTACTTCTGTGATATCCAACACTTATTACGTTTCCGTTGTGGTCAACAGCGACGCTCCGAGCATAATCAGTATTATCACTGCCAATGCCATTCGCAAACTGGAGCGTTTGTGATTGCCCTATGCTAACAACAAAAAACAGAAGCATGAGGAGTCCCTCCCTACAAAAATCTTGTACCAGTGTGCTTTTTGATATGATTTTTTTCAAATCAATTGAGATGAGGTGAATGCTTTTCATAGTTGTGAATTTTCGTAGAGGTGTTAATGAAGTCGAGAATGTTTGATGATTAATGCAAAAACCCCTTGAAAGTAACCCTCCCGAAAAAATTCGGGAGAGTACTTTCGGGCTACCTCTGGTCTCCAAAGCTGAACGAGGGGCCCAGAAAGTCTTCGGAAAACAGCTTCATACTACAACTGATCTTTATTTGGGCATATCGACGTAGGATACGCGTAGCATTCCTTTCATCGCCATCAATTTTCCCAAACCTTTTCTTTTGTCATTAGGGTCCTCTACAGGTATGAAGTCATACATGACAATTTTACCTGGCACGTTGGAAGGAATGATACGCGTATTTTGCGCCTTCGCTCGATAATCAAATGGATCATCCGAACGCTTTTGAACAAACTCGTTCGCCACATTATTCTTATTGCCTTTTTTAGCAAGTTTTCCTAATCCTCCAAGTTTTCCTACCATTCCATCCATGATTCCGCGTACGTATCTTAGCTCTGAGCTAGTTATCTCAACCGAAACTGTATCAAGTGTTGCTGAATTCAATTTGGTGAAGTACAAGAGTTCTTTGATCTGAGGCTCGTACTTAAGAACACTAACGAGATATTTATCTTCTCCCTGTTCCATCGTGAAACGATAGGGGAAATAACCCTGGTTATTCAAAATATTCGCAACATTCAATATTTCCTTTTGCCCCTTGTAAGGTGCCTGGTCCTTTTCAGTTGACGATTTGATTACTGTTATGCATTCGGCCTCATTGAGTTTTCTAATTCCAGTGAATTCAACGCTCGCAGAAAAATCCATTAGTGCATAATCTGCAACTGTTATGGCAATGTCTGTATTGCCACTTGTAAGACCTCCAATTTTAGCCATCGCGCCTTTCTTTTCCCCAGCCATGGAAGCCAATCCTTCCCGATAGTTTTCACCCACCAGGGTAAACGAGCCATCATCATTTACCACAATATCATGCATAAATGTCCTAGTGACTCCTCCAAAGAAACCTGCACTCTTATCCTTCAGTAGCTTTTTTACTTCCTTCCAATCAACAAAAGTGAATTTAGGAGTACCATCTTTGCTGATTGTAGAAGCAAAAAATCCATTGGACCCCTCACCCTGTGCTTTGTTTCCATAAAAGAACATTCCGCCCGTAATTACACCCCCACCTTTTGCTGGCTTGATAAATGTTGCAAACCCAGAAGCTTTACTTTCTTCATTCTTAAGTTGGACTTTAAATTTTTCCGCTCCTGTTTCTATATCATATGAAGCAAGATGATATTCGAAATAATCAGAAAAATCGGGGGTTAGAAATTCCAACACATACATCTGATTGTCAGCTATGAAGAAGTCTACGGGGTACAATTTCTTCTTGTCAGGAATAACGACAGTGGAGTATTTCATCTCAAGATTACTGTCGTAACGCTCAACACTATAACCTACTTTCTTTTCCTTTAGATAGTTTATGACTACAAAATCAGAATCTCCATAGGGCAAAATAACTGCTGGCTTTTCCAACAGTCTTCTCAATACTTTGTCGAAATTTTTAGTGGCTATCACATTGCCCTCTCTGTCGACGGTGGTTAGCGTTCTTGTACGCTTTATGTTACTACTTGAAATCAGCATGAACTTACCTCCATTGTAGCCAACATTCTCGACAGTCTCAGTTTCTCTCACTGGCACTCGGAAGTCAGAAGTAACTTTCAGATCATTATCAAGTAGAGATAGATGCACCTTTTGGAATGCCCTCTTTCCTTCTATCACGGTCTCCATATATTGAACATAGTATCCACTATTTCCAATATTTCGCAGACCCTTAAATCCCGTCTTACTGACACCTTCCAGGTCAATAGATTGAGAAAAGCCTTGGGTAATTAAGAGTAAGACTAGCAGTATGCCAGTAGTATGCCTTCGTAGTTGATCTGATTTTTTTCTATTAGTTCGGTACCGGTGATTTCCCATAGTAGTCAGCTTTAGTTAATAATTTATCTAAAGAGACTTAAAGGTTTTGCACTATAAAAGAAGTGCTTTGTGAGCTAGAGATTTGAGTTTGTGAATAACCTGATTCTTTTGTGGGCTTATGGTTTTAAAATGACTTCTTCTATGAATTTATCAGCAGCAGACTCCATGTAGCTAAAATCTTTCCTATCTGTAAATCCAACATGCCCCCCTTTTTTTGGTACTTCAAGGTGAATCAAATCGCTCTTTCTCGCGAGCTCAATTGGATAGCATTTTTCACCCAACATAGGATCATTCTCAGCATTTACTATGAGTAGTGGAACCGTGATCTTATCCAAAAATTGATCACTGGTAATTTTCTCATAAAAGTCATCAGCATCTTTGTAGCCCGGAAACAACCTAAGTGTGAATCTTTCATCAAATTGTGGAAAGGTCTTGACTTGCTCAATACCAGCAATATCCAATTCCATGATTTTCGACTTTTCAACAATCTTCTCTTTCAGTTTCTTTATAAATCTTCGCTCATATTTTTGGTTCCCCTTCATCCCCAATTGTTCTGCGCTATCCTTTACATTGCAAGGGACAGAAAAAGAAATGGCACCCTTTATCCTTGAATCCACCATTCGCTCACCGAGGTATTTTTGTTGCATTCCGCCACCCATCGAATATCCCATCAACACCACTTCCTCGTATCCATCCTCAAGTCCTCGCTCAATTACAGTGGCAATATCCTCAGTAGCTCCATGGTGGTAGAACCTTGGAAGTCGGTTCATTTCACCGCTACAACTCCTGTTATTCCATGCTAAAATATCCCAACCTTTTTTTGAAAAATACTTGGCCGGTCTCTGAATATAATGCCGTTGTGAACTTCCCTCAAGCCCGTGACTAAGGACAAGTAGCCGCTTGTTTCCTTTCTTGATCCAATCAACGTCCAAAAAATCTCCATCCACCAACTCAAGGCGCTCCCGCTCATACTCGATCCCCTTTACTTTATAAAAAAGAGAAGGAATTATTGTCTCCATATGGGCATTAAAAAAGTACCATGGTTTATTGTTATAAAATGAATTTTGAATCGGCATTGTCGGCTCAATTTTTGCTTATCAAAAAGCTTTAATATTGCGACCAAATTAAGTTACTGAATGAAATTAAGGACTACATTCTCAATACTTATTGCAACATTTTTCTTCTTTACCAAAGGTCAGACTATTTCAATCAAAGATGAAACAACAAACAAGCCCATTTCGGATGTTTTCATCTACCATGAAAACAAGTCAAACCTGGCGTATTCCGATGAGAATGGAGTAGCTGACATATCTGAATTTCCAAGTGGGTTAATCTTCCTTCAACATCCCTCATACTACGAAAAATCGTTGGCGTATGTAGGTTCTAAAATACAGATTGCATTGACTGAAAAAATTGTGAGTTTTTCCGAAGTGGTTATCTCCGCAAACAAATGGGAACAGGAGGAAGAGAGCGTCTCACAGAAAATCTTGTCTGTAAATCGAAAGACCATTGAGTTTCAAAATCCGCAGACTGCAGCGGACATGCTTTCGGGCACTGGTCAGGTATTTGTACAAAAAAGTCAGTTAGGTGGGGGAAGCCCAAAACTTCGTGGTTTCGCAGCAAATTCCGTTCTATTGGTAGTAGATGGAGTGAGGATGAACAACGCTATTTTTCGAAGTGGCAATTTGCAAAATGTTATTAACATCGATCCAAATGCGCTGGCAAGTTCTGAGGTTATATTTGGTCCTGGATCGGTCATTTACGGTAGCGATGCTCTTGGTGGAGTCATGGATTTTCATACGGTCGACCCCAAGTGGTCTTCCAATCAAAATCAAATCGTTACTGGAAATTTAATGACCCGATATTCTTCAGCTGCCAACGAAAAAACAGGCCATTTCGATCTATCACTATCAAAGCAAAAATTCACCTTCTTTCATTCAACTACCTACACTTCATTCGATGATTTGAGATCCGGCGGAAACAGGACTGGAGGATATGAAGGAGAATTTGAGCGTAAGTTTTTTGTAAGACGAATCAATGGAACGGATCAGTTAATTTCCAACGATGATGTGAATGTTCAGAAGTTTTCGGGGTATGACCTGCTCAATACCATAAGTAAGGCAAAGGTTCGTTTGGGTGAAAACATGGATTTAGGCTACGGTTTCTACTTTAGCACAACGACTGATATTCCTCGCTACGATAACCTTACAGAAACAATTGGTGATACAGATTCACTCGAAGCTGCAGAGTGGTACTATGGTCCTCAAAAATGGCAAATGCATAATCTCAAATTGAATTACTACGCCTCTCATCGACTGTTCGATCAGGCGAAAGTAACAGTGGCGTATCAAAAATTTGAGGAAAGTAGAAACGACAGAGGTTTTGGTGACGATCGTCTGCGAACACGTACGGAGAATGTGGATATGTATTCCTTAGCATTTGACTTTGACAAAGAATTCACCAGATCAAGTATCTACTATGGGGTCGATTTTTTCTACAACGATGTGAGGTCTGGTGCTTTTAGGAGAAACCTTGAAACAGATGAAATTACCAGCACTGCAAGTAGGTACCCAAATGGTGGTAGCGACTATTCGTCAACGGCAGTGTACGCCAGCTTGGCTCATAACCTTTCGGATAAACTTGTACTTAATGCTGGAGCTCGTCTTAATGTTATTAAACTTTCAGCCACCACTACGGACTCCACGGCACTATCGAATGCCGCAGCAACCATCTCGCTTGACAATGTATCCGCAAACGGTTCGTTTGGCTTGGCTTGGAATCCGACCGAAGACTATAAGCTAAGCTATAATGTTTCGTCTGGATTTCGATCTCCCAACATTGATGATGTGGGGAAAGTCTTCGAGGTAGGAAACAGCATCACAGTTCCCAACCCTGATTTAAAACCTGAGTACTCCATCAGCAACGAACTGTCCCTGGAAAGGAAATCGGATAAGTCAATGGTTCGAATTGTTGGCTTCTATAGTCGGCTGTTTGATGCCATTGTTGATGGGCCGTTTACCATTAATGGAAACAGTCAGTTACATGGACTTGATATCTTTGCGAAAGTCAATGCTTCCAAAGCCAACATCTACGGAGGGAGTCTGATACTTCAAGCCGAAATTTCTGAGTCGTTTGCTATCGAAAAAACCATTACCATTACTGAGGGAGAAGACATCACCAACAATGAACCGCTTAGACATTCCACTCCCATTTTCGGAAAGTTCTCCTTGATCTATAAAAAGAAGAAATTAAGGTCTGCTTTTTACGTAGACTATAACGGGAGTAAGAAGCCTTCTGCAATCCCCTCTTCAGAATTTGACAGAAAACCCTACTTGTACACAAATGAAGGTACTCCGAGTTGGCTCACCCTAAACTTGAAAGGGAGCTATCAAATAAATGATTTTCTAAAGGCAAACGTCGCATTGGAGAATATCTTGGACAAGCACTACAGGCCATACACCTCTGGTATAAGTGCGCCAGGTAGAAACTTGCTAATCTCCTTTAGAGCAACAATCTAATCACCTGACCTCTTCGGCTTAAGATCAAACACTCTTGATATATTGAATCCATAGTGGATATCTCCATCAAAAAAATCATCTGTTGTCCCACCAATGAATCCTTGTTCGTTCATTTGCTCGGCGTTAGTTAAATGCAATTGAAAGACATGACCTCCCGTCTCAATGTCAACACCAACGGCAAAGGAGTTCTGGAAGGTATTGGAAAACTCCGTGAACTGGGGGTAGTATTCCGCATTGATCGCCAATCGATTGGATAGCTTATACCTACCTCCCAGCCCAAGCGCAAACAACAAGTTAGCATCTCGTCGAGTTGGCACAAGGTTCCGTTGGATTACTACCGGCATCACCTGAAGACTAAAGTTTGGGCTAAACTTTCGAGCTATTAGAATTTGTCCGGTGTAATAGTTTCGGTCTTTACCTTCCAATCCCATTTGCTCAATCGTTTTTCTAGCAAAGCTTCCAAATCCCGAAATGGTCACCGGGAAGGAATCTGACTGTCTTGCAAATCTGTATTTCAAAAAAGCATCGATCACTTTATTGAAGGATGCTCTTCCTAAACCTATATTCAAATTATCTGTCAAACCATATTCTAGAGCCAGTCGAATACTTGAGTTGTCTAAGCCCCAAAACTGCTTGTAACCAGAGTTAATCGTACCAAATCGGTGGCTGATAATAAATTCTAAAACACGCTTACTGCGCACTTCTACAGAATGACCGTTAATAAGTCGAGTGCTTTTAAAAGTTGCGCTCGCATAGTCTTTATTGTCCGGAGAATCGCCCTCTAGTAATTCCAACAACTCATCCTGAGAGAAAGCTGAAAATGAAAGCAAAAAAATGATAAACGAAATTTTAATCCTGTTCATAAAGTTTGTATTGAAAAGAAATGGTTACTTCAACCACTTCTGCTATGTTATAAAAAACTGCTTTAGGAATCTTGATTTTATAGTCTTCCAATTTTATTGGAAAAACGGCAGAGATTGTCATTCCAGTATCATCATAAATAATCTGTCCATCAATTGAAACTTGCTTTTCGACTCCATGAAGTGACATTTCACCCTCCGCTGTTGCTGAAAAACCTCCCTTTTCTCCATTCCAATTCTTGATTTTTCCCTTAAAAATTGCCTTGGGATATTTGTCCGACTCAAGGTAGTTTTCATTGAAGTGTTCCTGCATCAATTTCTTACGGAAAGAGAATTCTTTGACAGGAACCACAAATACAAATGATTTGGAGTCAACATCAACGATGCTTGAAGCTCCAGCATTTGTAGCTTCAATATCTTCGATTGGAGCCTTAGAATAGAATCGAATGCTTGATTCGGCAGCTTTGAGTTTTTGCCCATAGGAAAAACAGCAAATCAAGAAGAAGAGAAAGTAGCTTACAATTTTTATCATACTAGTTTAGTTATTTCTTGCTCCATCGTCTACCCAGCACGCAATAAGTTCAATCTCATCATCTGTTAAAGTCAGACCTGAGCCTGCTTGCGGCATGCTCTTATCACCAGTACGTCTTTTGATATTGGATGCGTTTGCCTGAACCGTACTGAGATCCGTCCAGTTTGGAATTGACGAATTATCTCCATTGTGACAACCGGACACTGCGCAATTAGAATTTATGATTGGCATAATATCTCCTGTCCAGGAGACGGCCGTGGTTACTACAATCGACTGCGTTGCGGAGCATCCTTCACCGTCCGTGACAACAACCTCGTGACTTCCGTTGGAAACACCGTCAAACTCCCCAGAGTCTTGTGACATACCTCCATCTAAAGAGAATGTATAGACACTATTTCCTCCTGTTGCTGTAGCAGAAATAGTTCCTGTTTCGTTTCCGCAATCAGACTCCGAAGAGGACAAATTCAGTGTAATTCCGCTTGGACCTACACTAACAGTGGCTTCAACTGTAGCTGTGCATCCATCACTATCCTTGACGGTAATAGTATAAGACCCAGCCGACAGGTTTGAAAAAGTTGCGGAGTTTTGAAAGGTAGTTTCGTCAATGCTGTAGGAGTACGGTGAAGTACCTCCCGTCCCATTGACTTCAATTGATCCTTGAACATCACAATCTGCAGGTGTCGTTTCCGATACAGAAACTGCGATATCAGAGTTCGCACAGTCTACAGCTGTGTCTTCAGAGTTATCTGAGCAACCAATAAATACACTTAGAAACAGTACAAGGACGACTAACGAAATATTCTTCATATTTTTCTACAATTTTAATTTTTATGATTCGGGTGCTCCATCATCAACCCAGCATGCAATCTTGGCAATGTCTTCTTGAGACAAATTCGACCTTCCGGCAGGCGGCATAGTTCCAGCACTTGTTCGTGCTTTAATTCTTGTGGAGCTCGTCACTATCCCTGCGCTGGTACGCAAATCTGGCGACCTCGATCCATCATGGCAGCCTGTAACAGAACAGTTAGATTGGATGATTGGCATGATGTCATTGGACAGTGAGAGTCCAGTTGTAACAGCAATTGTTCGTTCTACCTCACAATTGTTGGCATCATTGACTGATACCGTATTAGACCCATTTATTACTCCAATGAAAGTGTTAGAAGGCTGTGGCGTACCACCATTCAACGAAAACATATATGGAGAACTTCCTCCCACAGCTGAGACCGTAATCGTACCATTGTCAGACCCACAATCTGGACTTGTGAAATCAACTTCTACAGAAACTGAACCAGCTGCAGTCTCTACGACTGCTTTGGTACTTGCAGTGCATCCATTAGCATCTCTAACTATCAAAGTGAACGAGCCTGCAAATAGCGAACCCAACGTCTCCGATGTTTGAAAATCAATTCCATCAGCACTATACTGATAGGGGGATGTTCCGCCCGAAGCTTGTACTGTAAGACTCCCAGGATCTGCGCAATCAGAAGCGGTCTGATTAACTACCATTAGTACAAGGCCCGATAAGGAACAATCAATTATTGGTGATTCCGAATTGGATGAGCAACCAAACCAGAAGACACTAGTAAATACTAAAATTCCAAATAGAAGAGAATCACCTTTCATTCTGATTGAATCAATAAAACGATACTTGACTGAGAAGTAGCGTTTAGATATTAACAACGCTTTATGGTTACAAAACAAGTATCTTTTAAGAAGAACAAAGTGTAATGTGGTAGACAAAGGGTAGACCATCGTCTCCTTTCTGGTGGTATGTGGTAGACAAAGAATAGACGATCGCCTCCTAATTTAGTAGTTAAACTCTGATTCTTGTGCTTTTACAATTTCCCAGGTATGGTCAGAGAGAAGTCTGACTTCGGCTTCAAAAGATTCATATGGGAAATTGCTTCCCCATTCATCCGGACTGACCATGGAAAGAAGGTCATTAGCGTCCTTCTTCTTGTAGAGAAAATAGATTTTACCAATCACAGGTTGAAATGGAACAGTGGCTTGATAAATTCTCTCCGATACCTCCACTCTCTTTTTTAGATACTTGGCTTGCTCAATCAATGTTTGCATTTGCTCATAGAGTTGACGAAACTGTCGGTCAGTTTGGTCTTGCATGGCTGCAACTGCGGTTCCCTTGATCCGTCCCTTGTCTTCAGGCTTTATGATTGCACTACCAGCGTGATGCGCATACTCAATTAAACCGGGTAAATCGGTAATTTTTTCACGCTCCTTATCTAGATCGATCTTAGAAATATCAATCTTATTACTTATTTCGTCTCCTCCGTGTTTGTTTTGCGCCCCGGCCATGTAGTCCTTTTATTAAAATCGATGATGATTAAAACAATTATGATTAAAAAGATTAGCGAACCAATCAAAAAATTTCGTTTTGATCTTGTCATATACTATTCTTGAACTTCAAAGTTGTAAAATAGTTAAACATAATCCATGAACATTGACGGTAAGATTCTTGAAAAATTTGAGACACAAGAAATTAAAGAATCGTTTAGGAAGCGGGAATTCATTCTTGAGTACGCAGAAAACCCACAGTACCCAGAATTCATAAAGTTTGAATTGATTCAAGCCAATTGCGAACAATTAGACACCATAGAATCTGGTGATGACGTGTCTGTCAGCTTCAATCTGAAAGGCAGAAAATGGACAGATCCAAAAGGAGAAATCAAGTACTTTAACAGCCTTCAGGCATGGAGAATTGAGAAGAAGGCAACCTCATCTAGCGGTGATACAGAACAAGCTCCGAACACAGAATGGATGAAGGAAGATTTCTCTAAGGATGACGACCTTCCTTTTTAACCTCTCTTTTTTCTGAAGGTAATAGGAATGTACTGCTCTGTTGGCAACCCTAAGTGGGTAAGATCCCAACTTGAATCATAACCATTCACCATCTGTCGAATACATTCCACGCGATCTTCTGTTGGATAGGGACAGTCATCCCAATGAAATATTTCGACTCTATAGTGATATTGCTTTTTGATTCCATTTACTCTTACCTCAACTTCAATATCCTGTTCTTCGTTTAATTGAGGTATATCAATACCGATGATTCCCATATTGCTTATTATTTTTAGCCTTTAAGATACCAAATAGTGTACCCAAACTTGTAACCAACTATTTTTCAATACGTTAGCATTATTTCGAATGAAAGAATTAGCCCAATTTCGGACACTTTGTTGTTCAAATTCATCCATAACTATCGGTATTTTAAGTCTTTGGCTCGTGACCACGAGCTGCTCTGAGAACCCCGAAAACAGGCCTTCTCCACTTCGAATCGATAGCATCCAGATAGGATCTAATATGCTTCGAGTTGAATACAGTAGCCCAAGTGTGAGAGGGAGGAAAATCTTCGGAATTGGTGATACTTATCTGGAACAGTATGGTGAAATGTGGAGAACAGGAGCCAACGAAGCCACGACCTTTTCAACGGAAAGAGATCTCAAGATTGATACCTTCAGTCTGCCCAAGGGTAAGTATGCCATTTTCACAATACCCGATTCAAATTCGTGGGAAGTCATTTTCAATAAGGAATGGAATCAGTGGGGTACCTATAATCACAAGGACTCCCTAGACGTAGTCCGTCTAAGAGTTACACCAATGAAACTAGATTCTCTTCAAGAGCAAATGAAATTGTCCATCTCATCATCCGCACTGAATTTTAGCTGGGACAATATCACCTGGTCGATTCCTATTAGCTCGAGCGAATGACATTGCTCGCAAGCTTAACCATGAGTCTGGCCAAGTCTTCTAGTACATCGTCGCAACCTTCCAAAAGAAATCGTTTGGACATTAATTTGGGGTCGACAAAACCAACGTAGACATCTTTATTTTCTTCCCAAATGAGCATTTTCAATGGCATCTCTAATGCAGTTGTTTGATTGCATTTTATCAGCCTAGTTACCAGTTCCGGATCCTCGAAAATAACAACCCTGGTAGGCGGGATTTTCAGATCTCTTTTGCTAGCAATTTCATCATGAACCACGGTCTCAAAATAGACTAAATCAGACTCGTTGAGTAATTCTACAAATTTGTCTTCAGTTTCCTGAACAGACATAGTACTCCTGTAAATTGTAAGATTCTGTCCATGAGAAAAGAATGTGGCGAAGAATAGCATGGCAAGTGCAAAACTCTTGATTGCCTTCATAACAGCGTATATTAAGGGTGACGTAGGTGCTAATATAAAACAAGCGAATAAAAACCTGCTTAATTATTCCAAATAGGGCATTGATTTATAGATTGAAAAAAGTAATTTGGCAAGAATATTTTGTGCTTTAAAAAGCGACACAACAAATGAACATATACGCAAAGCTCACATTACTTTGTTTATCTCTTGTAATATTCTCAGCTGCGGTTCTCTCCTTTTTTGCCGATCTACAAGTTGAGAAAACATTCAGAGAGAGTATAGTCGCGAGCATCACTCAGCAGGCAGAAGAAGTAAGTAATGATATCGGGAGATTCATCTTTTCACGACTAAATGACGTGAGAATGTCCTCGAAGAACCCCCATTTCACCATTACTGGACTGGGATTTGATGAAACAACCACTAGACTTCAGGAGCTCGAAAATCTGAGCGATCTATACTACTCTTTTTCATTCTTTGACATGAACCGGACTCGGCAGGCGGACAGTAAGAGATTGTCTATTGGAAAACAACATGGTGGTGGCTTGTATTGGACGGACCTTGAAGCGGGTGAAGACTATGTGATGGACATCTCAAAATCGGAATCAGTCGGAAGGGTAGTAATGCATTTTGCGTCGAAAGTTGATGATATTATTACGGGAGAAGATATCGGTGTACTTGTCGGCAGAATTCTTGTAGATGAGCTCTTCAGTGTGGTGGGTGATTTTTCACTAAGTGAGGACAGTACGAGAAGGTTAGATATTCATCTAATTGATAGAGATGGTCTCATCTTGTACTCAAATACTAATCCACAAGGAATACTTGCTGATACATACGAGAGATTTGACTTGGTAAGTTCGCTGCAAGAGCCTGGGGTAAATCGAATCGAAGATGACGGAACACTCTATTTCGTCTCAAATGAAACGGGCTACCGAGACTACGCGGGAAATAATTGGACGCTTGTATTAAGTATTTCCAATGAAAAAGCATATGCCCCACTTCAAAAGATTCGACAGCAAATCCTATGGGCAGTTCTACCTGTGATTGGTATTTCAATAATCTTTGCATTGATCGCTGCAAACGTATTCGTAAGACCTATTGTACGTCTGAGCAATGCTGCAAAGGAAATTGGAAAAGGAAACTTGACAGTTGAAATTCCGCAGGGATCAAAAGATGAGGTTGGCACTCTGGCAAAACAACTCTCCACCACTTCACAAATTTTGATTAAGAGAATTGAGCAGCAAAAAATGATGAACAGTAAGCTGCAGGATCAGAAGGGAAGAATCGAGAAACAAAATTCTCAACTAGAGCACGTCACCAAGCAGATAACAGATAGTATTAGTTATGCCGAGAGGATTCAGAGATCAACCCTCCCTCCTCTTTCCACTATTCAAAAGGTATTCCCTGAAGCGTTTGTTATGTACAAGCCTAAGGATATCATCGGAGGAGATTTTTACTGGTTTGAGAGTGTTAGAAGAGGGAACAATGAATATATGATTGTTGCTTGCGCCGATTGTACTGGTCATGGTGTTCCCGGAGCTATTATGTCAATTATGGGTAGCAATCAATTGACTAACATCATTTACTACCAGAATTACATAGATCCAAAGAAGATTGTCTCCAGGCTGGACAAGGTTATAAAGTTCGAGCTGCAAAGCGAGCATGATGAAGGCACAAGCCGAGACGGAATGGAGATCGGTGTTTGCGTAATTGACCTTGATACACTTAGAATGGACTTTGCCGGAGCTGGAACTCCCCTCAGAGTGTTGAAAAGAGGTAGCAAGGACATGACCATTTACAAAAGTCCCAGGCTAATGGTAGGAGGTATTGAGGGAGACGAACAAGAGGTTATGACCAAGCTCAGAAAAGAAGTTATTCAGCTTGAACCAGGAGATAAGATATACATGTCATCAGATGGGTACCAAGATCAGTTTGGTGGCGAGAATGACAAAAAATTCATGAGCAAGAACTTCAATAAACTTCTCGAAGAAAGCTCGGAAGGGTCAATGCTTGAGCAAAAACGAACAATAGAAAGAACCTTTGCAAAGTGGACAAGAAATTCAGCACAGACAGATGATATTGTTGTGCTAGGATTTGAAATAAAGTAATCTTAGAATAAGTCGAGAAGGCTTATCTCAACCTGTGTTTCGTATAGCTCCTCAAGAGCTTTGTTTAGAGCGTTAAGCAATTCCGTATCCAGGTCAATGTCATTGGTCGCCGTCAGTTCCTCCATGTCCTTCAGACTATATCCTTTAGTCCTAATTTTGTCAACACACTTCAAGCAGATTCTTGTCCAGGACTGTGGGCTAATATTTTCAGTACACCAATTCTTGTAATTGCTCGCCTTGACCGCCATTCTCTCCTATAATTTGAACCCTATGATAGAGATATCATCGTTTAAGCTATTTCCACCTTTCCATCCTTCCATAGTACTTTCCAGAAATCCCTTCTGTTCTCCCAACGTTTTGTCTTGAACTGATTTGAGCATTTCCTCGAATTTCTCCACAGAAAATTTCACACCGTCTTCGTTTTCCTGGTTATAGAACCCGTTGGAGAACATGTAGTAGCTTGCTCCAGGGTACATGTCCACTTTCTCCGCAAGGAGGTCTTCAAATGAGTCCGTACGGTCTCCTCGTAAGACTATCATCTCCGGGCCATTGAAAATAATCATATCTTGATTAACTCCACTAAATTGAACCTTATTGGTATTGTGATCAAATAAAGCAACAGACACTTTAAGGTCGCATTGCAGCTCATTGGAACCCGCTGCATCCAACTCATACTTTAGCTCGTTGATAATCTCTCCTGTATGGAAGATCTTACGATCATGCGTCAGGTAGTTGAGGACAGAATCAGCTATCAATGTCTTCAAAGCTCCAACTATTCCTTTGCCATCAAATTCGATCAGCGAAACAACTGTATAGTCCTCAGTTCTGAAATTCAATCTGGTGGTCCAAACGAACTCTTCACTAAAGAGGTACTTCGTCTCGAACATCACGAAATGGTCAGAAAACTGTCTACTCAGATATCGCTCATTTGGTAACATCGACTGCTGAAGTAGTCCAGCATAACGAATGCTATCGATGAGTCTTTTATTGATTTTATTAAGTTCCTCGGTTCTTTCCTGAACCCTATTTTCCAACTCGACATTCGATTCTTCAAGACCTTGAATGTGATCTTCACTATCGATCGCTTCCTGATAGGATTCAAGTCCTCGCTCAAGGACTCCTTTCATTTCTTCAAAATTCCAGGGCTTCGTGATGTACTTGTAGATTCCACACCTATTAATCCCGTCCTTTATCGCTTCGATATCTGTGAAGCCCGTCAGAATGATTTTGATTAGGTCAGGATGATCAGGAAGAATTCGCTCCAGAAGTTCAGTCCCAGTCATCTCTGGCATCCGCTGATCTGTCACAATAACCTGAATCTCATTTTCACGCAAAATGTCTACAGCCTCGAGAGGGTTGGTGGTCGTGAAGACGTTAAAATACTTTCTGAAGTTAGATTTAAAAACTCGTAGGTTGGTTGCTTCATCATCAACATACAACAAAGAATACTTCTTCTCTTTAGGTATCCTCGCCGTCTCTTCGCGTTCTAATTCTTCCATTTAATATCAATATTTCTAAGTTGGAAAGTGTAAAACTAATCAGTTACTTTCAGCTACTTCAGTTTTGCTTTCTTTCTTTATTGGTGAAATCCTTTTAGGAAGAGAAATCGCAAATTCAGTCCCTTTACCTACCTCACTTGCTAGTTCAATTTTTCCTCCGTGTTTTTCAATAATTCCGTAAGTAATCGACATTCCCAAACCAGTTCCGACTCCAACATCCTTCGTGGTAAAGAACGGCTCCCATATCCTATCCTTAATCTCGTCTGGAATACCAACGCCATTATCTTTTATCCTGATGGCGACTTCATTGTCCGACTCTTCTGTATAGATTGTAATTTCAGCATCGGCCCTATCCGCTGGCATGGCCTGAACTGCATTATTCAAGATATTCATGAATACTTGATTTAACTGTCCCGGGTAGCACTCTATGTCGTGCATTGACTCATCGTAGTGCTTGGTAATGTTAATTTTATCTTTAGTCTTGTTTCTCAGCAACGTCAACGTAGCATCTATGTTTTCATTGATGTTTGCATTTTTGGCCTCTTCCTCATCAAGTCTAGAGAACACTCTTAATCCTTTAACAATCTCAATAGTTCGACTTACACCATAGTTAACGTCCTTTATAAGGTCATCCAGCTCATCCACGATTTCTTCATACTCGTGTTCTTCCTTCAGCTCTTTCACACTCTCCATGACTTCCTTTACATCATCACCCTCTTCAATTCTAGAGTACTCATCTGCAATTTCTCGTAGTGATTCAATGGACATCTTTAGCGATACCATACCACTTGAAATGAAATTAATTGGGTTATTGATCTCATGAGCAATACCAGCCGTTAGCTGCCCTAGTGAGGCCATCTTTTCCGAGTGAACCAATTGAGACTGGGCGCCTTTCAAGGAGTTGATTGCATTGCTTAGTTCCTCTTTCGACTTCTGTTCCAGTTCGAGAGTAGCTTGCAGTTTCTTCTCTGCCAGGAATAGTTTTTCGTTATCCTGGAGTTGTTTATCAGCCAGCTCTCTAATTTCCACTTCTGAATCCTGAAGCTTTCGATAGGCTCCATTCAATTCATCCTGCGCACCTATCAACTTCTCGTTAATTTTTATTTGCTCTTCAGAAGACTTCAATAGCTTATCTTCCGATTCTTTCAGCTTCGCATTTTTCTCTTCAAGCTGCTGCCTCGAGAGGTACAATTTCTTGTTAATAATCTTCTGCTTCTGGAAATTAATTTTTAGCTGATTCTCAGATTTCTGAAGTTTCACGAAAGCCTTGTTTGCGGAGAGAAAATTATCTCCAGCTAATTTTACCAAGGGTCTAAAAATGAACAATGCCTGAAGTAAAATCACTCCCACCAAAATTGAAAAACCAGCATACTCCGAGAGAGACAGACTGGTATTTCTGCTTTGTGCATTGTCAACGAAATAAGCTGTGATAGCTTCTTGAGCTCTCTGGTAGTCCCTAATCGTATTAATTAATATCTCTATTGATTTTCTCTGCGAGAGTGCATTCAAATCAGTCTTATTTTCAGTGTAAACAACATCCAATAGATTTGAAACATTGCTATTTATTTCAAACTGACTGAAACGAACACCTTCCAAGAGTGCCAAATAGTCATCGGACTGTATCGGTTGCTGAATTTCTAAATCTGCATCTCCACTTAGGAGGGCTTGGTGACCCTTTTGCCACTGAGGGTGCAAACGTCGAAGTTCATTTTTGAAAACATTGAAATTGCTTTCAGTAGCTGAGTATCCCATCCCAATAGCTGCTTTCACCAATTGCTGTCCCATCCTCGACTGATTCGTAGATAGTTCGATAACCTTTGGATCTTGATTAAATGCCCCTGAAACTTCTTTTTGAAGAACGAAGACATAGTACGCCACTGCTCCCGCAATGACTAACGCAGTTAGGATGTATGCGTTTGCATATAAATCCTTCTTTAACATAAGCTTAGTTGTTGGTTCAAAACTCCCTCAAAGTGACTCCAAAATCTCGCTCTTTTCAATTGCCTGAAACCACTATACAAGAGACAGTATAATGACTAAAATACAATCATGTAGTCATAAAACAATGATTTTAGTGATTTTAATGCCAATTCCAATTGGCACTTAACCAGAAGAATACATAGTATTAATCGTTATTTCGGTGGCATTAATCGTCTAATCACGCCATTAGAATAAAAAACTCGAAGAAAAACCTACTTTTGTCGTGTTCCAAAGGGAATAATATTCTTGCGAAGAATATTTAAACAATTAAAACTCAATGAGTAAGTTTTGACAGTTAAAGATTTGGTTTAATCCCATTTAAGCTTTTACTTTCCGAACTTAATAATCACCATAAGATTCTAGATGGATTATTTAAGGAGCTACAAGAATATTTACGATCAAAATATCATTTTGATGTTCAAGGGAGAACTAACATTTGACCTTGTAACAGCGATGATCGGATCGCTGGAAGAGCGGTTGGATGAGATTGAAGAGGATCGAAGGGTCAAGAAGAAATTTTACAATGTTTCGACAGAGTGTATCCAAAACCTATACTACCATTTAGATGAGGTGAACTCGGATGATAAATTGATAAGTAGTTTTGATTCCCACTCAGCACTTATCATGATCGCGGCTAGGAAGAGATTTTATAGTTTACAAACAGGAAATTATATCCCGACTGAAAAAATTGGTGAGATTCAAAAGAGACTAGATGATATCAATGCCGTCTCTGCTGATGAGTTACGAGCACTCTACAAAAAAGTGCTTGCGGAGCAGGAATTTTCAGACAAGGGAACTGGGGGACTAGGCTTCATCGATATAGCCAGAAAAACCGCAGGGCAAAAACTTAGATATAAGTTTCAGCCAGTGACTAGTACAGTGAGTTACTTCACTTTTCAAGTGAGACTACCAAGAGTAGAAGAAAATTAATAATCAGCTAATAAATAGGAGTTATAATATAGTTGTGGAAAAATATGGAAAAAGTATTCATTGAGCCAACACGAACCACACCGCTAATAAACTTTGATCCAGACGAGGGTCTATTGGAAATGAAGGGCAGATCAAGTCCGGAGAATTCAATAGAATTCTATCAAAAGATATTAGATAATTTGGAAGAATACGCGCTTTCCGGAGGTGAACAATTTACTGCAAATATTGCATTTGAGTACTTCAACACTAGCTCATCAAAATGTTTATTTGATGTATTCAAACGAATGAGTAGAATCGAAGATAGTGGTAAGTCTATTACTATAAACTGGTACTACGAAGAAGGTGATGACGATATGATGGAAGCTGGCGAAGATTATAGTGACTTACTGGATTTAGACTTCAATTTCAGAGAAATCGAGGAGGACTAGTAAGATCAATAAGCTGAATGGATAAGAATCACGAACTTTATTACGATGAGATCAGCAGTCTCAGAAAGTTTAGATCAAAAATTGATAGTCACGCAGTCTACAAGGAAGACCTTGATGACTTTTCAAATGAATACGAAGAGCTGATCGCTCAGGCGAAAGTTATTACTAGAGTTTCAGATAGGCTTCAGAAAAAACTTGACAATGCCAACATCCAAATCAAAGAGCAAAATGATGAAATCAAGTTCAAGAATATTGAGCTTAAAACGACTGTAGACCAATTGGCGCAGGCACGCGTCGGTCGAAAGGCTTCTACTATTATGCTTTCCGTGGCGCTTGTGCTTTTTATTGCGGAGCAGTTACTGCTAGAGCCGTGGATCCAGGCAAACATTGATATTCCCTTTGCGGGGCTAGGAATACTCGGGATTTTGTTCGTTTTGGTAAAGGTTCTAGAATCATCTCTAGAGAAGTACTTCATGAACAAGGAAAAGAAAAAGATTCTTGAAGCGGAACAAAAGCAAGCTGAGGGATGGAGCTAAATCCGCAACAGTACAAATTAACAACTCGTCTCAAAAAACCTACCCTTTTCGCATCCTACCTTTTCCTCAAACTACCGATGGGTTGGATTGCGGGTTTACGAGTCAAAGAACTATCAATAGACAGATGTGTGACCTCTGTTCCGTTTAAACGACTAAACAAGAACCCTTTTAAATCAATTTATTTTGCAGTTCAGAGCATGGCTGCTGAGCTTTCAACCGCCTCAAATTGCTTGTTGGCCATCGAGGGTCATAGCCCATCGATTGCATTTATCATTGTAGATTTGAAAGCAACATTTCTCAAGAAAGCTGTAGATCGAGTATACTTCACATGTGAAGATGGAAGGAGAGCCTTTGAAGCCGTGGAACGGTGCATTGATTCAGGTAAAGCAGAAACTGCATCATTCAAAACAGTTGGAAAGATGGCTGATGGAACGGTAGTAGCTGAGTTTGAATTTACTTGGTCATTCAAGCAGCGGAGTTCATAAGTCCTTTAGAAGTCTGTTAGAAGAGGTCTCTTTCCACTTCTGCTCAATCTCCTCCAGAGAGCTTTCAATTGCGGAAAAAGCGTCACTTTTTCTTGAGTCAAAATCACCCATACCCTCTGTCTCATACATTTCTAGCACAGTGTGAAAATCCATTTTATGAATATCGAAACTGGGTTGATATGCAGGAGCATCTGATTCAATTTTTGTAATCAATTTCGACTTCTCTAAGTCATGACAGATATCAATAACATACTTTCTAGGAATATTCACGGACTCCGCTAACTCAGATTGCGTCATTGCCCCATTATTCTGCTCAAAATTCTTAACCACCCGGTACAGCAGCAGCAGCATCAATTTCTTCTTATGGCTTAAGCTGATTTTCAGTTTCTCATTTTTCATTGCCCACTCATTGACGTACTGAATCCCGTAGGCAACCTCGGCACCAAAAAGTACAATCAGCCAACTCAACTGAAGCCAGATCAGGAAGAGGGGAAGAATTACAAGGCTACCGTAAATGGCATTGTACCGCGAGAAAGCAAACTGGAGGTTTATAAATCCCCACTGCGTCAGTTGGTATAATGTGCCTGCCAAAATTCCAGCAACCAAAGCTGGCAAAAGCCTAACTCTTGTATTTGGGAAAATGAGGTATAGCAGGGTGAGGAGCAACCATATCAGTGTGTATGGCAGAAGCTTCAGCAGAAAGAAAATTCCAGATTTGAGTTGAGTCAGTATGGCAAATTCCGATACGAACGTTTGAATTTGACTCGTTACAAACACGGTAGCGCTGCTGGCCACAATGAGTAACACTGGCCCTAGTAAAATAACGGCAACATAGTCTGAAATTTTTCGCTCCCACCTCCTACTCTTCTTGATATCCCACATGTCATTGAAAGCCTCCTCAATATTCATTAGAAGTCTTATAACAGTGTAGATCAAAAACACCATTGATATACCCGTGATTATACCACTGTTTGCTCCCCCTAGCATATTTTGAGCTAGAGGAAGTATTTGCTGCAGGACTGCCTCTTGACCAGATAGAAAGTTTGATAGCTGCTCTTCAATCAATTTTTCAATTCCGAATCCTTTTCCAATGGCAAATAGCATCGCAACAACTGGAACTATGGAGAGCATTGAAAAATAAGTGAGAGCAGATGCTTTCTCTGTACACTTGTCGTCAATAAATTCTTTGATAGCAATAATCCATACTCGAATAAACCCATAACCCCAACGTTTAGCACGCGGAAGTGATCTAAGTTTAAGACGCCACAGGTCAACCTCAATAAACTGGCGAAACTGATTTAGCTTTTTTGTCATTGTGGCGGAAAGATAAAAAAGAAAAAGAGGCTGTTGCCTCTTTTTCACCTAATCACCTGTAAAATCACCTATCAACCTATGACATGAAGATTACGTAGGTATAACATCTCGTTCCTTGAATCCCCTATCTATAC
Organism: Cyclobacteriaceae bacterium; assembly: GCA_039961455.1. Taxonomy (GTDB): domain Bacteria; phylum Bacteroidota; class Bacteroidia; order Cytophagales; family Cyclobacteriaceae; genus Ekhidna. The sequence goes on along the minus strand of JBDVJN010000095.1, from coordinate 14,844 downwards.
AGATTTTAATTCCAAAATTGTGATCTCCGGGAGAATTCCTATTCTTCCAGGGTATCCCAAAAAGCCGTATCCTCTATTCACATATAAGTACTGGTCATCTTCTTTGTGCAAATCAGACCACTGTTTGTACCTATACTGTGCAGGACTCCATTTGAAATTTCCTATCTCAACACCAAATTGAAATCCATGCGTGTGGCCTGCTAACGTTAAATCAATATCAGAGTAGTCAGGTCTGATCTGAGCATCCCAATGACTAGGGTCGTGCGAAAGCAATATTTTGAATGGATGTTGCTCAACACCTTGAATGGTCTTCTCCATACTACCATACTTTGAGAACCTCCCCGCTCCCCAGTTCTCACACCCAAGGAGAGCAAGTTCTTCCCCGTCCACCTTCAAAATTCGATTTTCATTTAGAAGCAAATCCCAATCCATGTATTGGTGCATGTCGTGCAAGTTGCGAATATCCTTCAATTTGGCCTCTTGACTCGACCAACTAGCGTAGTCACCATAATCATGATTGCCCATAACGGAATATTTTCCCAAAGGAGCTTTCACCGCCTTGAAAACATCCAGGTACTCCTTTGCCTCCTCACTCCGATTGTTTACCAGGTCACCTGTAAAAAAGAAAAGGTCCGGTTTCTCGGCATTCAGCATATCAACGCCACCTTCCACGGCCGTTTTGTTGAAGAAACTACCAGTATGAATATCTGAAATTTGAGCCACTCGCATGCCATCAAAAGCCTTAGGCAAATTTGGAAATCCAATCAACTTCCTCCTTACCCGATAATCATGAGCACCAGAGACGATTCCAAAACTCATTGTTGCAACAGGTATGGTACCTGCGATAATAGCCGATTTAGCCATGAATTCAGATCGGGAAGTAGAGAACTTCTGATCTTCTGCAGGGAACAAATTTGCAAGCCATGTAACCCCTCTTCTTAGATCGTCTACCATCAGAAATATGGAAGCCAGAACTTTTCCCATAAAAAGGATGAAGAAAAAAGTAGTAACGTATAATCTGAGGTTTTTAAAAACTCTTGGGTCGATCCAATTATACATCAAAACACCGGCGACAGCTAACGTGCTAATGAGCCAATATGCTATCATTACACTTCTCCTTACCCAAACAGCAGTACCTTCCAGCATCGATTTCAGCACCATGAATATATATACATCCAGTGCAAAATAGATGGTCAAAAAAAAGGCTATAAAGTAAATTCTACTCATATCATAAAAAAACTCTCCCGAGACTGTCGAGAGAGTTATATGTTAACTTAAACCTAACCGACGATTAATCCCTTTGGCAACAAGTTCATAATCGATACTTAACTAACGTATTGACTACATTAAAGGTTGACCAAATACCAGCAAGAATTTTGCGCGAACTCATTCAAATAGGGTTAAGCTGCCTGCTGCAATACCTCCGCTGGTTTGTTTCTTCTGCTATAAATCCAAAATTTCATTCGGTAGACAATCGTAAACAATACTGGCACTATTATCAGCGTCAAAAAAGTCGCAACTATAAGCCCAAATATAACCGTCCAAGCCAATGGGCCCCAGAAAATCACGTTGTCACCACCGATGTAGATCTTTGGATCAAACTCTGTAAACAAGGAGAAGAAATCTACATTGAGACCAATAGCCAAAGGCACCAAGCCCAATACAGTTGTAATCGCTGTCAGTATAACTGGTCGGAGTCTTGCCTTCCCTCCCTGTATTACCGCTTGAGCCACCTCTTCTTTGGATAAATAATCCTCTTTGGCCAAACCTAACGCTTCCTTCTTTCTAGTAATTAGCAATTCTGTGTAGTCCAGCAACACAACTCCATTATTTACCACAATACCTGCAAGTGATATTATACCCATCATGGTCATCATGAGAACAAAAGGCCACCCGGTAAGCATGAGCCCACCAAAAACTCCTATCAAACTAAGGAAAATGGAAACCATAATAATTGCTGGCTTAGAGACCCCTCCAAACTGAAAAATTAGAATGAGCATAATCAGTCCAAGACCAGTAAAGAATGCTCCCATTAAGAAGCTTCCTTGTTTGGCTTCCTCCTCAATCTGTCCGGTAAAGTCAATCTGTACACCTTGCGGAACATCGAAATCCTGCATTTCTGCCTGGATTTCTCTCACTATCGCACCAGCATCCGTGAAACCAGGCTGAAGTCCAGAATATACTGTAACAACACGTCTGGTGTCCTTGTGCTTGATGGCACTAAATCCCGAGGTGTTTTTTTGTGATGCCACAGCTGACAACGGTACTTCCTTTATTTTACCAGAGGACTGATCTCTAAATGTTATGTTCTGATTAAAGAGGGCACTTGTATTGTACCTTATATCTTCGTTGAACCGAACGTTGATATCATAATCTTCGCCATCCTCTTTGTAGATTCCAGCCTTTTCACCAAATAAGGATCTTCGCAACTGATTCCCTACCTGTCCAACTGCTACATTCAATTCACCAGCTTTCTCTCGATCCACAACCACCTGCATTGCTGGTTTATCTTTGTTCACATCAATCTTCAATTCCTCAATACCTGCAAGATTTTTCCCATTGATATGATTTCTCATTTGTTCTGCCGTCGCAATCAGTTCATCATAATCGTTACCTTCCAGCTCAATGTTGATTTGGTAGCCAGCAGGTGGACCAACAGCATCTTTCTCGACAGAAATTGCCACACCAGGATAAATACCACTTAAAGCTTCTTGCACCTTCTGGCGTAACAGTTCAGAGTCTTCCCCCTGCCTGAACTTAAACTCCCTCATTGAGGCGGTTATCTTTCCACGGTGCGGCATCTCAGCCGATGAACCTCCATCGGTATTTGGGTTGCCAGCGCCCTCTCCTACTTGCGAAACAGCTGATTCAACTAAAAAATTTCTATCTCCTTCCAAGTACTGAGAAGAACTAATAATTTCATAGACTTTAGATTCAATCTCCTTCGTGATTTGATTGGTCTTGTCAATTGCCGTTCCTTGTGGATACTCTATGTATACTATGATCTGGTTTGGTGTATTGTCTGGAAAGAACTCGAATTTTGTTCGTCCAGACGCCATAGACATGCCGAAAGAAACGAATGCTACAATAAGCATAAATCCAGTTAGGCTAAAAAACCAGTAAACATTACTTCCTCTGATGGCGTGAGTTATCCTCTTCTCATAAAAGTTTTCAAATCGCACAAGGACTTTCGTTTGAAAACCAATCGCAAGTTTCTTGATCCCATATTTGTAAATCCAAAATAAGATCGCAGTCAAAATCATCAAAGAACCTAAGCCTCTAACTGGGCCACCAACAATTAGAATAAACAACCCAAAGCCACCTAAAAGAATACTTACTCTAATCAACTGCTTCAAGGTTAATTCTTTATCTCCAGTCTCCATGAATTTAGAAACTAGCATAGAATTCATAAAAATCGCAACGAATAGTGATGAACCTAAAACCACTGAAAGTGTGATCGGGAAATAGATCATGAACTGACCCATTACACCTGGCCACATCCCAAGAGGCACAAAGGCTGCAACAGTGGTGGCAGTAGAAATTATAATAGGAAAGGCAATTTCACCTATTCCCTTTTTAGCAGCCTGAATTCTAGACATACCATGCTTCTCCATTATTCGATACACATTTTCTACCACCACAATCCCATTATCTACCAGCATTCCCAGTCCCATAATCAATCCGAATAGAATCATCGTATTTAGCGTGTAGCCCAGCGCCGATAATATCATAAAAGACATGAACATAGACATGGGAATAGCAAAACCAACAAACAATGCATTCCGGAATCCAAGGAAAAACATCAGTACTGTTACTACTAGTAGAATTCCAAAAATGATATTGTTAACAAGATCATCGACCTGATTTAATGTTCGAGGTGCCAAATCATTAGAAATGGAGATACTTAAGTCTTGCGGAAAGTAATTTGCCTCTGCATTTTTTATAATTTCTTGAATTTTATTGGCCGCTTCAACCATGTTTTTCCCAGCACGCTTCTTCACATCCAGCATTACCACATTCTCCCCAAACTCTCTAGCAAAGGTTGTTCTGTCTTGCTCCTTGAAGCGAACTACTGCAAGATCTTTGAGGTATACTGGTGAATTGTTCTCGGCCTTTACTACGAAATTTTCTAACTCTTCGGGTTTCTCAATTTCGCCTAAGATTCGAATGGTTCTCCGCTGACCACTGAGTTTTAGATTTCCTGCCGACATCGTCATATTACCATTGCCGATCGTCTGTAGGATATCATCAAAACTAACCTTCGCCGCCATCATCTTATAAATATCCACAGCAACTTCAACCTCCTTCTCCTGGGCTCCTCGAATATCAACTCCTTTGATTTCTATTAGATCCTCTATTTCATCTTCAAGATATTCTCCATATTCCTTTAATTTCTCAACAGGATAGTCTCCTGTAATGTTGACGTTCATTATCGGAATTTCCTCAGACAGGTTGAGGTCAAAGACGTTTGGCTCCACTTTGGCTCCATTAAACAGCGGCCAGTCTTCATTAGCTTTTTCGCCGTCGACTTTATCCTTGACCTTTTGCTTCGCACCTTCAACTGTAATATCCTCATCAAACTCAACTGTGATGATGGAATAGTCTTCTTGAGAAGTAGAGATGATCTCTACCAGATTACTCACATTTTTCAGTTCATCCTCCATAGGATCTGTAATCAGGCGCTCTATGTCCTCTGCCGTATTACCAGGAAAGGGAGTACTGACGTAGATTTTCGTTTCCTTGATCTCAGGAAAATTCTCCCTTGGCATAGCAAAATATGATGACAATCCAACGAAAAGAAAGATCGCAATCATCACATAAATAACCGAGGCATTATCTATTGCCCAGGAAGATAATCTGAACTCTTTGTCTCCTTTATTTTCTTGATTTTTCATAGACTAGTTGCTTAATATTTTCACTTTCTGGCCATCTTTCACACTTCTTGCTCCTTCTTCTATTACGTTATCACCATTATTTAACCCTGACAAGATCTCTACAAAATCTCCCTGTGTTTTACCGGTTGTTATAATGTTCTTATTAGCCAGAGCTACTAGCTCGTCATCAATGTCTGATACCACAAAAGCGTATTGTTGCCCTTCCGCATTTTCAGAAATAATGCTCTGCGGTATTAATATCGCTTGCTCACTCAAGTAGTCGTTAATCAACACTTTGGCACTCATATTTGGTTTTATCTGACCATTGAGGTTTGGAACCGGAACTTCCACGGTGAAGGATCTATTATTAGGATTAATGAAGTTTCCTGTCTGCCTGATCTTGGATTCCACTGTTTTATCTAACACTGGGAAATAAACCTTTACTGTTTTTCCCCTTGTGATACTAGCAATGTATGTTTCAGGAACATCGACCTCCAAAAACATTTCTGTCAGATTTACAATCCTGAATACTTCCGAACCTGGACCGCCTGGAATGACAACAGTACCTTGATCTTTTATAACATCATCAATAATTCCTGAAAACGGAGCAGTAATTTTGAATTTCCCCAACTGGGTCTCCAATTGGTTGACTGCATTCTGCTGCCCTTCATAGTTTGTCTTTGCCTGCAAGTATTGGATTTCCGAACCAATTTTCTGCTCCCATAATCTCTCCTGGCGTTCAAAGGTCGTCTTCGCCAAAGCCAATTGTGTTTTCATTTGAAGTAGCTGACTACTGACGCCAGCATCGTCAATGGTGGCAAGAACCTGTCCCTTCTTTACCTTTTCACCTTCCTTGACATTTACTCTAAGTAGTATACCTGCCACCTCCGGATAAATCAGTACATTTTGTTTTGTAGTCACATCACCCTGCAACTCAATGTAATGATCAAACTTCTGTGTCTGTGCTGTAAATGTTGTAACAAGTGGTAAGTTTCTATTTCCGTCTGTTGCGTTAATTACAGCATCTAAAAGCTCCATCTCATTATCCAACTCTTTCTGTTTGGCAGACAATTCCTTCTTCTTCGCTCGGATGCTTTCAATATCACCAGCTGCAATAAGATCGCTGGTTGTAGTTTCGGTACTTCCACACCCAGTCATCAAAATCGATGAAAGTGCGATTACTGTAAGTAGTGTTAGTGTGTAGTTGATCTTTCTCATGATCTTAGTTATTATAAAGAATTCCTAGTGCTTTTTTAAGTTCAATTTGTGCAGTTGCTGCCTCGTACAAGGCATTCAGGTAGTTCGTCTGCGCTTCCTTCAATTCAGTATTGGCTTGCACCACTTCTAAATTTGAACCAACTCCCTCCTGATATTTAATTTTGGTTACGTCGTAAACCTCCTCGGCCAATGACACATTCTCACCTTCTGATTCTACGTTTCGGATGGAGTTATTGACTTTTATTTCAGATTCAAGTATCTCCCGATCTACATTGTTGCGTAGTTGATTAATATTCTGATCAACCTGCATCATTTGAATCTTGTTTCGTTGGATAATGCTTTTTTTCGACAAACCGTCAAATATCGGTATCGAAAGATTCACTCCGATGTTGCTATATCTAAACCATGTTTGACTGTCAAAGTTTGTTAGATCTCCAAAGGAATTTGTTCCAGAGGTCCATCCCAGATTGTAATTCGCATACAGGTTTGGAATGTACTGAGACTGAAAGTTCTTCACATTTAGATCTAGCAAATCTTTGTTCGTCTGCAACACTGCATATTCAGGACGTTGCTGTAGTGCTCCTTCCCGATTTACCTCAATTGGAGTGAGACTCACGCTAGACAAATCTCCTGCCAAGGTCAAACGAGTATCGATCGGCATTCCCATCTGGAATTTAAGAATGTTCAAAGAAGTAATCAGTAACTCAGTGTTGTTCTTCAGGCTAGTCCGAAGATTATTGTGTTGAATCTTAATTCTCGATACATCAATCTTTTCAGCGAAGCCAGACTCATACATACCATTCGTCTCTCGAAGCAGTGTATCAATAGTTGAGAAATTCCTACCTAGAAATTCAAGATTTTCTCGTGTGATCAAGACTAGATAGTAGGCTTTTGAAACTGCCTCTACAATTTCAACCTTTGTTTGATTTTCTTGCTTTTCACTTAAAAGTTTAACCGTTCTGGCTGCTCTCAATCCTACAAAAAAGGATCCGTCAAAAAGCAATTGACGAGCCGTTATCCCTGCATTCCCAGTATAGTTGGTACCAAAAGCAGCAGGAAACGTCTGTAGCTCTCCAGGCCCTGAACCAGCACCTAAAAGACCCTCATCCACCAATACTCCATATACTGACGGGGAAATGAAGTCCTGTATGAAGCTCGTCTGGATTTTGAAATTCTTAGCAAATCCAACTGTACCATCAACCTGAGGCAATCCCCTGGCCAACGTTTCATTGATCTGCGTTACTGCAATGTCATTCTCAAGCTTTGCAATTTGTAAATTCTCATTGTTTTCAAGTGCATAGCTGATGCATTCTTCGAGGGACAGGTTTGTCTCCTCCTGCGCCTCTGCTCTAAGCAGAAGTGTAGCAAATAGTAGTAGTAATAAAGTGCGTCTCATTGTTAGAGTGCGTGATTAAGGGTTTCGGATTGTAGATGTTCCTCGTATCTCTCCTTTCCGGCTGTAGTTAATAAGCCGTGAATGAAATGATCAAGAATCTGAAGTTGAACTTTGGTGAAATCAAATTCCTTCTGAGGGAATATTTTGTTGTTAAAAGCAAGTTGGACTTGCTCGACTCGTAAAATGGAGATGATCTTTGGGTCAATTTCTGACCTAAAATATCCCTCTTTAATACCTCGACTGATATTTCTTTCAATATAGCCTCTGACCGTAGTGTTCTTAAAATTCATGTAATGTCCCCAGGCCTCAGCGTGATATTTCTGCATATCAAACAAGAGTGATGGATTCATCTTGAACACATGCTTTCTTAGGCATAATGTCACTAGAAAGAGTTCATGTATGGCATCTTGAGCAGTCGCCTCAATTTCCAAAAACTCCTCGGTCTCCTTATCTAAGTGGTGTAGTGCCACCTCTGATACCAACTTATCCTTGTTATCAAAATATTGATACAAGGTCTTCTTAGACATAGATGCTTCTCTGGCGACATCATCCATTGTCACACTTCTTACACCAAACTGAACGAACAGTTCCTCGGCATCATGTAATATCTTTTCTTTCGTTTCCACTTCTCTATTTATAAAACTAAGGAAACTTTAGTTGTCCTTAAAGTTTCCAGAGTGTAAAACAACGAACCTTTTTAGAATTGGTTATACTTTCCTTCATTTTTTTTTGAAAAGATCTTCATCAATCTTGCAGCGTGACTATCAGTCAATTAAAGAAGGGACATTTAATCCATGTCCAGTACGGGCATGGAAGCAGAATATTATTTGCCTTCCATGGATTTGGACAGGACAAATCTTTCTTCAAAGCATGGGAGAAAAAATTAGGTAAATGGTATACGATTTACGCTTTTGATCTATTCTATCACGGTGAAAGTACCCGACCACGTGGAAAACTCTCAAAAGCAGAATGGAAAGAGTACCTATCAGAAGTAATTGAGAAAAATCATATTGAGAGCTTCAGTATTCTTGGATATAGTCTAGGTGGACGATTTGCTATTGCAACCGCGCTATCCTTTCCGGGAATAACCAAAGAACTTATACTAATAGCTCCTGACGGAGTTTTTCTTACCCTATGGTTCAAACTAGCTACCACACCCGGAACCAAATTGATGTTCAAATACCTGATGTCTCATCCTGACAAGCTTGAAAAACTGATCAGGTTTAACAAAAGGGTTCGAATAGTAAATCAGTACATAGCAGATTTCATGAGGAAAGAAATGGGAACGTCCGAAAGTAGGAAGCGGATCTACACTTCCTGGAACCATTTCAAAAGCCTTGGTTACAAAAGAGGCAAGCTTATTGCAATGTTTAGGCAACACACTTTTAAACGTAGAATCATACTTGGAAAGAAGGACTATGTGATCAACCCCCAAGGTATTCTGCCAATTATTGATAAAATGGGAAATTTCGAAGTACACATTTTAGATAAAAAACATCATCAGTTACTCGATGACGAAATAGTTGATCTTATCTGTGAAACAAGTAACTTGAACCCATGAGATACTTGGCGATCATTTGTATGGCATTGCTTGGCTTCAGCACGTATGCTCAGCAGCCTACCCCAGAACAAATCAAAATGGTAGCTGACGCGAAGAAAGAAGTGAAGAGAATGAAAGGTCAGAAATTTCCAACATTCGAGCTCACCGCGATGGATGGAAAAACCTACCGAAATGAAGATCTTCTTGGTAAAATCGTGCTCTTCAATTTTTGGTTTACATCCTGTAGGCCTTGCGTAATGGAGCTACCAAATATCAATGCCATCGTTAGGGATTATAAAAGTGACGATATTGTTTTCATAGCTCCCACATTCGAAGATCAATCCAAGGTTGACAAATTTTTGACTCGGTTTACTTTAGATTATGAAGTAGTGCCTGATGTTAAGGAATTTGTCCTCGGCAACAACGTTCGAAACTTTCCAACTCACTTCATCATTGATCAAGAAGGCTACATTGCAAAGGTCATTACGGGATATTCGGTAATCACAGAAAAGTCACTTCGGAAGTCGATCGACAAATTATTAAAGTAGGCTGTTTCAAACCTTTCGAAACATTATTTTTGCGCCTTAAATAGGAGTCTATTTTTCTAACTTCAAAGACGCTCAACTTAATGATCCACTTCTTCAGAAAAAACACGAATGAAATTATTGCTGTTGGAACTGATGGGCACCTCGAAGGGTCAGAAATTGAAAGGCTACATTGGCTTTTTTCTGGAGCTGATCTGGTTAAAGAAATCAATATTTCAGGAGATTTTATTGGTGCACGTAAAGAGATGGTTACTCCTTGGAGCACAAACGCCACAGACATTGCTCACAATGCCGGATTAAAGAATATCTATCGAATAGAAGCTTTTGTTCCGGAAGCAGCATCGAAAGATTTTGACCCTATGCTTCAGCAAAAGTATTCTGGACTTGATCAAACTATTTTCAAGTTGGAAGGAGTACCGGAGCCAATCCAACATATTGAAAATATTACTCAGTATAATCAACAACAAGGATTGGCACTGAGCACTGAAGAAATTGCATACCTGGATGGGGTTGTCGAGGAAATTGGACGGCCTTTGACTGATTCAGAAGTATTCGGCTTCTCTCAAATAAACTCTGAACATTGCAGACATAAGATTTTCAATGGCACCTTCATCATTGATGGAGTGGAACAGGAGTTTTCATTGTTTCATTGGATTAAGAGAACCTCCAAAGAAAATCCTAATTACCTAGTCTCCGCTTACAAAGACAACGTAGCTTTTATTGAGGGCCCGACTGTTGAGCAATTTGCTCCTGAGAGTCAGGATAAGCCAGATTGGTTCGAACCAAAGGATTTTGAATCTGTCCTCTCTCTCAAAGCAGAGACACATAATTTTCCAACCACAGTTGAGCCATTCAACGGCGCTGCCACAGGTTCAGGAGGAGAGATCAGGGATCGAATGGCCGGTGGTCAAGGTAGTATCCCACTGGCGGGAACGGCTGTATACATGACCTCTTACTCCCGACTTGAAGATGGAAGAAAGTGGGAAAAGCAGCCAAGGAAATGGCTTTATCAGACACCTCAGGAAATACTAACAAAAGCATCCAATGGAGCAAGTGATTATGGCAACAAATTTGGGCAACCCCTCATTTGCGGAAGTGTCCTAACCTTTGAACACGAAGAAGGTGATAAGAAATTTGGTTACGATAAAGTGATCATGCAAGCTGGAGGAATTGGGTATGGAAAAAAGAAAGAAGCGCTAAAAAAGAAGGTCTCGGCTGGCGAAAAGATTGTTGTGATGGGTGGCGACAATTACCGCATTGGAATGGGTGGAGGAGCCGTTTCGTCGGTAGACACCGGAGCCTTCAATCAATCTTTAGAACTGAATGCTGTACAGCGCTCGAATCCTGAGATGCAGAAAAGGGTGGCCAACGCTGTTCGTGCTATGGTAGAGCTAGAAGACAATACGATAACCTCCATACATGACCATGGCGCAGGTGGCCATTTGAATTGCCTGTCTGAACTTGTGGAAGAAAATGGAGGAACGATAGAGTTAGGTAAACTTCCAGTTGGCGATGAAACGCTTTCCAACAAAGAGATCCTTGGCAATGAGTCCCAGGAACGAATGGGACTTGTAATTGGAAAAGAAAATCTTGACTATTTAAGAAGAGTTTCAGAAAGAGAAAGAGCTCCTTTTTATGAGGTCGGAGAAGCTGGGGACAATCACGAACTGAAGTTTAGGAACAATGGTAGCCCCTCACCTTTTGATTTAAAACTTGAGCACTTGTTCGGTTCCTCTCCAAAGACCATCCTGGAGGACAAAACATCTGACGCTAACTTTTCGGATCTCCGGTACTCGCATGAAGAAATTCACACCTACTTGGGAGCTGTTCTTCAGATGGAAGCGGTGGCATGTAAAGACTGGCTTACCAACAAAGTAGACCGTTGCGTAACTGGTAGGGTTGCCACCCAACAAACATGTGGAGAACTTCAACTTCCATTGAACAATGTGTCTGTTATGGCGCTGGATTTCAAATCGAACAAAGGAATTGCTACATCAATCGGGCATGCCTCTATCCCAGCGCTTATTGATCCTGCTGCGGGATCTAGACTCTCAATAACTGAAGCTTTAACAAATCTGGTATGGGCACCGCTAACACACGGACTTAAGGGTGTTTCTCTTAGTGCCAACTGGATGTGGCCAGCTAAGAATGTCGGTGAGAACGCGCGTCTTTACACGGGTGTAAAAGCCATAAGTGATTTTGCTTGCGAACTAGGGATAAATGTCCCGACAGGCAAGGACTCTATGTCTATGACACAGAAGTACCCAGATGGTGAAAAGGTCTATGCTCCGGGAACTGTTATCATTAGTGCCGTTGCGGAAGTATCAGATATCAACAAGACTGTCAGTCCTGCTTTAGATTATTCGAAGACAAACTCGAAAATCCTCTATGTAGACTTCTCAGGTACAAGTTTTGAATTGGGCGGCTCTTCCTTTGGTCAAACACTTTCAAAAGTTGGAAATAGTACGCCAGATGCTACATCTGACATCGTTGTTAGAACGTTTAATTCTATTCAAGAACTAATCAGTCGAGGACTAATTCTGGCAGGACATGATGTCTCGGCTGGCGGACTGATAACGACTCTACTGGAGCTGAATTTTCCGAATACCAAAGGTGGCCTGGACGTTGACCTTTCCAGTTTCGAGGAGCAAGACATAGTAAAAATACTGTTCTCAGAAAGACCTGCGTTAGTCCTGCAAATTGAAGAAAATGAAGCCACAACAATACTGAGTGAACATGGAGTGGCTTTTGAGGAGATTGGAACAATCACCTCTGCCAGATCTATTGAGATCAGGAAAGAAAACTGGTCTCATTCTTTTGATATAGAAAAGTATAGAGATTTATGGCTTAGGACTTCCTACCTGCTAGATCAAAAACAAACAGAGCCTGAGATTGCAGATCAACGGAAATTAAATCGCTTTAATCAGCCACTCTCCTACTCTTTTCCAGCTCGCTTTGACGGGAAGGCTTCAACATACAATCTTGACTTCAATCGAAAATCGAGGTCTGGAATAAAGGCAGCAATCATTCGTGAACAAGGCGTGAATAGCGATCGGGAAATGGCTTACGCACTTTGGCTCGCCGGCTTTGATGTCAAAGATGTTCACATGACCGACCTGATTACGGGAAGAGAGGATCTTAGTGAAGTCAACATGATCGTGTTTGTAGGTGGATTCTCGAATTCTGATGTCCTTGGTTCCGCCAAGGGTTGGGCTGGATCATTTCTTTACAATGAAAAGGCTAAGGCCGCACTTGACAATTTCTACGCAAGGGAAGACACATTGACCTTAGGTGTGTGCAACGGTTGTCAGCTCATGATGGAACTTAATCTCATCTATCCAGAATTGGGAAGCAATCACCCCAAGATGCACCACAATATTTCCGGCAAATTTGAGTGCGCATTCGTAGGAGTCGATATTCAGGGAACAAATTCCATCATGCTCAAATCAATGATTGGGTCAAAACTCGGAATTTGGTTGGCGCACGGAGAAGGAAGATTTCTTCTCGAAAATGAAGAAGATTTTTCAATCCCAGTAAAGTATGCAAACGCGGAGTTTCCGGGTAATACCAATGGAAGTGATTTTGCTACTGCTGCACTCTCTTCAAAAGATGGTAGACACCTCGCAATCATGCCTCACTTGGAACGTTCATTGTTCCAATGGAATTGGCCTCACAAAAAAGGATTGGAGGATGCAGAAGTATCGCCCTGGATGGAACCTTTCACAAATGCTTTTGACTGGGTGAAGGAGAAAGCAGAGGGATGATCAATTACCCCGAGGGCCTGATTGATCCTCCACTTTGTTTAGAATTCGCTGCTCCGCTTCATTGGGAACCATGTAGTTGAATTTGCTCCAATATTTTTCATCATTATTGAAGTCTCGTGAGTAGAATTCTTCCCCACGTCGAAAATCTATTCCCTTCTCTGTAAATTCACTTCCCTTAGAATAATCAGTGGTGTAATAGTATGATCTAGTCTGAAATTCCTGATTATTGTCAATATTGATCCAATAGAACATGCTGCGCTTCATAATCCAATCTCCAAGATAAATACTGGAATTTAGCAGCCACTTACCATTCTCATCTTCCATATACTGCTCAATCCAGGTGTGTCGAGTCCACTTCCATTTATCAAATGGGCTACCATCCCCATGGGTCTTTGTCCCTTCCATTCTCACAAAAGCGTAAGACTGCAAATCAATGATCAACCTTCCGTAAATGGGTTTTCTCTTTAAATCAGTAAAAGAAATAATCACAACCTGCTTGCCATTAAAATCGGAATAGCCTTCAATTGAGTACGTGTAGTTCCCAAAATGAGAAGGGTAAATTGGATTGATCGGGTCGTTGATTGAATTTTTCAAGCAACGATAAGCACCACTACCTCTATAGTCCACTTTCCATTTCTCAATATCAGGTGAATCTTTCTTACGATCAGCTAAATGAATGATCTTGATTCTCTCATCTGCATCAGCTCCTTTGGCTGGAATCTTAGCCTGAATGATTGCCTCAGCAACATAAAGTGGCTGTCCGTTGGTGTTTTCTGTCTCTTTGAAATAGCCAGTTAGTATGTGTTCGTCCAACCAATAATTCTGAGAAATACGTGAAAAAGCTTCTTCGATGATCTCTTCAGGTGTAGCTCTCACGACAGTAACATCTACTTGCTTTAATTCCATAAGACTCGGAGCAAGTTGGATCAATAGTTTATCAGATGCCTTTGCTAAAGGCCACTTTACTGTGTCGGTCTCATAGCCAATGGAAGACACTTTTAGATTAATTTCTTGACCACCAATGTTTCTGAGTACAAAATCTCCACGCTCGTTTGTTACGGTCCCTTTACTTGTACCCAGAATTGATATATGTGCAAATGCGATAGGGTTCAGATTTTCTCTCTCCACCAACTTCCCTGTGATCAATTGCTGAGCGTGCAGAATAGACTGAAACAGGCACAGTAAGAATATCAGTATTTCTTTCATCTTCACTATTTGGATATGAAAGCTATGTGCTCATCCGAAATGGATCAGAAACAGTTCAATGAAATTGGAGTGAACTGCTACAAATTTCAGAGCGAAATGACATAAAGGCCGTAGGAATTCAACTTATGTAAGTAGAATCCGAGTCATTGTTTAACCACCTTAAGGATTTGCAGCTACTATTCTAGAATATGTTTTTATTATTACTTTTTTACTCTATTTTTGCCGTCCGTTTTGGCCCATGGTGTAACTGGCAACACGTCTGTTTTTGGTACAGAAGAGTCTAGGTTCGAGCCCTAGTGGG
>JBDVJN010000094.1:0-33704 GCA_039961455.1 Cyclobacteriaceae bacterium | reverse complement strand
CCTAAGAAGATTGAGGAGTCTCTTGATCAATTTAAATTCCGCGAGGCGCTGACCAATATGATGGAGTTAGCACGAGTTGGGAATAAATATTTAGCAGATACTGAACCTTGGAAGTTAATTAAGGAGGATGAGAGCCGTGTTGGGACTATCCTGAATATTGCACTTCAGATCGCAGCCAACCTTTCGATCTTGTGCGAACCGTTCCTTCCTTTTACTTCAAAAAAACTGAATGGAATTCTCAATGTCGAAGAAGGGAAATGGTCAGATGCTGGTAGTGTTCACCTTTTGGAGGACGCCCATCAGATGAACAAAGCTGAACTTCTTTTTGAAAAAATAGAAGACGACGTAGTCGAAGCCCAAGTCAGCAAATTGTTAGAAACAAAAAAAATGAACGAAGAGGAAAACAACGCTCCTGAATTGACACCGCTAAAAGATGAAATCGTTTTTGATGATTTTGTCAAAATGGATTTGCGAGTAGGAGAGATTAAAACTGCTGAGGCTGTTGAAAAGTCGAACAAGCTGCTGAAATTCACCGTTGATGTTGGGCTAGAGACCAGAACTATCTTGAGCGGTGTTTCCAAGCATTTCACTATTGAGGAGATGATTGGGAAAAAAGTGGTTGTTATGGTCAACTTACCAGCACGGAAGATGATGGGTACAGAATCGGAAGGAATGCTGCTTTTTGCTGAGAATGCTGATGGTAAATTAGTAGCTGTAAATCCAGGTGACGAAGCAGAAAACGGTGCTGTGATCGCATAGAATTTTACGCCAACAATGTCTGAAGAACAAATCCTTGTGAAACTACGAAATGGGAATCAGACGGCTCTGGAAAAGCTTTTCGAAGAATACTATACGCAGCTTACTCGGTATGCAATTAAGATTGTGTCGAATCCCGAAGTTGCAGAAGAAATCGTACAAGATGTTTTCGTTTCCATTTGGAACAACAGAGAAAAAAATTCCATTCTTTCCGCTCAAGCCTATTTGAGCAAAGCAGTTAGAAATAGATGCATCAACCATATCAAGTCGAACTTTCCAATACACGAGAATGTGGAAAGTTCTATGCACGTGGTTTCCGACTCATCTCCTGACTCCGGAATGGAAACCCGGGAGCTTTCGAGTGCCTTGGCTGCAGCGGAGAGAAAATTACCATCACACACAGCCAAAGTTTTTGCACTTAGCAGACATACGGAACTGACCTATACGGAAATTTCCAAAGAGCTAGACATATCCGTTAAGACGGTTGAGTATCATATCTCAAAAGCACTGAAATCCATCAAGGAATTTTTGGTGGTGAATGATATACTTTTCCTTGTATTCTTTCTCAATTTTTATTGAAATACATATTTGTTTTTGAAATAAAGTGGGTGTCATGCCGTGCTTGACAAGGCATCTTCGACAAACCATCCCAAAAGTTAAGATGCCTGATCAAGTCAGGCTTGACAGGAATATTTTTAACAACTATTTCATCGTCAGGGAATATTTTTGAAAAAATCAAATTTCTCGCTAGGGTCTCTTTCAAATCTGCTGACTCTTTAGGTAACAAGTGATAAAACACATGAATAAACCTGAGAATTCCGCTTTTGTTAAATTCCTAAAAGGCCACTCCACTGATGATGAATCACAAGTGATTCAGACGTGGATTGAGCAGTCACCGGAGAACGAACAAGAGTTTGAAAAACTAAAATCCATTTGGACTTCCTATGAAGACCGATCAGTTGATTTTCAACCTGATCTTAGCGAGGCATGGAACAAAATCGAACAGCGCGTCAATTCGGAGTCGAAGTTTACAATTTCTCCGTGGCTTTACCGAATTGCTGCAATGTTGGTTCTTGGACTGGGCATCGCATATCTGATGGTTGATGAGAATGAAGCAACTCTTGCTCAGACCTCGAATGTTGAAGCTGCTAAGGTCATCGCTCAGAATGAAATCAGAGAGGTGAGTTTACCTGACGGCTCAATTGTGAGTCTGAATAAAGGTGCCTCTATATCCTATGAATCTGACTTTGGAGGAAAGGATCGACATGTTCAATTGCAAGGGGAGGCCTTTTTTGATATACAGAGGGACGAAAGCAAGCCCTTTATCATCACCACCCAAGCTACAACAACGGAGGTACTTGGCACTTCATTTTCTATAAACCCAACAAGTGAGTCTGTGATTGTTACGGTGGTTTCTGGGAGAGTTTCTTTTGAAGGAAGCGGCAATGGTGTGATTCTGACAAAAGGGGAGAAGGGTAATTATTCTGCGCTTACAAATTCTATTTCTGAATCTGCAAATGACGACCCAAATTTCCTTTCGTGGAAGACGAAGCAACTACTATTTGAAGATGCACCGTTTGCTACAGTGACTCGCGATCTGGAGAGACACTATGGGGTTGAATTCGTGACCGAAAATAGCTCGGTAAGGAAATTGACTGCCTCATTTGATGATCAAACACTAGAAGAAGTGATTGCGGTCATTGCTGCAACATTGGACATCACGATTGAACGGAATGCCGAAGGCAAACACATTATTCTTTAACACCACTAACAAATCATGAAAAAAACTTTATATATAATAGGACTTCTTTATTGCATGCTCCTCAGCCAGACTGTGGCTGGGCAAGATGAGACAAGGCTATTGGCTTTGGCAAACATCGAGCAACAAAAAGTGTCTGTCAATGAATTACTTCTTCATCTGAAGGGGTTGGAAGGGATTCAACTCTCGTACAGTGAGGAGAACATCCCCAATCGAGAAATTGAGATTCCAGCGAGCAACATGACCGTCCAGGATTTACTGACTCTGTTGGCAGAAAAGGGTGGACTGACCATTCACCGAGTTGGTAAAAACATCATTCTCAAGCCAATAAAGGAGGAAAAATACACAGTTAGTGGATTTGTGTTCGACGAAGCGAATGGAGAAGCAATGATCGGTGCAACGATTCAGATCAAAGGGACTCAAAATGGGGTGATTTCCAATGTCTATGGCTTTTACTCTCTAACACTGGATCAGGGGACTTATGTGCTGATAGTATCGTCCGTTGGTTTTGAACCTCAGGAAATCACGGTCGATTTGTCTAAAGATCAAACCATTGATGTTAGGATAAAATCAGAGGCTCAGCAGTTGGAGGAAGTTGTGATTACGGCCAAGGAAGTAGACGCAAATGTTACAAGCAATCAGATGGGGTACGCACAACTCAGCTCCAAGTCGATAAAGAATGTTCCGGCTTTGATGGGAGAAGTCGATGTTATCCGTGCTATACGTTTGCTACCCGGAGTTCAAATGACTTCAGAGACAAGTTCGGGCTTTAGTGTAAGAGGAGGTAGCCCAGATCAGAACTTAATTCTCTTGGATGAAGCTGTGGTATACAACCCATCTCACCTCTTTGGGTTTTTCTCAACTTTCAATAACGATGCTGTCAAGAATGTTGAATTCTATAAGGGAAATATGCCGGTTCGTTATGGTGGCAGGCTGTCGTCCCTGCTCGACATTCGGATGAAGGAAGGGAACAATCAACGATTTACGTTAAATGGTGGAATTAGCCCAATTTCAGCTCGACTTACTCTGGAAACACCAATTGTAAAAGACAAAGGATCCATTATTATCTCTGGAAGAAGAACGTACGCTGACCTGCTTGCGAGATCGACTAGTAATAAGGAATCTGTGGATAATACCACGCTGTTTTTCTATGATCTCAATATGAAGGCGAACTATACAATTGATGAAAACAATAGAATTTTCCTTTCAAGCTATGCAGGCAGAGATGTACTCTCCTTCGAAAGCCCGGGCGGAGATTTTACTACAGATTTCAGGTGGGGAAATCTAACAACAACAGCCAGGTGGAATCATGTTTTCAACAAGCGTCTTTTCTCCAACACCTCTTTAATTTTTAGTGACTACAACTATACGCTAGGGTTTGGCGCTCAAGATTTTAGGTTTGATTGGGATTCCAACTTGCGTGATTATACAGCAAAAATTGACTTTGACTACTTTTTGAACACCAAGAATACAATTAGTGTTGGAGCATCTTCTACACTACATCGGTTTGATCCAGGGAAAGTCAAAGTATCGGGTTCCGGCGAAAACGGGGAAACGCGAATTTCAAGAAGTAATGCTCTTGAGCATGCAATTTATCTGGGCAACGAACACCGAATTTCAAATAAACTTCAACTTGCATACGGCGGAAGGCTCGGTATCTTTCAGAACATTGGTGAAGGGGTGCATTACACCTTTGATAGCGAATTCGAACGTACTGATTCAACCTTTTACAAAAAAGGCGAAATCTACAATACGTACACGCAGTTCGAACCACGAATGTCTGCAACCTATCAACTATCGCAGACTTCGTCTATTAAGGCAAGCTATGCTCGAACCACTCAATTCTTACATTTAGCTTCAAATAGCATATCTGGAACTCCATTGGATATTTGGTTTCCTTCTTCGCCTAACGTAAAGCCTCAATTAGCAGATCAAATCTCAGGTGGCTATTTCAGAAATTTCTTTAACAACAAGCTTGAAGTATCTGTAGAGACTTACTACAAATGGTTAAACAGGCAAATAGACTTCAAAGATCATGCAGAACTGCTCTTGAACGAAGAATTGGAAGGGGAGCTTCGAGTGGGAAAAGCAAAGGCATACGGCTTGGAGTTAATGGTGAAAAAGCCAGAAGGAAAATTGAACGGATGGGTCAGCTTTACATGGAGTAAATCGGAACGACAGATTGATGCGATCAACAACGGGAAGGCGTACAGATCGAGTTATGACAGACCAATTAATATTTCAGCCGTAGGAAACTACACTTTCAACAAGCGAGTATCTCTGTCGGCCAACTGGGTGTATTTTGATGGATTGCCTTTTACAACACCAAGTGGGCGTATGTACTATGGGAACTCCATTGTTCCAACGTATACGGAACGAAATGGAGACCGAGTGCCGTCGTATCACCGGTTGGATCTTGGTTTGACGATCGAACAAAAGAAGAACGAAGGCAGAAGGTGGAAAGGCTCGTGGGTCTTCTCTGTTTACAATGCATACGGGCGCAAGAATGCCAATTTTATCAGCTTCCGAACAAAGGAAGGAACGAACGAAACAGAAGCAATCAGGTATACCATCTTTAGATGGGTACCATCAATAGCATACAATTTTAAATTTTAGTAATGAAAATATTATCACGTCATAAAATTCTTGTCGCCCTATTTAGCATTTTGCTAATGGCCTGTGAAGATCCCATTGATTGGGATGTTAACTCAGATCAAATCAAGCTGGTAGTTGAGGGGCGAGTCACCAACGAATTTATAAATCAACAAGTGAAACTGACCCAAACAGCTGATTACTTTAGTTCAGCAAGTCCGAGAATGGTAGAAGGTGCTCAAGTAGTTGTAAGTGATGGAGAGAGCACATACAACTATGAAGAACTACAACCCGGAATTTACACCTCGGTTAATGCTTTTGCTGGAGTAATTGGAAGAAGTTACTCCATCGATATTCAGCTGAGTTCTCCCCTTGGAGAATCAACCGCTTTTACTGCCTCAAGTACGATGCTACCTCCTATGACTCTTGATTCACTTTTCAATAAGAAGGAGGCCACTTTTGACGACACAGGTGAAGTATCAGAGGATAGCCTTTACCTTTTAGGATTTTACGGTCAGGAGGTTGTTGGATTTGAAAATGGTTACTTCTTTGATGTATTCGTAAATGACTTTAAGGAAACTGATAATGTCGTAAACCTTGGCATATTCGACGATAATTTTCTTGAAGATGATTACCTGGAGGACTTTTTGATTTATGAAGTTGAAGAAGGAAACCCTGGAGATTCGATTACCATGGTATTATACTCAGTCGAGCGTGAATATGTGACGTTTTTAGATGCCTTAGTTGCCGAAATTGAAGGAGCTGAACCCTTAGGATTTAGTGGCCCACCAGCCAATGTAGTAGGAAATTTCTCGAATGGGGGACTAGGATATTTTTATACGGCTGCTGTGGATACATCGTATACTGTTTTGATTGATTAGGAAGGGGTGAAGTATTTTTTCGGAAAGCATTTGATAACATAGATCAGTATTTGATACCATATTTGAACTTTTGATACCTCAGAAGGATACTATTTCGTAAAATGCAATCATGGTATTACTAAACAAATTGCAGTCTTATTTAAGCGAGGATATTAGGCTGTGTCAGATCAGTAAGGTTGCGCATGCGATGATACCTGCTCTCCTTTTGGTGTTAAGTTATTTCTATTTGTATCAACCATTTGAGCTGGAGACACAATGGAATTTGAAAACACTGGCCTACCGTATTGTCGGGGTTGGTATTGTTACAGTACTGTACTTTTCAACATATGCCATATTTTATTTTTTGCAAGAACGTTGGAGGAGCAGCTATAGGAGATACCATTATGTTGTTCTGGTCGGTGTAGTTATCATTTTATCCTCAATAATAATTGACGGATATGAATCGTACCTGAGCTACGGAAACTGGCTCATTGACAGCGTAGAAGTTGCTCAGAATGCTGCTAAACTTACATTAATTTTTATGCTTCCTGCTGGGTTTTTCTTTGTTCAGCATCTTAAATCTTCAACGACTAGGGCAGGGACTTTTGTAAAGTTTGATTCAAAGTTTTTTGATAACAATGCTTCTAACGATGATACTCAGGTTCTATTTAAATCTCGCAATGGTCGTGAAACTCTAAAGCTGAAAATAGGGGACATCCATTATATAACCTCTCTGGAAAATTATGTGAGAGTCTATTACCTCAAGGACGGGAAACTTTGCTCAAATATTTTGAGAAACACCTTACAAAGCCTGGAGAGGCAACTTAAACATACCTCGATTGTCAGGTGTCATCGAGGGCATATGGTTAACCTCTCCAAGGTTTACTCAATGAATAAGTCTAACCAACGCCTCTACCTTAAGTTACTTGATGTAAACGACGAAATCATTGTGTCAAGATCTTATGTAACTGGGTTTAGAAAAATATTCGATCAGTTTACCGAAAGCAGTTATAAGTTGACTCTCAGTTAACGTCTGATTGGATCTCTTCAGACTCATATTTCTTTCGTAAGATCGATACACCAAGAATTATCCAGTACAAATTGGATAGCATAATGAACATTCCGCCGAGCTGACTTTCCCAGTAGTATCCAAACAAACCTAGTACGAATGCGACACTCGTAAAGTGCCCTAAGAATACACCGAAGTAACCAAGACGTTTTTTGAATTCACCTGAGTGGAGAATGATTTGTGAGTTAAAACCTATTGATAGAAAAAGGAGAAGAAGAGCGGTGGTGTAGAGGCTTATTGCCAACTGGTGGGACATTTCCACCAGTGGGGCAACTTCTGACCCATTTTCAATAAAAGACTTTATCACTTCTGGCACCACAAGTCCATCTACGATAGCTGCAAGAAAGAAGATAGTTATACCTCCAATTCCTGAAATGGAAAGAAATCTTGACAAAATTTGAAAGTTGTGCTTTTTGTAAGAATCAAGAAGATAGAGCAGTCCAAAAAGTAATAGCACGAATCCTGTCATAGCCATTACATGGCTGATAAGGTGTCCTCCGTAATTTGGTGAGACGAAGTCAGCCAATTGTTGAGCCTGCTTAAGTGGAAATTCTGGTAATTTTTCAATTCCGGCGAATACAGGAATCATTCGGGTGATGAACAAAACGCCGGCCATCATGATGAAAAGGCCAGCTACTTTTTTGTGTCTGTTAGAAGTCATAATTTGTGTTTTTTAGCTATTTACGATCGTGGAAAGCTTTGTTTTCCCGAAAGTGAGGGAATGTGAAGATGGGTGATGAAATGCTACGACCATTGATGTACTCCCGTAGATCAGCATTTCGCCACATCATTTCAATAGTCACAGAGAAAAGATCATTGCATATTTCATGCAGCAAGGAACATTCATCTCCTTAAGCGAACTCAAGCAAAGACATGCTGAACTGAACCTCAGGTGTCAGCTCCAAACCTATCTTCCCAGAGGATCTTTTTTTAGCTATTTGAGAGATACTTACGGCTTAAACAAACTATTGTAGTTATTACCAATCAAACTCAACTTTATGAGGAAACTTGGGGTAACCCTTTTGCGGGTCTAGAAGAAGAGTGGGAGCAGTTTGTTAGGAATCAGCATTCAGAGGACGAAGTGACTCGAACTGGCGAGGAATACTTTGTAAAGACTTCTGCTAAGTGTATCCCGACCTGCGAGTGATTCCGGACAAATACAAAAATGCTATTCACAACTCAATGAGTCGACTGGATTCGAAAGTCCTGCTCTGAGCGATTGATAACTTACAGTAAAAAGGGTGATAATAATCGTGATCAAGCAGACCAATGCAAACATTCCAATGTCAGGACTAGTCCTGTAAGCAAAGCCGTTGAGCCAATCATTTAGTAGATAGTAGCCAATTGGTAAAGCAATCAAATTGGCTATAAGTACAAGTTTTACAAAATGGACGTTAAAAGAAACGACAACATTGTTTACTGAAGCCCCGAGCACTTTTCGAATAGCAATCTCCTTGGTTTTTTGCTCGGCCATATACAATGCCATTCCAAACAAACCCAGACATGAAATGAAGATGGCAAGCCCGGTGAAATAGACAATTACTTTTTCCAACGTAGCCTCAAATTGATATATATCATCCAGCCGTTTATCAAGGAAGGAATAGTCCATTGGCCTATTGGGTTCAATTTCCTTGTATATCGCATTTATTTGAGCTAAAGTCTCCTGCAATTGCTCTGTATCAATCTTGAGCGAGACAAACTGCATTGGAAAATTTGAAAGACCCACAACAAGCGGCTCAATTTGCTCATGCAAAGGCGCGAAATGAAAATCTTTTACAACGCCAACAATCTGACCTGGAAAGGTGACATTGTCTCCGCTTGCAATTCTTCTTCCGATGGTCTGATCTTCAAGCTCATAAGCTGTGACTGCGGCTTCATTTACGATGTACATAAAAACCGTATCTGTTGAGTACTCGGTTGAGAAATCACGACCTTCAACAAATGTGAGATCATAGGTACTAGCAAAATCATGACCGACATACAGGAATTGTACAGCTTCTTTTTCATTGTCAGAAATTCCGTTAAAGAAGATTGATCTTAGGGAGGCTCCAGCACCTACCATTCTGGATTGTTTAGTCACATTCTTGACCTCGGGAATTTGCAGTACACGGGATTTGAATTTTTGATACTGCTCTTCCTTGAAGTTTTGCCTTATTTCAGAAAGAGAGGTTCCAGCCACATCCAGCAACACGATCTGCTCTTTTTCGAAACCAAGCTTCTTGGTTCTCATAAAATCAAGCTGATTTGAGATCGTAAGAATGCCAAAAAGTAGTATTACGGTCACGGACATCTGAACCATGACCAATCCACTTCTCAGGTTTTTACTGCCAAGAGATTTAGAAAAACTACCTTTTAAGGTTTTAACTGACTGTAAGGCTGACAATATGAAAGCAGGATAAAGACCTGCAAGCAGGCCTATGGCAAAGTTCAAGAAAAGGAGACCGAGTATTATACTACCGATCCCGAGATGGCTAACTTCCAGATTGATGAAAGCAAGCTGATCTATTGTTCCCACGAACGCAGCAACAAAAAGTAATGCCAGTAAAATTGAAACGAAAGTTACAATGAATGACTCTGTAAGAAATTGAACAATTAGTTGTCCTCTTTTTGCACCCAGGGTTTTCCTTATACCTACTTCTTTAGCACGCTTGATAGACCGCGCAGTCGTGAGGTTCATGAAATTAATGCAGGCGATGACAAGAACCAATATGGCGATTGATGTCAAAACCCGAATGTAAAAAATATCATTGTTGGCTTCGAACTCACGATCAAGATGAGAATGCAGATGAATGTCTTCAACAGGTTGGATGAAAATCTTTATATCCTTTCTGGTGGGAGGAAAGTAGTTGTCGACAATCGTAGTCAGGTCTTTTTCAAACTGGACGGCGTCACTGGTTTCGTTCAGTTTCACGTATGTCCAAAAATTGTAGGTATACCAACTTTTGATCGAACGAACTACCCTTGGATTAATAAGAGCAAAAATATCATCTAGGGGAACCAATAGATCATATTTAAAATGCGTGTTTTCTGGGGGGTCACTCAAAAGTCCGATCACCTCATAATTAACATTCATGTTATTGAGGTTTACATTTAGTGTTTTCCCAATGACATCCAACGAGCCAAAATACTTAAGTGCAGATCGCTCAGTGATTACTATTGTATTGGGATCGACCAGAGCAGTTGAGGGATTACCTTCAATAAAAGTGAAATCGAGAACCTCAAAAATGGAAGGCTCTGCAAAGTATAATCTCTCCTCTTTGAAATGTTTGTCACCGTTTTGAACCACCGCTTCCTGATTAAAGAGTTTGGTCATTCTCGCAACTGTCTCTACAGCCGGAAATTCGTCTTTGAGTACTTCAGACATTCCGTACGAAGCACGAGCTAAACCTTTGGTAGGGTTCCCTGGATCATTTTGTAGAGCTATTCGATAGATTTTCCCAGTGTTGGAGTGGAATTGATCATAACTCAGTTCATTGCTTACATACAGCATAATCACCATGCATAAAGCGATACCGATAGACAATCCTAAGATGTTGATCGTAGAATTTACTTTGTTGTTGAGTATGTTGTTAAATGTTACTCTGAAATAGTTTTTAAACATGCCTGTCGATTTTAATCTTTTGTTCTTTTTTATAATATGAGGTCTCAAAAAGCGAATCACTTCCCACAGACAAATGATTTTTGCTTTGAGAATTCCCTTCTCTTCGATGTTTTCATTGTACTGTTCTTGTAGGTCTCCTTCTATTTCAGTCAGCCAGTGTGGTGCGCAAAACCACTCTAAGAGCGCACTTGCCAACTTAGGAATAGCTGCTTCTTCTTTTACATTTTCATCAGACTCCATCATATAGTCTGGATTCTATTCCACAATGCCTGCCGTGCCAGTTGAATGTCTTTGATCGTACTGATCCCCTTTGAAGTCAGGGAAAAAAGGCGTTTACTTCTTCCGCCACGCTGTTGGGTTTGACCTCCCATTCTGGATGAAAGCATTCCTCGATTTTCTAATCTATACAGTATGGTATGGATTGAGGCCAGAGAAAATGACCTGCTGGTTTCCTGAACAATCTCTTTTTTTATTTTGTAAGCGTAGGAATCTGAATCGAGTACACAGACCGTAAGCAGTACCAATTCGTCCAGTACTCCAATTGGATCATTGTTCATTTTATTTGTTTTTAATTACATAACAAATAAACGTAAATAATCTCAATAATGTTGAGCTAAGGGGAGAGTAAGAGACTATTTCTCAAAGTATGGCTTCCAACTGGATTCCTTTGGCGGCTTTGTAAAGTAACTAACCAGGACGAAGCTTAGCACGCTGACGAAAAACCCAGGGAGTACAGGATAAATCCCCGGATCGCCAAAGGCTTTCCATAGACCGGTAACAAGTACGCCACCAATCATAGAGGTAATAGCACCTTCTTTGGTTGCGCGTTTCCACAAAACGCCACCCACTACGGGTGTAAAGAAACCTGCACCCATGATGGCGGTGAAAAGGATCACAATGAATTGTATCAATTCACCCTCTGCAAGACCAAGTAATACCGAAATCAACGGCAGAACTCCTACAATCAGAATGCCAACTCGAGCTACAACCAAGCGTCGTGTCTTTGATGCTTTTTTGTGAATCAGATTCTGATAAATATCTTCAGATAGGGCAGAGCCAGCTACAAGCAACAAAGAATCAACTGTTGACATCATGGCTGAAGTGACAGCTGCTAGCATGATGGTGCCGATGAATGTTGGAAGCACAGCTTTCGCGATAATCGGCATGGCCAGATCTCCAGTAGGAAGATTTGGGAAGAGTGTCATGGCTACCAACCCAAGGACGAAAACAAGGAGATTTATGACTGTTACGACGATGATCGTTAGTAAAATGGCTCTGCGTATCGTTTTCATGTCACGCATGGCATAGAGCCGAATTACTTTTTCAGGAGTGGCAACCGAACCAAGAAAGAATGCAAGCCCGAGCGTGATTAAAAGGACAGCAGGAAATCCAGACCAATCAAAGGTTATCGGCTTTACGATTGCAACTTTGGTGAGTAAATCACTCAACCCGTCAAAGTGTCGAAGAGCAAGTGGAATGGAAACCAGCGTTCCCACAATCATGATGATCATCTGAAGGAAGTCCGTATATGCGACGGCCAACATGCCCCCAACCATCGTATAGACAAGAAGAATTAAGGTGAAGATCACCATTCCTGTGGTCGGATTTATACCGAATACGATGTTGGCTATCAAACCTCCTGCTACAATTTGTGCTTGGATGTAGACAACAGTGGCGATTAGAATGATCACAGCACCCACACCACGAGCAACACGGCTGTCGTACCTTCTTTGGAGAAAAGCTGGTAGCGTAAGTTCAGTCACTTTCGTAAATCTTGGAGCGAGCACCGCTACCATAAACCAGTAGGCGAGGGGAATGACGAGTAGCACCCAACCAAACGACCAGCCAACTGAATAGATTACTCCTATCGTGCCAATGAATGTACCCGCACTTGTGTGCGTAGCTGCCATTGTAGCACCACCAACACCCCATCCAAGTTTGCCTCCTGCAATCCAATAGTCTTCTTCCGACTTTGTCAACCGGAGACTCAACCAACCGATGAGAAACACCAGCAAGAAATACCCAATGAATATGACAAATTGTATGCTCATTCTTTTTCAGTCCAGTACATCCAAATGATGTAACCAACGATTACAAGGCCTATAACCAAAAACAAACCCCAGAATATGAAATCACCCATAGATCAATTTTTTTCGATTGTACCAGATGAGAAAGCCAATTCCGGCAAATAGCAATGCCACACTCCAGTCAACGATGGCAACTATGTCGCTTGGACTTTCTGAATCATCTAATAGTTCGAGTCTTACACCGGAAATCAATGCTGGCAGTTCAATAGAAGAGCGATTTACTCCTTCTTCAGTTATCTCACGGGTTTCAACTGTTGGAAAATGAACATGAATCGATTGGCTTTGTGCGAGGAGGTCCATTTTGAAAAATCCATCTTCCGAGGAAGCTGCAGCAAGGTTTGTAAAGAACAATGGGAGGTAGAATACTTTTTCTGTTGCTTTGACAGTATATCTTAATTCAACCGAATCAATTGACTCGACATGAAGCGTAATCCTGATTAAATCATCTCCGTGTTGTTGCACATATTTGAATCCTGAAATGTCGACAACTCCGATTTGCATATTTTTAAATCGGAGTGCCTTTAATTCTATTGTTTCTGTGGATCCCGAGAGATTGAAATAAAGTGTTTGTGCAACGTGAAACTGTTGGTCTTCATAGCGAACTTCTGTGACTACCTTTTCAATCGTACTTTGTCCAAGTATGCAAAATGAAAGAAGAAGGCAGACAAGTATGCTGAATAATCGCATTAAACCCAGACTTCTTTTAATAATCGAAGTGTGTTTTGCCCCATGATTTTTGAGATGTCTTCCTCCGAATAATCGTGCTTCACCAACCATCGTACAATATTATACGAACCTTCAGTTGGGTTTTCTAAACCATCTACATATGGCACAGGTTCGTACTCCATTCCGGGCTTCTGACTTTTTGAAGCTTTAAGGGAAAGCGCTTTTGTGTATGCACCGTGAAGTCCAACATGATCACCATACAACGTATCTGGGCCCATCGTGACATGATCGATTCCAACTAGATCCTTGATGTATTCAAAGTGCTCCATTACTGAATCAAGGTTGTGCTTTCTTTTTGTTGGAGTGAGTGTTGTATGCGGTGCAGCTTCTATTCCTATAACACCACCTTTGTCTGCGCAGGCTTTTAACACATCGTCTGGCGCCAGCCTGTTTGTGTTCCATAATTCTTTCGCACCGATGTGAGAGAGAATGATAGGCTTTGCACTGTGTTTGATTGTATCTCTTGCTGTCTGGTCCCCCGTGTGGGAGCAGTCGATCAACAACCCTAATTTGTTCATTCGTTCAACAGCTCTTTTACCGAAAGTAGTTAACCCACCATCTCGCTCTTCTTTTAAGCCAGAACCCAGCGCATTCGACTCGCTGTATGTGATGCCTATGGATCGGAGTCCAAAACCATAGAGTAAGTCGAGCCGATCTAATTCGTTTTCAATCATCATGGCACCTTCCATCACAGCTACCCAGGCTACTCTCCCCTCTGTATTTGCTTTATAAATGTCATCAACAGACTTGCAGTGAATGACAAAATCCTGATGCGCAATATCGCAGAGTCGCATGCCAAGATCGTGAATTACCTCGCTCCATTTCCAGCCTCCTTTGGAATGGATCATGCATATTCCATCCATCAGGTTATCAAAGACACAATCCCAATGCCCCTTTGATAGCCCCTCAAATGCAGTAGCCATCCTTCCGCCTTTAACGTAGGCAGGTGTTTCCATTATGTCTTTTGGGAACGTTCCCAGATGCTCATGAACACTGATTAGAATGTGGTCTTTGAGGATTTTCGTTACTAATTCTTCTTGCTCGGAATTCAGTTCAACCTTAGTCGAAGGAACACGATCTATCTCGTCTGCTAATTCAAAGTAGTTGTAATCAACATCCTTTTCCAGGTACTGAAAGGATTGGTATCCGCTGTAATTTTTTGTAAGGCTCATGGGTCAATGTGTTATCGTCTTCGATAATACATTAAAAACCTGAGAAACGCTTAAGATGAAGTGAGTATGTCGGTGAGCTATCAAAGTACTATCATGTGTTGGACTATATGGAAATTTTTGAAGTGCCTTGCTTGAAAATATTTCAATCAAATGCTCTAATAACTGCTGAAATCAACGAAAAGTAATGGATAGACAGATTGTTCACATGGATCTGGACGCTTTCTATGTGATGTATGCTTCTGGAAATGGCTTACTTTGGAAACACTCAGTTATAAAAAGCAATAAGATTAACAATTTTTAGGCGGATATCTGTTTAATCACCTCTTAAAATTTCAGATGGATTTGATTCCAAAACGCTCTTAATTCGGCCACCTACAGTTATTAAGACTATTGATACAACAACAAGAATTGACAGTATGAAAGGTAACCAACTCACGTCTTTAGCATTGGGATAGATATCTCCAATTAGTGTATTGATTAGATAGTAACCAAGCGGTGCCCCCACGAGAAAGGCAATGGACAGTATCCACAAATAATGCCTGTTTGCTAACAATATGATGTCAGATGATTTTGCCCCCATTACTTTCCTGATACAAAACTCCTTGATTTTTAGGTAGACTTCCAAAGAGACTAAGCCATACAGACCTAGGCTCGCTAGAATCATCGCCAGGATTGAGATGAAGATCATGACGGTAACATTGGCCTGATTATCTCTATAAAAGCCATCAAACACGTCACTTTGAAAAATACGGACGTACGGATCGTCAGGAAAAATAGATTGCCACTGGATCCGAGCAAAGGCGTCGACTTCAAGCAAGGTCTGATCATTGCATTTTATTGTCAGATAATTTAACGTTTCTCCCCTGGAACCAATAAATAATACTGGGAGTAATGGTTGATAGAAATTTTGCGTATGGAAATTCTCAACCACACCCACAACTGTCCTTCGATGACCGTCATAAGTAAAAGTTTGGTTAAGTGGGTTGGTCCAGGCCATTTTTTTGACAAACTGTTGATTAACAACAGCGGCACCAGATTGGTCAAGTTTCGAATCATCTGGAAACCTTCCCTCCGATAATGTCAGATTCATTGTTTCCAAGTATTGGTCTTGAGAAAGAAATAGAAATGCTCTAAATGTCTTACCCAAATGATCAATATTCACCAGGTTGTTTTCATATCCGATGTGCCCGAAAGAGCCAGCTACTTTTGTTATTTGAGGGTGTGAGGATATTAAATTTCGCAGTTGATCATATTGCATATTGTCCTGCATAGGAATACTAATTAATCCGTCAGGGTTATATCCCCAACTTTTCTTACTGAGATAAATGCCATTATCAGTAAAAACAAAACTTCCTACAATCGTGATAAATGCTATAAAGAATTGAATGCAGAGAAGTACTTTACCAAATAGTTTACGGGACCCAAACCGCTGACTTCCCTGAAAGATTGCTACGGGTAAAAACCGTGATATATATAGCGCAGGATACATTCCTGATGCTAATGTGACGAGCAGAACGAGTCCATGAAAAAATGTGATCATTACAGACACCGAACTGAATTGAAATGGGATATGGTCAGGAGCAACAGAATCAAGTCCGGGTAAAAAAAGGAAATAGCTTAGCAATAGTCCGATACATACCGCAAGAAGACTCAGTATTAGGTTTTCGGATAAGAACTGAACAATGATATGTTTTCTCACACCCCCGAAAACCTTTCGCAAAGCAATCTCCTTAAGTCTCTTTGTGACAGATGTCACCGCAATATTTATATAATTGAAGCATGCCATTGTTAGCAATAGAAAAGCAATTACTACTAGTGTAATCCTTTCCGAAGGCATACTGCTATTAGTAATTGAACCTTGTATTTCATAACTCCGTGTAGCTAGTTGATTAAGAGAAATCAGTTCAAAGCCTTCAATGGTTCTGTTTGAGTTGGCTCGGTTATGAAGCAATTTGTAATCATCCAGAACTTGCTCCAAATCATTCAGTAAAGACGTTTCATTAATCAGTACGAAGGTTGCGTCTGCCAGATCTGACCAATGATGGAATTTCTTGAATTCCAGATCAAAATAACTTTCAATACTTAGATAAAAATCTGGTTCAAAACTGGTGTTGGCAGGGTAATGGTCAAGAACCAATCCTATCGTATAGAGTTTGACCTTTCCGTTTGAAAATTTGATTGAAAGCTCTTTACCCAATGGATTGGCATCACCAAAGTATTTTATTGCTATATCTCGACTGAGGACGATGTATTCCTTCTTATTTAGCGCACCTCGATCACCAGATAGAATAGGGAAGTCAAATATTTCAAAGAATGTTGGGTCAACAAATGTTAGGTTCTCACTGAATATATCATCCCCAAAACGGACGTTACCAGAAGATCTTTTGATCCGGGTCGATTTTTCAATTATTGAGTGATCCATTTTAATTTGTGGACCAATTAAAAGTGGAGAATCTCCCCATATAGTATTTTTTTCTTCATCGGATACATGGCTAACGATCTGATAGATTCGATTTCTGTTTGAATGGAATGCGTCAAGATTTAATTGCATGTCAATAAAAATGAATACAGTGATGACACAGCCGATAGCAATCGCTAACCCAGAAATACTTATAAAGGAGGCCAGTCCATTCCTGGATAAATTTCGTAATCCAATTAACAGCGCACTACGGATTAGATCGAAATAATTCATTGTCTTACTATTGTTTTAATTGTGTGCTCAAATCATGAAAACACAAGACAATAGTATGCATGGTTAGATCCAAAGACTAATAAGCCGATCGGTTCATCAGATTAAAAGAGAAGGACACGGAAAATTTTTTGAGACTAATCTTTTTTCAGATTTTTTCTGAATTGCTTAGGAGTTTGATGTAGTTCTTTTTTGAATGCAGCGTTAAACACGGAGGTTGTATTGAATCCCGATAAATATCCAATCGTTGATAGATTCTTACTACTGTATTGAGGGTCATGCATGAGTTGTTCTGCATGTTCCACACGATACCTATTGATGAATTCAAAGAAATTTTTATTGAAATGCACGTTGATTATCTGAGATATATAATGATGTGAGATTTTCAGATGATCTGCTAACTTCGGCAAAGTGAGATCATGTTTCAGATAAGGTTTTTCGTTCTCTATATATTGGAGCATGGCAATTTTATAGACTATAGCTATGTCATCAGTCAAAGCCGATTTTTCATACTTTTCTTCTGGTTTTTTCTGGATTCTTAAGTCGTCACGGAAAAGGGTTGGTTTTCGTAGAGCAATATATCCGCATGTATAAATAAAAATTGCAGCCACTAGCCATACATAGTTCCAGTCTTCATGATCGACATTAATTACTTGCATCACAAGAGCCAGAAACCATATCACTCCGCATGAGATAATCAAAATTTTTATCCACTGTACTTTGTCTAATTCATTGTTCCGATGATATATTTTCTTAACCCAATAAATACTCATCAAAACGATGTAGAATAGAAATTGAGCAAAAACAAACCAATGTAAGAATCCGATCAGAGTTTTCACTGATTCTAGCTGGCTCATATCAAGTAGGTAAAGTAGAGTTGTCAAACTCACACACAATATTGCCGGTAAGAAATGGACCGCCGTGGACTTGTCCAGGGCACCACGACCATTTGCTATTGCTTGTACATAGAAATAGAGCAAAGGCCCAATCAAAAGGGCAAGACTGTAAAAAACGTACAAGGGTTGAAATAAAAAACTGAGGCGGGAATGGGTTGAACCAGTGAATGGAATTTTCTCACCTGTATGAAAACTCACATGCAATAGGAGGATTATAGAAAATAAAAAAAGCATGGTGGCCAATAATCTATTTTCATGTTTTGGGGCTCTTTTTAATGATACCAGAACCAAGGCCAGAAATATGCCATGAATGGATCCTAATAATAAGAGTATAGAAATGATATCCAATTTGGTTTTTGAAATTATGCCTTTAACAATTTACTAGTAAGAAACTGCAAATTCAAATGAGTTGTCTTCCTCTCATTTTTTAAAATAATTTCTTTCAACTCTTCTCAGTCCGTTTGACATTTTTATTCTTCAGCCTTATTAAACAAAGCCATATTTTAATACAGGGCTATTATGTAAGAACTAGTTGATATAAATCGATCTTGTTATTCTCTAATACCATTGCTTATCAATTGTTTAATTACAAATTACTAAATATTTTAGTAAAATAATTAACCGCTGAAATCAACGAAAAGTAATGGATAGACAGATTGTTCACATGGATCTGGACGCTTTCTATGTGAATTGTACGCTTCTAAAAATGCCGGAGCTGGTAGGAAAACCTGTCATTATTGGGGGAATCAGTAACAGGGGGGTAGTGACTTGTGCCTCTTATGAAGCACGGAAATACGGTGTTCATTCTGCCATGCCTACGCGATTTGCTAAACAACTATGTCCCGATGCAATAATCCTCCAGGGTGACTTTGACATGTTCACTGATTACTCAAATATGGTCAATGAGATTGTTTCTGAGAAAGCACCTGTGTTGGAACGAGCCTCAATTGATGAATTCTACATGGATGTAAGCGGGATGGATCGCTTTTATGGATGTCATCAATTCACCACGGAATTAATAAATCGTGTATCGCACGAAACAGGGTTGCAAATGTCTTTTGGTTTGAGTGTGAACAAGACGGTAGCTAAAATGTGTACCAATTACTCTAAGCCCAGCGGAAATCTTCGAGTTTCACAGAAAGAAGTCCAACCATTCCTCGATCCGCAATCCATTCGAAAAATTCCTCAGCTGGGAGATGTGACCTTCAAATTGCTGCGCCGAATTAGCATCAAAGTGATCAAAACATTACGTCAGCTTCCAGCTGATTCTATGCAAGAGTTATTAGGCAAGAATGGAATTTCGATTTGGAGGAAAGCGAATGGAATTGATTCTACTCCGGTCATTCCTTTTTCCAACCGAAAGTCGATCTCAACCGAAAAGACATTTGATAAAGACACTCAGAATATTCCAGAACTAAAGGCATTACTTATTTCTATGGTGGAGAAGGTGGCGTTTCAAATGCGGGATGCGAACATGCTTTGCTCGACCATCACCGTTAGAATTCGCTATTCCAATAGAGATACGGAGACGAGTCAGGCGAAGGTTTCATTTACTTCAAACGACGATGTTTTGCTGCAAAAAGCGCTGGAGTTGTTTGATAAACTCTACAATCGTAGGATGCTGCTCAGGCTGGTAGGAGTCAAGCTTTCGAATTTTGTTTATGGCAATCATCAGATTGATATTTTTCACGATACAACGAAAATGATCAACTTATATCAGGCGATGGATCGAATGAAAAGAAGGTTTGATAACCCTAAACTGATTCGTAGAGCAACAGGCCTTTCGGCTCGCAAGAACACGCTTATCGGGAAGGGATAATGTACTTGAATTGCCACTCCTTTTATTCGCTTCGCTACGGAACCATTCCAATTGAAGGACTTATTAAAGAAGCCAAGAAATGCCAAGTTGATTACATGGCGCTTACAGATATTAATTGCTCTACTGGAGTATTTGATTTTGTGAAAGCATGTAAAGAGAATGATATTAGACCCATTGCAGGGATGGAGTTTAGAAATGAAGATGAACTTCTATACATCGGTATTGCGAAAAACTTTGAAGGATTCAGAGAGCTGAATGAGTTAATCACGAGATACAATTTGGGTGAAATGGATCTGCCTTCTCAATCACCGGAATTTCAGAATGCGTATGTGATTTATCCTTCAAACAATATTCCTCACCAGTTATTGGAGAATGAGTTCGTCGGTATTCGAAGCTCGGAACTTCAACCCTACAATAACCCATTGCTAAGATTCAAGGAGAAATTGGTTTGTCTGCATTCAGTAACCTATAGAAATCATGAAGAATACCGATTACACAAACTGCTTAGGTGTGTTGATCATAACATTCTTATTTCCCGTTTAGAGGCGCAGCAGTTTGGTCAAGAGGATGAGGTGATGCTGCCAATAGGTAGCGTAAAACTTCTTTTTCGAGATGCCCAACACGTCATACATAACACCAATAAACTTGCTGAGAGTTGCTCTTTTGAATTTGATTACAAGGCGTCTAAAAATAAAAAGACGTTTACTGGAAATAATTATGAGGATAAAATACTGTTGGAAAAACTGGCCTTGGAAGGTTTTCGAAGTAGGTATGGAACAAGCGATAAAATTGCCAAAGATCGATTGATTAGTGAATTGGAAGTTATTGATAAACTACAGTTTGCCTCTTACTTCCTCATTACCTGGGATATTGTGCGACACAGTCTGAATCATGGCTATTTCCATGTTGGGAGAGGGAGTGGTGCAAACTCGATTGTAGCCTATTGTTTGAAAATCACAGAAGTTGATCCTATAGAACTCAACCTCTATTTTGCTCGCTTTCTCAACAGCAAGAGAACAAGCCCCCCGGATTTTGATATTGATTGGAGCTGGAAGGATCGGGATGATATCATCGATTACATCTTCAAACGATTTGGAAGAGAACACACTGGATTTTGCGGGACGGTCTCTGATTTTAAGTACCGATCAACGATGCGAGAGTTGGGAAAGGTATTAGGACTGCCAAAAGAAGAACTTGATTCATTGACCAGAACTCCAATAGATCAACATGATCAAAGTGGAGTGATTCACCACCTTCATAGATTTAGTACGCTTTTAGAAGGATTTCCGAACCTGTATTCTATGCATGCGTGCGGCATTTTTATTTCAGAGTTACCTATTTCATACTATACCACGATGAATGTCTATCAGAAAGGTGTGCCTACCTGTGAAATGGATATGTACATCGCAGAGTCTATCAACCTGGAGAAACTGGATATTCTAAGCCAACGTGGATTGGGACATATTAAAGATGCTGTTGAGTTAGTAAGGGAAAATAAAGGGGAGGAGATTGATATTTTCAATACTGACAAATTCAAGAAAGACCCAAAATGCAACGATATGCTAGCGAAGGGGAAAACGCTTGGTTGTTTTTACATCGAGAGTCCAGCAATGCGGGGTTTGTTGAGGCGGCTAAAATGCAACGATTACGAAACGTTGGTAGCTGCCAGTTCGATCATTCGACCTGGTGTTGCTCAGAGTGGAATGATGCGAGAGTATGTAGAACGGCATAGAGACTCTAGTAAAATCGCGTACTTTCATCCAGTTTTTGAGGAGCAGTTGAAGGATACATATGGCGTCATGGTGTATCAGGAAGACGTAATAAAAATAGCACATCATTTTGCCCAAATGGGGCTGGATGAAGCTGATGTTTTGCGGCGTGGAATGTCTGGAAAAACTCGCTCTAAAAAGGAGATAGAACGGGTTCAGGAGAAGTTCTTTTCTAATTGCAAAAAGCTGGGATATTCCGAAGAGTTAACAAATGAAGTGTACCGCCAGATAGCCTCTTTTGCCGGATTTAGTTTTTGCAAAAGTCACAGTGCTTCTTATGCCGTAGAGAGTTATCAAAGCCTCTATTTAAAGGCATACCACCCTTTAGAGTTCATAACTGCTGTTATCAATAACAATGGAGGTTTCTATCGCCCGGAAGTGTACATCAATGAGGGAAGAGTATTAGGAGCCGAAATTATTCCGCCGGATATTAATACCAGTGAACACCTTACTCATATAACAGGAATGACGATACACCTTGGGTTGCGCCATGTAATTAACCTGAGTAACAGGTCAAAAAAGGTCATTCCGGAGGAGCGACATAGAAATGGTAAGTATCCGGACATGGAAGACCTCATAATGCGAACTGGAATTACCCAAGACGATTTGGAGCAATTGATCTATGTTGGAGCTCTTAAGAGTTTGGGAATTTCAAAAGGTGAATTGATTATTCAATCAAGAAGGTATTTTAATCATCAACCAAAAGTCCAGATTGACAATCGTCTTTTTAAATTGGAATCCAAACCACTTAAGCTTTCCGGACTTGAGGGTTCCAGAATGGAGGATGCTTTTGATGAGCTAGAGGGGCTAGGCTTTCCCGTTTCTATTTCTCCATTCGACCTGTTAAAGACGTCTTATCGAGGAAGTGTTCTTGTGAAGGATTTGCTCAAATATGAAAATAAGGTAGTCAAAATGTTGGGATACCTGGTGTCTATCAAAGATGTGCCGATCAAAAGGCGGGATGGGAAATTGAAGATGAACTTTGGTACCTGGATCGATGTAGAAGGTAAATACTTCGACACCACCCATTTTCCCCCGACGCTTCAAAAGTATAAGTTCAAAGGCTTGGGGTGCTACCTGTTACTTGGGAAGGTGGTGATAGATTTTGATTTTCCTAGTATTGAAATTTTAAAAATGGAGAAACTCCCTATGATTCCAGACCCCAGGTATAGTGAAGAAGATAAACCGAATCACCAAGTGTTGGATAGCATGAAAGTAACGCATAGCAAAACGGGTCGTGCACCATATCCATCGATGGATCAACTCGATGAGCTTTATGGAAGAAAACCAACAAGTACCAAGACTCTTCAGGAAGGGAAGAGTACAGATGGATTAATGTCAGTAGGTGGACGGAGATGACCCTATTGGTTTACATTACGCACCCTTACAGCATTTGGGCCTTTTAATCCCCCTGATCCGCTAGAAACCAAGTCTTTCTTAAAAGAACCATTACTGCCGTACATTTTAACGGCACCCGTACCTCCATTACCAATTAGAAAGTCTCCGCTTTTCAGAAAATCAATTCCTTCATTTTGGCTTAGACCCGAGACCACAGTTTCAACGAAACTACCATTCGAGTCAAAGCGTTTTATTGTTCCACTTTGCCAGTCATTCACCCACAGATCTCCACTATCAAACCAGATATCCGTAGGACCTTGAAGGCTGGAAGAAATGAAGATACCCTGATCATTTCCGCTAGTATCAAACTTCCTGATCGTTTTGCCGCTGAATGAAGCAACGTAAAGATTTCCACCCGAATCCCAATCAAGACCGATACTCTGTGTGACACCGACGGAAGTAAATTCGTCTACGAAAGTTCCGTCAAGTTCGTACCTGTGAACTTTTCCATTACCTGTCCACTGCAATGCATATAACAAATTATCAGGTCCAATTTTGATTCGAGTTGGTCCATTTATTCCACTTGCGAAGTTGTTGACAAAGGCTCCTGTTTCTATGTCATGCCGTCTGATACTATTGTCATTAAGGTTTGAAATCAGAACATGGCCATCATTTTCCAGAAATAGAATATCCTGAGGCCAGCCAAGATTTTCTCCGATGAAGATTTCTGGATTTTCGCCATTCTCATCGTACTTCAGTACTTGAAATGGCCCACTCCCGACTGGACTGCCTGCATCACTTACATAAATCTCTGTTCTAGGAGCTGAGCTATCCCAAACAGTAATTTTGAATGTGCTTTCTACGGTCTCAACTTTGGCGGTTACCGTGGACGAGCCAAGAACCAGCGCCGTTACTAATCCAGTTTGGTCGATGCTGGCATTGGCATTGTCAATACTCCACGAGATGGTTTCTGTAATGGGAAATTCTATGTTATCCTGATCAAAACCATTAACAGTGAGTTGAGTCGTTTCTGGTGTAAGAATATCGAGCTTACTTCCGTTTGAGGATACAATTTCAATTCTTGTAAGTACTTTAACAGCTTCTGAGTTATCGGATCCACAATGTGTGAGTGTGGTAATCAAAAGAAGAGCAAGGATGTATTTCATGGGATTAAGTTTTCGTTCACTGTTAGTACAATTAACGAATAAACTTAACCTTATTACATACCCCTGTTTTTTGTTTAAGCCAGTCGGCTCGGTCTATCTTAGCAGACGTGCTTAAAGAACCTGTTTGACTGAAATTGCTACTTTCGTTTCAAACTCTTTAACCAAATAAGCACAAGCTTCACCAGCAATTTTTTTAGAAGGAGAGGAGGTGAAAACAAAGAAGTAGATTTCACCAACGTTCACTTCCCCTAGACTATGGTACATGTGCAGACATGACAGATCAAACTTTGCAAAAGCATCTTCTCGAATATTATACAAAATTGATTCTACCGCTTCTTCGTTCGCATCGAAATCCAATGCTCGAATAGCACCAGAGTCTGTCAAAGACTCTTTCACCTGCGCGAGAAAAATACTGTGCTCGCGGATGTCCGTTTTGGATTGATGACTGGCGATTGAGTTAGCAATTTTATCAGGGGAGATTGCACCTTCTGCAAATACTTTTTTTGGTTTCTTCTTTTCGCTCATTTTGTGCTGGTTAAAACTGAAGGTTCAACATCAGGTTTGGAGCAAAACCAATCCCATATCGTTGATCTAAGGTGGGTATTCGACTCACCTGTCCAAAGACATAAAAATTTTGCTCTACTAGATTTTCATGGGCGTACACGTTTAGAACAGACAGACCAATGGATCCTCGCCATTTTTTATGAGATGGAGTTATATCGTAAACTACTGCAATGTCAAGTTGATGTTGAGATGGGAAACGACCATCGTTCGTTTCAGCTGGAATTTCAACACTGCCCATTGAGGTACTGGGTCCAGGTGTAGGAAAAAATGTAGTGTTTGTATATCTGGGAATACCAGAAGAGTGTTGCCAACCCGCAGAGAATTTCCATCTTTTTGAAGTTAATGTTCCTCCAATATTTAAGACATGAGGCTGATCATAGTATGTCTTAAATGGAAGTTGATTGATCTCATCGAAAATCATTTCCGTTTTTGTAAAACTGTAACTGACCCACATATCAAGATTAAGCCAATGTTTTCGGACAAGCAGATCAAGACCTTGAACATTCAATTCTCCAAGCGCTGGAATTGGTAACGGAGGTCGTGGAGGTGCACCCATTTGAGGACCTCCAGGAGGAGGTGGGGGTGGGGTAGCATTAG
The DNA here is from genome assembly GCA_039961455.1 of Cyclobacteriaceae bacterium. Classification (GTDB taxonomy): domain Bacteria; phylum Bacteroidota; class Bacteroidia; order Cytophagales; family Cyclobacteriaceae; genus Ekhidna. The sequence continues at coordinate 8,244 of JBDVJN010000094.1, read as the reverse complement.
GGTTGTCAACAGCTAAATCCTCAACTTTCTTCCGATATAATTCTAGATCGATAATGATATCATTCTTATTCCAAATCGCTCCTAGCATCAACTGTTTACTTCTAACTACAGGAACTGCTTGATTGGAGAGCTCCCAAGAAAAATTCTCAGATTTGGTATCATCAAAATCAAAGAAAATCTTCTGATTAATGAACTGGCTATGGAGAGCTGCACTTGCCTTTAAGGACAAGAATTTGCTTATGCTGTAACTGGACAATATTCTTGGTTCGATAAACCATTCATCTGTAAGTGAGTAATGGTTAGTCCTTAAACCAGTGCTAAGAAAGAGACCTGCCAAGGGCTGGGATTTGAGATTGATGATTGATGACTGAATAGTCGCATCTGCTTCAATAGGAAAAGGTCCCGAAAGCCCTTCAATAACATTGCTTATTTCATGCCTGTTTATCTGATGACCAACATTCAGTAACGAAGAACCATCTTCGTTTAACGCCATTTCCAAATCAAAATTAAGTCCGAAATCATCGATGTTACTCTTAAAAAGTGCATTCACCATGATTGCAGTATCAGGCACTTCAGTTCTAATAATACTTTGGTGTTGATAAGTGGACTTCATTATTGAAACTTTGGAAGTGACCTTTGAACTCCAAAATTGTTGCCACTCGATATTGCCACCTCGGTTAACTAAATCGAATTGACTGTTTATTCTCCTTGGCCTGCTAATACGAGTAAGTTCGATCTCTTGTGTGTTGCCAATTCCAAGAAAACTGAAAGAGATTTGTCCTTGCCCCATGTTGTAAACTGCTCCAAGATTGTAATCAAGAAAAGAGTAGTCCTGTTTCGTTATTTCAATGTCAAGATCTGCTTGCCCAAATGAAAGGTTTGAGGGTTGGTAGACCATGGTGTTGATTGCATCCAATTTTGGTGACTTAAAGCTATTTGGATAGGAATTTCGGATCGCTCCTGATACCATAAATTTTTCACTAATGGGTACCTGCGCAGATAGGGCTGAGTAATAGCTATTGATACCAACTTGATAGGCTGGTGAATTAATAATTGATTTCTTGCTCTCCAGCTTGATCACCCCACCGACTCTGCCGCCCAAGCTGGGGTCAAAACCGCTTCTGTGAACACTAACACTTTGAACAACTGCTGGGTTGTAAGGTGATATGGTACCAAAATAATGTCCTTTGTGGTATATAGGTATGTTGTCAAATAGCAACAAAGTTTGATCTGTTGTGCCACCACGCATGTGGAGATTGCCGGCTTTACTATTTGGAGTGGTTATACCAGGTAAACTTTTAAGAGCCAGAAGAATATCACCATCTGTTTCACCTGGAAGCAACCCGAGGTCTTGGGTTTGGATTCTAAGTGTGTGGTCACTCAGATCTGCGTTGATCCCATTTGTTAGATAGTTTGTGATGACAACCTCATTTAATCTGGTTACTTCGAACGACATTTGAATGTTGGCACAATTTTCACCTACCAGGCTATTGATTGAAAAGAAAGAATCCTGATATCCCAGGTGTCGGACTGCTATTGTATCCTGAAATGTGAGAGAGGTGCTAAACCTCACAAACCCTTGCTCGTCGGCTACAAAATTCGTGGGCTGATTACTGATGAAGACCTGTGCTCCCTGCAAAACGGTTAAATCATCAGTTGTAATCCTCGCACAAAGGTCTCGTGATACATTTTTGACAATATAAATACTCTCAGAAGATGCCTCGAAGGCGAGCCCTGTTTGATTTGCTAGCTCATCTAACTGATCACCTAATTCTAAAGCTGTATCAAAATCAGTAACAATAAGCTTATTTACAGGATCATCGGCATAGGAAAAAGTGATACCGTACTTTCCTTCCAATTGCGTTAAGACTTCTCTCAAGGAGCTTCCGGAAGATTGAGTGTAGGCATTAGTTAATCCGAGAAAGAGGATTAAAACAACGTGAAGAACTGTTTTGAACATAGATCGGCTATAGCTCCTCAAAAATAATCGCTCCAGCCGACCTTTTGTATGTCAAGCGCATGGAATTGCTGATTATGTCTAAAGCGGACTTAGCATTCCATATTATTCAGTAGTTGAATTTGAAATAAAAACTGTGAAGGGGGGTGGTAGTTTAAGGAAGACTCCGGTTTTACTATCTCAAAATACTTAAACCAGAAAAATTATGCTAATGGAATCAAAACATGGTACAAAAAAACTCGATCAGACTTTGGAAGTACTGATCGTATTAGGAGTTGTATTTGCCACATGGATTCTTGTCTATTTCTGGTAAAGGGAAACAAATACAGTAAGCGAATATTTGAAGACTTAAATGACAATAACTATGAAAAGACCTTTTTTACACCTCTTACAAGTAGCATTCTGCTTTTTGTTTGTAGCATGTGATGATGGTGACTCTGACACGCCAGATCCTGAAAATTCAGCTCCTGGCTCTTTTACCGTGACTGTTGGAACCATCACTCAAAGCATGGCAAGCATCTCCTGGAATGCACCAACTGATCCAGATGGTGATGTTCTGACATATGATGTCCTTCTGAGCAATACAACTGTCTCTTCCGGACAATCAGGAGTTACTTTTGAATTGACTCAGCTTGACGCAGGTACTGCATATACTGGCTCAGTAAAAGCTAGCGATGGGAATGGAGGCGAATCCAGCGCATCCTTTTCCTTTACCACTGAAGGAACAAGTAGTGGAACTGGTAATCAGAATCCTGGAGCCTTTACGGTTACGGTAAGTAACCAAACTCACAACTCTGCAGCCCTTAGCTGGACTGCTGCTACCGATCCCGATGGGGACAACGTGACCTATTCTGTTGAGTTGGATGGTACAGAATTAGCAACAGCGCAGGCCGGCACAACATATGATTTAACTGACTTGACTTCAGGAGCAGCATTATCTGGGGTAGTTACCGCGTTGGACGGAAACGGAGGTGAAACAGAAACTGCTTTTGATCTAACTGTTTACGTGGTGGATATTTCACAGTATTCAAGCATGACCGGATTCGTAAGTGCTACACTTGTTGATTGTAGCTATAGTGAAGGTGGATCAGGTAAATGCTACCAAATTGTTTTCAGTAGTAATCCGGTAAATGATGATGGCCCGTATTGCCCGACAACCACTTTTGATGTAGGAGGTTTTGGAAATTACGATGGCACAACCAATCCGGGTTTTCAAGTGATGAAGGCTTCACTTTTTCAAGCAATGGAAACTGACGGTTATGATATCATTTCCAATGTTGCAAACATGGACGGAAGCTTCAATATTGAAATTGAAACGGATGTACCAGGTGGTGGACGAGTGGGTGGAAGAATTGCTATGGGAGCAGCTACTGCCGCCTGTCTTCAGCCTACACCCGATGATGCGCTTACACTGACCTTTGAAATCCCGGTTAATCCAGAAGTTTTGTCTGCCGCCGACAACATTGAGAGTGTTGAATTTATAGGATTGGCTCTTGATGGCGTTCCTATCAACGGAGCTCCACCATCGGTGGTTGATAACAATGGAAAAATACCTTCTCTCGATCGCTGCGGTGGACATCATGATCCTTCGGGATATTACCATTGGCATTTTCTTGCTGCCCATATGGATGCAACACTAGATGCCAATGGTCTGCTTGATAAGGCAAACGATATCCAATGTTCTAACAAAACACAGAGTTCAACAGCGCTGGTTGCATATGCGAGAGACGGATATCCAATTTATTCAGGTAATGATATGGGTGATACAGTACCTACAGGCCTGGATGCTTGTAATGGACATGAAGCCGCCACAGCAGATTATCCAGATGGAATTTACCACTATCATGCTTCCACCGACATCACGAATGTACCTCCTTGCATTGTTGGTAAGCAGTCTGTGAATTCTTTCGATAAACCAAGCTGAGATGAATAAGATTATTTCGATTGCAATTTTTTTATGTGCGGCAGTTCTTCAAGCTGCCGCACACAATGCAAAAATTTCTACACTGACTTTGAGAGATACCGGAGCTGGCTGGATCATTGAAATGGCTTTTGCTCAGGCTACGATTGATGCAGAAATGCTCCGCTCTCATTCGAAGGAAGAACTTGAAAAATTACCACGATCAGAGTATCAAGACAGGATCGTGGAATATGTGAGAGATCATTTCAACCTGATCGTAGATGGCCGCAACATAGTTCTTCAGGATGGAGGAATTATGCTGGGTAGCCACCAAACGAATTTAAAATTTGTGCTTCCTGAGATACCTGATAGACCAATGAAAATGGAAGCCTTCCTACCTATGTTTGGTGCCAGCTACAATCACACGAATATCTTCCGGATTTACAGAGGGGAAGGCACAATGACAAAGTTCTTTTTGTCTTCGGAAAATGAATTTAGAACAGCATTTGAATTCACTCCTGAGGGAATTGTTGAAGTTGACTCCAGAGAACAGGCGAACCTCAATACAGGTTTACAAACACTACTGATCCTTGGTATTTCACTTTTTGCATTAATTCTTATCAGCAAGAGGTTTAGAAGGAACTATGCTTTGACTAGAGTGTCGATCTCTAAGAACTGATAATTACTATAGCTGTCTGTTTTTGTGGTGAGAACGGATGTTGCGATCCCGAAGGTGAGCGGGGTCGCTTTTTTGTTTTAATTCTTCTCATCATTGGAAAATTCGCAGTATTCAGTATGACGTAACCGACTGACATTTTATAGATTGCGGCAACTTAATTCACTTGTAGATGTATGCCATTTTTGAAGCCATTCTTCCCATCTTTTTGCTCGTCATGCTGGGTCTGGTTTTTAGCCGATGGCAATTTCCTGCACCTGGCTTTTGGAAGGTAGCAGATCGTATCACATACTACGTTTTTTTACCCGCCCTTCTTGTTGAGAAGTTGGTTAATACATCGTTTACGCTAAATGACTTTTATTCATTGACAAGTATTCTGATGCTTATCGTAATTGGAATATCAATTTTTCTAGTGCTGATCAGGAAACTACTGCCGGTTAGCCCTGCATCCTTTACCTCGGTCTTTCAGGGGAGTATCAGACCTAACAACTATGTTGTACTTGCTGCAGCAATTGCACTCTTCGGCCCTAAGGGGTTGGCGCTGGCGGCCATAGCTATGGCTGGTGTTATACCGTTGGTGAATGTGCTGTGCATTGCCTGCCTAAATTATTATGTGTCAGGAAATGGGAAAGGGATTGGAGGTTTAATCAAAGGAGTCTTAAGCAACCCTATCGTACTTGCATGTATCGTGGGTATTTTCTTGAATGTCACGGGTATTGGCCTACCATATGTTTCGAATGATTTGTTCAAAATTCTGTCTAGTGCCGCCCTGCCAATGGGTCTAATATCTGTTGGCACAGGATTACAATTAAAGGGCAACAGGGAGCAAATGTTGCCGGTAATTGTTGCTTCATTACTAAAGTTGATTGTATTGCCTTTACTCACCTATTATGTGATGACAACGATGGGAGTGGAGGATATTCGACGTTCAATCGCGGTTCTTTTCTCTTCCGTTCCTTGTGCAATTTCCTCCTATATATTAGCTGGACATCTCAATGGAGATCAAAAGTTGATGGCCACCATTATTACGTTTGAAACCATGGTAGCTTTTGTGACCATGCCGATACTTCTTGCTTTGTTGGGCTAAGAGTTCTTGTTAAGTAGAGGTAAGTATTCCATTCTCGGTACTTCTCCTGCTGAGATTATCTAAAAACCGTTTTCTGGTAATAGAGCACGAAACGTTAGACTGGAAAAAAGGTGAACTCAACGAGTAATATCCTTCACACGTCCAAAAACACGCTCAAACACTGGTTTTAGGCCGTATTTTTACGTTGATCTAATATCATTCTAATCAAAGTGAAAATGAAATTTTACATAGCCGCACTTCTTTTAATAACCTCCTTGAGCCCTTTCGCTCAATGTCCTCCCTCAGGAGGTGGAGATTTTGATGGAAGTATCACAATCACAACTGCTTGTACAGTTTCCTCAAGCCTGGTTTTGAAAAAGAATAACATTACGATAAACGCTGGTGGAAGTCTTACAATCACCGGGGATTTCGATAATGATGGAAATGGTACCATTTTACTTAACGGAGGTACTCTTACTACTACAGGTGCATTCAACAATAATGGAAATGGAACTGTGACGGTTCAAAATGGAAGTACACTGGATGTAGGAACGGATTATTTCAATAGTGGGAATGGTACCACGAATTTCGATGATGGTAATATCACAATTGGAGGTGATTATACGAACAACGGAAATGGAAATATAGCCGCAGGAGGAGTAGTTTCAGTTGGTGGAGATTTTACAGTTGATGGAAACGGCACAAACACAATCAGCGGAGGCCTGGCGATTGGCGGGACTGCTGACCTGGGCAGCAAAGGAATTGACATTTCAAGCGGTGGAGTACTTCAGGCAAATGCCATAATTAGTGAAGGTGATATTGATATTGGAGCTGGTGGAACGTTGAATGTAACATCAGGAAGTATTACTGGAACAGTAAATAATGACCCAAGCAACGTGGATCAAGATTGTACCAATAACTGTTGTGGAGAGCTTTGCAACGCTGGAGGAGATGACCTAAGTGGGGACGGAGAATCTGCGTTACCTATTGAGCTGCTTTATTTTGAAGCTAGCACGTTGGAGAGGGGTATTCAGTTGGTGTGGTCTTCAGCTACAGAAATTAACAACGACTTTTATACATTGGAGCGATCTTTTGATGGACACAACTTTGAAGTAGTGACCACGATGGATGGAGCTGGGAACAGCTCCGAGAAACTGGACTATCAATTTGAGGATCGTCCGAATTACTATGGCAATATTTTTTATCGATTGACGCAAACAGATTTCGATGGAGCATTTGAGCAGTTTGATGTCATCAGAGTGTTGTATGAACCAGAAATGAGATCACAACGACTTTACCCGAGCATTGCCACGTCTGGGCAAATGATCACGATCGAGAACTTCTGGGGGAACGAGATAAAAGGGATTCAACTGACGCTCACCGACCTTAATGGTCGAAGAACGTTACCGGTTCAAAACCTCACGATCAACCATCAGGTCCAATTTGGAACTGCAAATGTTTCACCAGGTATTTACTTACTGAAGGGAAGTATAAATGGCCTGCCAGTTTCAAGTAGGTTGGTTATCCGGAACTAAGAACACCTAAGCCCTTACTCCACCTTCAATCCAACAACCGGATTTGCTTTTGATACTTTTCCAACTTGTGTTGAGACGGTTGCGAGTAGAACGAAAATCAGAAGGACAACTGCAATCATAACTCCTGAAATGGTCATTGGAATATGATATTCATAAACTTCGTCCATCAGCGCTTCCATAAGAAAGTAACTGATAGGTGCGCCAATGCTGAGTGCAATAACAAAGAGTAGTACATACTGTTTTGTGATATTTCTTGCAATATTTCCTAGCTGGGCTCCAAGAACTTTCCTGATACTGAATTCTCTGACTCGGCCTGTCACGTTTAGCGTAACGAGACCATACAAACCAAGAGCTGCAAGCATCACGGCTATGAAAGCCACTGCCTTCATGAATTTTGCATGATTGGCAATTTCCTCAAAGTAGTTGCCGAAGACATCCTCCTGATGCCCACCGTTGAACGGAATTTCCGGGAATAGCTCGGCCCATTTTTCCTCCAGATCTTCATATGTCTCTTCTTCTTTACCGCCCATTACTTTCATGGATAAATAGCGGTAATCTTCCTTTTCAGCAACCCTAAACATCGTGGGTCTGATCTCATTAAAAAAACTATAGACGTGAAAGTCTTTTACCACACCTATAATTTCATATTGGATACTATCGATCTTGAAGAATGATCCAACCGGATCCTGGAGAGACATACTCTGAACCAAAAGTTCATTTACAACCACAGTCTTTTTGTCGCTTTCGAAGCGATCCTTGAAGAGGCGACCATCTAGAAGCTCAAGACCAGCGGAGGCAACATAATTCGCATCAACAGCTAACTCTTGAATTTCCCACTGCCGCTCCGGTGTATCGACTACTCGAGTTATTGAACTTCTCCCAAGGTGATTTCGAGATCCGGAAATTTGTATAACATTTGGATTTTGAGACATTGCTGCACTTACCTGATCATAGGCAGATTGGTCTGGCACCCGTACAAACAAGGATTCTTGTGGATCGTAGCCCCAGCTTCGATTGGCCTGATAGGTTGTATTCTGAGAGAAGATCACCCCGCAAGTGATGGTGATGCATGCAAGGATCAGCTGGAAACCGAGAAATATTTTGGTTAAT
>JBDVJN010000093.1:0-91939 GCA_039961455.1 Cyclobacteriaceae bacterium | reverse complement strand
AGTTAAAATAGTGTTTACCGACTGTATACCCTCTTTCTTTTTGGATTAATGCTGACTCGATGACTTTTGTCTTCATAACGAATATGAAAAACAAAGACATCATATAAAAGCATTTAGAATCCATAGAGTGGCTATGGTTAATTAGTGGTGACTGGCCATCCTTAGGGGTGGCCTTTCTTTTTTTGTTCCAGAGCACCTCATGACAAGTTTTACATTTGGGGATTGATCGTTGCCCTCCTTTTGGTAGCTTTGCGGCTACATTTCAAAAACGCATAATGAACTATCTAAATAACCTCACAGAGGCAATTGGAAATACTCCACTTCTTAAGTTAAATAGTGTCAATAAGAGTATCCCCGGGACCATTTTGGTGAAAGTTGAATATTTCAATCCTGGTAATTCCATAAAGGATCGGATCGCGATGAAGATGATTGAGGATGCAGAGGAAAAGGGATTACTTAAGCCTGGTGGAACGATCATTGAAGGCACCTCTGGGAATACCGGAATGGGTCTTGCGCTTGTAGCCATTGCCAAAGGATATAAATGTATTTTCACTTTAGCTGACAAGCAGAGTCAGGAGAAAATGGACATTTTGAGAGCAGTTGGAGCCGAGGTTATTGTTTGCCCTACAAATGTGGAGTCGGACGATCCTCGATCGTACTATTCCGTGGCGAAGAAGTTGAATGAAGAAATTCCTAATTCCTTCTATCCAAATCAATACGACAATACTGCCAATGCTTCTTCTCACTATGAGACCACCGGGCCAGAAATATGGAAAGATACCGATGGAAAAATTACCCACTACGCAGCTGGAATGGGAACAGGGGGAACGATTAGTGGGGTTTCAAAATACCTAAAAGAGCAAAATCCTGATATTTTGACTGTTGGTCTTGATTCATATGGATCAGTATTCAAGAAATATAAGGAGACAGGCATATTTGATGAAAAGGAGATCTATCCGTATTTGACAGAAGGAATAGGTGAAGACATTCTTCCGAAGAACGTAAACTTTGATCTTGTCGATCACATTGTGAAAGTGACAGACAAAGACGCTGCAATTATGACCAGGAAACTGGCACGTGAAGAGGGACTGTTTATTGGTTGGTCCTGTGGTTCAGCTGTCTTTGGAGCTTTGGAATATGCACGAGAAAATATGAAGGAAAGTGATGTGATGGTGATTATTCTACCCGATCACGGAACAAGATACTTGGGGAAAGTATACAACGACAATTGGATGAAAGATCATGGATTCCTTGAGGAGCGAAAATTTGCGACAGCAAAAGATATCATCCTTCATCGCAATGGCTCTTCTGACTTGATGACAATTGATCAAAACACCACAATTGGAGAGGCTATCATTTCAATGAATAAAAAAGGAATCGATCAAGCTCCGGTGACGAATGGTAACGAGTTTGTTGGAAGTGTTTCTGATAGTAAAATTCTAACTGGTTTGATTGAAGATCCGTCATTGCGTGATAAGACGGTTGCTGAGATCATGGATTCATCATTTCAATTTGTTTCACCCCATGATACCGTTGATGTTATGTCATCAATAATTGGTAAAGACAAGAAGGCACTATTGATTAGAGACGAATCTAACAAAGTTCACATAATCACTCAGAGCGACCTGTTGGTAGCGATGACGGATTGATTGTATATTTGAGTAAATAAATTTTTAACTCTCTGTTTGCAAATCCTCCTGCCTGGCAGGAGGATTTTTTACTTGGTATTGATTTCACTTTGATAACCCGACTAAAATGAGAAATTATTTGACCATAACTATACTGCTCATAATCGTTGGCTGCTCAGTTTCAAAAAAAACGAGTGCCGTTAACCCATTTCAGGGTGATACCGTAGGCTGTGGGAATTTTATAGTTTATAGATTCTCGGAGGATGGTGATCAGTACATTTCTGTTTCGTTTAATGCGAATGAAGTAGAATTCGAAGATTCTTTCGAACGCATTAATGCTCAGTACATTGAAGTGAAATGGGAAAAATTCGCTGGAGACATGAGAAGTGCAATATGCAATGATGTTATGGGTGAAAAGCCCAATCAATTGATGGACCAAATTGCCAAATCTGGTTCAGTATCTATAAGAGTTAATGAGGCAGAACAAAAGAAGAAGGAGAACAATGAAGCGTACAAGGTTACTGTGACCTTGAAAGATTTGGTTTTTGAGAATCTATCGGTTGATTATTTGCAGATTGAAAACGTGGTCGTTGGCTGGCTGCCCGGATAAGTTTTCAAACGATCAAAATCATTGCACATTCACATTTTCTTAAAAGATAAAGAGCACTAACTTCGAGTGTGCTAACGTTTGTTTTCTACCTCCTTTTTCTGCTAATCTTTGTCGTTTTTGCTGTCTACGCAGAAAGAAAGACTGCTGCTTTTATACAGAATAGATTAGGGCCGATGGAAGTTGGCCCAAAGGGTATTTTGCAGACTCTTGCTGATTTGCTCAAAATGCTTCAGAAAGAAGATATCAAGGCTGATGCTGTTGACAAATTGCCCTTTCTCCTTGCACCCTTTATTGTATTTACGGCAATTTTTGCTGGCTTCTCTGTTTTACCGCTAAATGCTAATGTTGCGGGATCATCGATATCTGGCGGATTGTTTTTGCTGCTTGCGATCATATCACTTGATGTGCTTGGGATCGTAATGGCCGGCTGGGCTTCTAACAACAAATACAGTCTGTATGGAGCAATGAGATCAGTGGCGCAGATTATTTCTTATGAAGTTCCAATTGGACTAAGTGTGCTTTGTGTAGTGTTAATTACCGGAACATTAGACCTGCAAGAAATGAGCATTCAGCAAGCCGGTAATGGGTTTTTAAGTTGGAATATTATTTCCCATCCGGTTCTCCTAATCCCTCTTCTCATTTTTTTCATAGCAGCACTCGCCGAGTCCAACAGGACTCCATTTGATTTACCCGAATCTGAATCAGAGCTGGTTGCTGGCTACCACACCGAATACTCGGGATTTAGATGGGGAATATTCATGCTGTCTGAGTATGGAATGATGCTTTTACTATCCATTGTGATTACCGTATTATTTTTTGGAGGCTGGAATTCGCCGATCCCAAGTTTTGGATCACTAATGTTCTATGATTGGACTTCTGGTATGTATTGGGGAACGTTCTGGTTGCTGTCAAAATCACTGATGCTTGTCTTTGTACAAATGTGGGTAAGATGGACTTTGCCAAGACTTAGGGTGGATCAATTGATGAGTCTATCCTGGAAATATCTAACACCATTGTCACTTTTGATGTTATTCGTTTGTGGAATTTGGAAACTTTGGTTAGTAAGTTGAGCTACTTCGCTAACATATCATACGCACTAAGGACAACCCGAAAAGGACTGGCGCTAACGTTGAAATATTTCTTCTCCGCTCGATTCAGGAGAAATAAAAAATCCGTTGCTGCTGCAAATTACTTTGATGGTGAAAAGGGAACTTTCACCGTACAGTACCCCAAAGAAGAGATTCCTGTACCCGACAATGGCCGATACAAACTGCATAATGAAATTGACGATTGCATCGTCTGCGATAAGTGCGCCAAAATTTGTCCTGTAGACTGCATCGATATAGAACCTATCCGAGCAGTTGAAGAGTATGGGAAAACCTCAGATGGTACTTCGTTACGAATTCATGCCGCAAAGTTTGATATCGATATGGCCAAATGTTGTTTTTGTGGACTTTGTACCGTCGTTTGCCCAACTGAGTGCCTGACCATGACTGATGAATTTGACTATAGTACCTCAAATATTCTTGACCATAATTTTTCGTTTGGTAAAATGACTGAGAAAGAAATTGCTGAAAAAAGAAGTGAGTTCGATGAATTTCAAGCTAAAAAGGAGATGGCTAAAGGTGATTCTGAGTCTAAGAAAATTAAGCCTATCGTGCAGAAAAATACGGGTGCAAAACCTGTTTTTAAACCAAGACCAATCCCTAAAAGAAAGTGATCCAAACAATTCAATATTTCCTTCTTGTGCTTACCTTAATTGGGATTGGAGTTATTGTGAAAACCAGCAATGTGGTTCACGCCGCCTACGCGTTAGCATTGGTCCTGGTAAGTATTGCTGGAGTATATGTTTTGCTCAATGCAGAATTGTTGGCTATTGTACAGATTCTACTGTACGCAGGGGGAGTTGTGATTCTTCTTATGTTCGGTGTGATGATGACCAATCGAGGGAAAGCAACGAAGCTCACTTCGCAAAGTAAAAATTCATTTCTAGCATTTATTTTATCTTCTGCCGTTTTTACAGGGTTAGTCTATCTTTTTACCGGCATGCCAGAAACTGTAGGTGGCTTGAGCCAATCCAAATCACAAATTCAGGAAATTGGAATTTCTTTTCTCACAGAGCACATCGTGGCCTTTGAGCTAATTGCCTTTGTCCTACTGGTTGCGTTGGTTGGTGCTGCGTACCTGGCAAAAATGTCCTCGAATGAGTGAGCTAGATTCTACATATTACATGTACCTATCTGCATTGCTATTTAGCGCTGGACTTTTCGTAGTAATTTCCAAAAGAAACATGGTTTTTGTATTAATTGGGATTGAATTGATCTTGAATGGTGCAAACCTTCTCTTGGCTACCTTTTCCAGTACTAACCTCAATGGTCAAATATTTGCTATTTTTTCTATAGTCCTTACAGTGTGCGAAGTAGCAATCGCCCTGGCAATTCTGTTAAATGTCTATAGGAAATACGGTACGTCCAATCTTGATGAACTTCAGGAGATAGGAAACGAATGAGTGTAGACGTACTCATAGCGCTTATCCTTATTCTCCCACTCATTGGTGGACTGTCCGACTGTATCTTGACTGATAGCAACCGGTTAGTATCATCAGCATTCATTGCCGGATCATTCTTGAGTTCTTTGTACCTGCTAATAACATTTGGTGATGCATATGATGTAAAATGGGAATGGCTAAACAATTACCAACTTGGGATTTTCGTAGATAAAATTACTGCGATTCTACTCGTTTTGGTAAGTCTTATCTCACTGCTTGTGCACATATTCTCCATGGAGTACATGCGCTCGGATGTAGGCAAGCATCGATATTTTGCAATGCTGGGCTTCTTTACATTCTCAATGTTTGGACTTCTCGTGTCCGATCACCTAATTCTGCTGTTTGTATTTTGGGAACTTGTTGGCTTTTCCTCCTACCTCCTTATTGGGTTTTGGTATCAAAAAGAGGAGGTTCCAGGTTCAGCAAGAATGGCGTTTATGGTAAATAGAATTGCTGACGTTGCTCTTTTAGCAGGTATCCTGTTACTTAATACGAGCAGCAATTCGATTTTCATTTCGGAGTTTGACGGAAATTTTCAGTTTTTACCTTCAATGTTAATTGCTATAGGAGCTTTTGGCAAATCAGCCCAACTACCATTTTCTGGTTGGCTGGTAAAGGCAATGGTTGGTCCAACTCCCGTATCCGCCCTGATTCATGCCGCCACGATGGTTGCTGCAGGTGTTTATTTACTATTTCGGGTGGGTCCATTCTTAAGTTCAGAGGTATTGATTGTAATAGCATTTGTAGGAGCAACCACTGCCTTGTATGGAGCGTTGTCTGCTGTGATTCAAAACGACATCAAAAGGATTCTGGCTTATTCCACCATTTCGCAACTAGGCTACATGGTGATGGGAATTGGAGTGGGAGCGGGAGAAGCTTCATTGTTCCATTTATGGACGCATGCATTCTTTAAAGCAGGTCTTTTCCTTGGTGCCGGCGTTGTCATTCATCATTTGCATCAGATGAATGGAATTGATGGTCAAGACATGAGACTTATGGGTGGGCTTCGAAAAAAACTACCCTGGACGTTTGTCTCATTTACAATTTGTGGCTTAGCTCTAGCTGGAATTCCATTCTTTTCTGGATTTATGTCAAAAGAAGGAATTGTTTTATCATCATGGGAGTGGGCTGAGCAATATGGGACATGGGCTTATTTGGTTCCAGACCTTGCGCTGATAACCATTTTGATAACCGCTTTTTATGTGGGGAGACTCATCTTGTTGACATTTACAGGGGAAAGCAGATTGGAAGGTCTTTTACCGAAGATCAATTTCAAAGAGAGCATTTATTTGAAATTTCCAGTCGTATTATTGGCATTGTGCTCAATCTGGTTACTGTATAATCTCAATCCGTTTGAGCATGATTCATGGCTTGACGGCTTACTAGGAGGGACCGCTAGTTTACCAGATGAATTCATTTCGATCGCGACTACTTGTATTTCAATACTTCTTTCGGTCGCAGGCTTGATTCTGGCCTTTTTCCTGTTCCGAAAAGGATCGACATTTTCCAATTCCTATCAAAATTCTGAAGACCCTATTTCAATTGGCGGTCGGATTATGTTAAATGGTCTTTATCTCACAAATTCATATGGTTTGATGGGGAAGTCCCTTTTTGCTTCGGCGAAAGGGTTTTCCTGGGTAGATAAAAAAATAGATTCGCTCCTTCATTTTGTTACTGTTGGATCTGTGGTTTTGGCGAAAGTTCTGGCTATTGTAGATAGGCTAGTGGTTGACGGTTTCGTCAATCTGCTGGCATGGGTGGCAGCAATGTTTGGTAAAAGGACTGCAGGACTCCATGCGAAGGAAACCCAGTGGCAGTTAATATGGCTACTTATAGCAATTGTTTTGATTTTAACTTGGATACTGTTTTTTTAGCCGCCAGATGGAAAATATCCTATCATACATCTTTCTCCTTCCACTGCTGATAGCATTCGCGATGCTGTTTGTCAGGCATAGCCTATCTTCAGTTTTTCGAAGATTAGCTTTAGCCGCCACCAGTGTTCAGTTCTTCCTTTCTATTGTTCTGCTGCTACAGTTCGATAAAAATTTGTCTATTTCTACTTGGTCTGGAGCTTTTCAATTTGTTGAAAAAGCAGATTGGATCACAATGAGGTTAGGTTCGATTGGTCAGTTCAATGTGGACTACTTTATCGGTGTCGATGGAATCAGTCTCCCGCTGGTGGCTCTGGCATCATTGGTGTTATTGATCGGTGTGATTTCGTCGTGGAAAATTACAGAAAAGGCCAAAGGATACTTCACTCTCTATCTCATCCTCAGCTCCAGTATTATTGGTTGCTTCATAGCTCTGGACTTCTTTCTTTTTTACCTGTGCTTTGAATTCATGCTTCTTCCGATGTTCTTTTTGATCGGCATTTGGGGTGGTAAAAGAAGATCCTACGCCTCAGTAAAGTTCTTTCTGTACACCCTGTTAGGATCGCTGTTCATTCTGATTGTCATGATTGGCCTGTATCTGAGTGTAGTAGATGGTGATGCCAATACCTTCAGCTTGGTTAGTATGATGGACGGTTTCTACGAAGCTGGAAGTATTCTTGACCCGGCTTCCCGAGAATTGATTTTTGGCTACTCGGCACGGGCGGTTGCTTTCATTTTTATACTTATCGGCTTTGGGATCAAATTGCCAATGGTGCCTGTTCACACCTGGCTGCCAGATGCACATGTAGAGGCTCCAACACCAATATCTGTTGTCCTCGCCGGACTTTTGCTAAAGGTGAGTGCTTATGGATTTTTCAGAATTGCATATGGCATTTTTCCAGATATGGCTGTAGAGTACTCTTCGCTCATTGCCGTTCTAGGGGTCGTCTCCATTCTTTATGGAGGAATGAATGCACTTGCGCAAAATGATCTCAAGCGGATGGTTGCCTACTCTTCTGTTTCACATATGGGTTTTGTGCTGGTAGGTCTTGCCACAGTCTCGACAGAGGGCGCAAGCGGATCACTGTTTTACATGATTTCTCATGGTTTGATATCCCCAGCACTGTTTATTATAGCAGGAGTGATCTATGATCGAACGAACAATCGTCAGATAGAACACTTCAGTGGGTTAGCAAGTAAAATGCCTATCTACACATTTTTTGTAGTGATCTTCTTTTTCGCGGGACTGGGTTTACCCGGACTCTCTGGCTTCGTGGGCGAGCTTATGGTTCTCATTGGAGCATTTAACGCGGGCACTTTATCTATTTGGATTGGAGTGCTCACTACCGTTGGTATTGCGGTTTCAGCAGGGTATTTTCTGTGGACGATTCAACGAATGTTTTTTGGAAAATACTTTGTTCGTGAAAAGTCTTGGGAGCCGAACATGGTGGATTTGACTCCCAGGGAAAAATTCATGTTAATCCCGTTGGCAATATTGGTTCTCGTACTTGGAGTCTATCCGAACATCATTTTGGATTATTCCAGTGAAACAATCAATTTCTTCATTCAGCACGTCAGCAACTTCAACCCATGAACTTGCAGGAGCAGCTATCTGAAATAATCCTAAACCTCGGATCCTTAAAGGTTGAATCTACTCTGATCTTAGGCGCTATCTTCCTACTGATTGCTGGACTGATAAAAAAGGCTAATTGGTTGTTGAAATCTATTTATGCGGCTACACTACTACTTGCGATTTATTTCAATTGGCAAGGTTTTACGATGGGGGAGATTCTATCTGAAAGCATTTCCCTAACGAGGACAGCTCACAATTTTACATTTGTACTTCTTCTTTCCTGCCTGTTGATTCTTCTATATAGAAGATCAAGCGAACATGCTACAGAGTTCTATTTTTTTATCTTGAGCCTCCTAATTGGGAGTACGTTCTTGATGAAAGCTAACAGCTTTTTAGTCACATTTCTATCTATTGAATTGACTTCTTTTTCAGCCTATATCCTTACCAATTTTTCATTTAAGAAAAATGGATTTGAGGCTGGAATAAAGTATCTCTTGTTTGGCGCGATTTCAACGGCAATTATGCTTTTTGGTTTTGGAATGATCTACGGGAGTACAGGCACATTTTTCATTTCAGATTGGGAGACAACAAATACAGGTACGTTGCAATTTGGTATCGGTCTAGTGTTTATCATTTTTGGGCTTTTGTTCAAAGCATCGATTGTGCCATTTCACATTTGGGTTCCTGCAACGTATCAGTCTGCGCCTAACGATGCGACCGCAGTTCTGTCTATCGCTCCCAAACTTGCTGCCTTTGTTTTGCTCCATAGAATTTACCTAATGACATCGATCGATGGTTGGATTATACAACTATGTTTAGTACTTGGGATCTTGACAATTGTCTTTGGTACTTTTTCGGCTCTTAAGCAAACGAATGCAAGAAGGATGATCAGTTTTGGCGCCATTGCTCATTCCGGGTTTTTGCTGCCATTGGCACTACTTAGCTCAGAAACTGCCGAACAAGCATTTTGGTGGTATGCAGTTGTTTATGCAGTTATGAATGTTGCTGTATTCTACTTTCTTGATGAGTATGAGAAGAATAGCGTGATTACTCTCGACGACTACAATGGGCTAGGAAATCGAAATTTGATTGCGAATGTATCCATAGCGATTGTGCTGATTTCTCTTATTGGACTACCTCCGCTAGCGGGATTTACTGCCAAGTTCTTCATGTTTGGATCATTATTGGAGTTCTATTCCCAAAGTGAGGAAATACTATACCTGGTTTACCTGGCTGTGGCAGTTTTTGCCACACTCATTTCTTTATTTTTCTATCTCAGAATTCCTTATCGAATGTTTCTTGTAAAGACGGAGACACCCAGGTCAATTGAATTCTCACTTTCAACGAAAATTATAGCAACTCTTTTTTCTATTGTCCTGTTATTGTTGTTCTTTGTACCACAGATATTGACAGTAATGCAACAATTACTTACTAGCCACATTGCCCATGAGTGACGCCATCAAGCACGAATGTGGCATAGCGCATCTCAGACTGAGAAAACCCCTTCAATATTACATTGACAAATACGGAACGCCAGCTTACGCTGCAAAGAAAATGTACTTGCTTATGCAGAAGCAGCACAACCGTGGACAAGACGGAGTTGGAGTCGCGAGTATAAAAATTGACTTACCTCCCGGCAACAGATACATCAGTAGGTATCGTTCGATCAGCAACAAACCACTGGAGGAAATTTTCGGAAAGATCAGCAAGAAATACGAAAAGGCTAAGAAAGATAAAAGAGGAGATCATACGGATGCCGAGTGGCTGAAAGTCAACTATGCATTTACTGGTGAATCTTGGTTAGGGCACTTGCGATATGGCACGCACGGTAAGAACAGTGTAGAAAATTGCCATCCCTTTTTAAGGCAAAATAACTGGAGAAGTCGAAACCTGGTTATGGCTGGAAACTTCAACATGACCAATGTTGAGGAGCTCTTCAATATTTTGGTTGGACTTGGCCAGTTCCCAAAAGCAAAGGTGGATACTGTGACGGTGATGGAAAAAATCGGGCATTTTCTGGATGAGGAAAATCAACGAATTTTTGAGAAATATCGCGATACGCTTTCCAAAGAACAAATAACTGAGAAAATTGAAGAGGAGATAGATCTTCAGAATGTACTTGAAAGGTCTTGCAAGGATTTCGATGGTGGCTATGCGATGGCTGGGATCATAGGATTCGGGGCTTCTTTTGTTGCGAGGGATCCCGCAGGGATACGACCTGCCTACTACTACTACGATGATGAGGTAATCGTTGTGACCTCTGAAAAACCTGCGATAAAAACAGCATTTGGCTGTGAGTATTCTGAGATTCAGGAAATCAAGCCAGGTCATGCATTGATTATTGATAAAGAAGGAAACTTTGAGGAATCGCAATTTATAGAGCCTGTAGAAAAGAGATCATGCAGTTTTGAACGGATCTACTTTTCCAGGGGAACTGATCCTGACATTTACAACGAGCGAAGAAAACTGGGCGAACTACTTGTTCCTCAGGTGCTGAAGTCAATCAATTCGGATCTGAAGAATACGGTATTCTCGTACATACCCAATACAGCCGAAACTTCATTCCTTGGTATGATGCGTGGGGTTGAAGATTTTTTGACGGCCAAACGGAAAGAAGTAATTCTTGAGGGGAAGCCATCTGCAGATTCTATTGAGGAGATGCTCAGTTTCCAGCCAAGAGTTGAGAAACTGGTATTGAAGGACGCAAAACTTCGAACGTTTATTACTGATGACGATCACAGAGACGAATTGGTTTCTCATGTCTATGATACCACATATGAGGTAATTCAGAAAGATACTGATACGCTAGTGGTGATCGATGATAGCATTGTGCGTGGCACCACTTTGGAAAAGAGTATCATCACCCTCTTAGATCGTTTGCAGCCCAAAAAAATAGTCATTGCTTCTTCCGCACCACAAATCAGATTTCCCGACTGCTACGGTATTGACATGAGCAAGATGAAGGAATTCTTAGCCTTTAGAGCGGTGCTAGCACTATTGAAAGATCACAACAAAGAAGAGTTGCTAGATGAAGTTTTCGATAAGTGTCTAGCAGACCAATCAGAGAAGAATCCAAAAAATTACGTGAATGAGTTGTACGAACCATTTACCTACGAGGAAGTCTCCAATAAGATATCAGAAATTGTTAAGCCGGAAGGAATTAAGGCTCAAGTTGAGGTCGTGTATCAGACCGTTGAGAACCTTCACAAAGCTTGCCCAAATCATTCCGGTGATTGGTATTTTACTGGTAACTATCCAACACCTGGAGGTAACAGAGTCGTTAATCGGGCCTTTATCAACTACATGAAGGGAGTTGAGGTTAGGGCGTACTAAGAAAATTTTACTTAAACAGAGAAACTCTCACCACACCCGCAAGTCCGGGATGCATTTGGATTGACGAACTGAAATCCTTTCCCATTAAGACCACCAGAGAAATCAAGTGTAGTTCCCAGTAAGTAGAGAAGACTTTTTTTGTCCACGAGTATCTTCACACCCTTGTCCTCAAACACCGCGTCTGAGTCATTTACCTCGGGATCGAATGTGAGATCATACATTAACCCAGAACATCCTCCGCCTTTTACAGAGACTCGAATATTATTCTGCTCTGTTGATTTGCCCTCTGCGCTGAGCAACGTGCTAATTTCTTCCTTTGCTTGATCAGTTACAAGTATCATTAGGCTACAGGGTTTAAAACAATGCTAAAAAGAGTCAAATTGTTCATGTCTCGACCATAATACAGTTTGTCCATTGCATCGTACATATTTTTAGCGCGAAAATAGGATGTTTGCAGTTCATTCATTCCCTTCATCATCCACTGGATGGTAAATGAACTCTCCTTGTCCTTGTGTGTCCGTACGTAATCTAGCATTTTGTGCAGAACATCCGTCTTATCAAAGCCATTGATTGTTTTGAATAAGAAAGATTGATTGTGGCGCGGATTGATGGTGATGAGATCTAGTTTGGTTTTTCCGTCCACACCAGAATACTCAAACATGAGCTCATCAGTCCGTAAACCAAGGAAATTCATAATTTCGTTTTGAATCTTGGCAGATTCTACGTGAATATCTGTTCTTATCTCCATTTTCACTTATATAATGCCAACAACTTTTTCGGTGCAATGAAAGTTCCGCATTTTTGCAAAATTACTAAGTGTAGAAGATAATGTGGAAAAATGTAGAACATATCGGGATTGCTGTAAAGGATCTCTCGGCAGTTAATGAAGTGTACACCAAGCTTTTCGGAGAACCTCCCTATAAATCTGAAACAGTGGAAACAGAACAAGTAGATACTTCCTTTTTCAAAATTGGGGAAACAAAAATTGAGTTCTTATCGGCCTCCAATTCAGATAGTGCTATTGCAAAGTTTATTGAGAAGAGAGGCGAGGGAATTCATCATATCGCTTTTGAAGTAGAGGACATTCATCATGAATTAAAAAGATTGCAAGAAGAAGGCTTTCAATTCACAAAACCAGAGGTTTTCAAGGGAGCTGACAATAAACTGGTTTGCTTTGTACATCCTAAGTCGGCCAATGGAGTTTTGGTGGAATTATGTCAAGAAATTCGAGAATAGGGCTGCAGAAGGACCACGAAAACTAAAAGAATGAGCGAAGAACAAAGAACAGAAATTGGAGAACTAGGAGAGTTCGGACTGATAGAAAAACTATCACAAGGATTTGAACCTGGGAATAAGGAAACGGTAAAGGGGATTGGAGATGATGCTGCAGTAATCGACTCTGGGGAGAAGTACACCTTGATTTCCACTGACATGCTGCTAGAAGGAGTTCACTTTGACCTGGCATACATGCCATTGCAGCATTTGGGGTATAAAGCAGTTGCGGTGAATGTTTCAGACATTGCTGCAATGAATGGAGTGCCAAAGCAAGTAACAGTTAGTCTGGGGCTCAGTAATCGATTTTCTGTTGAAGCCGTAGAGCTTCTTTACAAGGGAATAAAGAATGCATGTACAGAATACGGTGTGGATCTGGTTGGTGGCGATACGACTTCCTCTGGTGCTGGACTAGTTGTATCTGTTTCTATTCTTGGGGAAGTTGCTAAAGAACGGGTAGTCTACAGAAGTCAGGCGATGGAAAATGACATTGTTTGTGTGACAGGAGATTTGGGAGCGGCATATGTTGGTCTGCAAGTGATGGAGAGAGAAAAACAAGAATATCTGGCGAATCCGGATATGCAGCCAAAGCTTGATACTTATGATTATATCGTTGGTCGCCAGTTGAAACCAAAAGCAAGAATGGATATTATCCATGAGTTTTCAGAACTCAATATTGTTCCCACTGCTATGATTGATGTCTCGGATGGACTTGCCTCGGACATTTTCCATATCTGCAAGCAATCAGGGCTCGGTGTCGCGATCTATGAGGATAAACTGCCAATAGACAAGCAGGCTTACGAAACGGCGGCAGAATTTAGCATTGATCCAAATGCATGTGCGTTAAATGGCGGTGAGGATTATGAGCTACTTTTCACGATTGGTCAAGATGATTTCGAGAAGATTAAAAACCATGCAGATATTCACACAATCGGCTATATGCAAGCCAAAGGAAAGGGCAAAACATTTGTTACCCGTAGTAACAATGTGGTGGAGTTAACAGCTCAAGGCTGGAAACATTTTTAGTCTGGTATAACTTAGTATACCGGGGAATTTTTGATAAATCGTTTGCAGAGCTCCTTAGTTCCTACGTAGAGCAACTGCTTTTCTCTGTAAACTTGATATTGATTTTCAGTCTTGTTGAACTTTATATCAAAGTCTGATTTTTTCCCAAATGGGTTTTTGAAAAGATTCATGTTAAAAGTGGCTATGGTCAATATTTATAACAATACAGTGAATTTATATAATGTTTTCGATAAATAGTATCGAACGAAGGATTAATTGTAGTATTTCGTGTCGAATTAGAAGGAGAGCTGAAAATTTTCCAGATATTTTTCACAATGCTCTTTGTCGCCGACGTACATAATTGTCATTCCTTTGAAGACTTGCCACTGGTCCGATGCTTTGCTAAACTTTAGCTTGAGACCTGATTTCTGACTAGAATTGAAGAGTTTTGATAGTAAATTCATGGTAGTAATTGGTTGATTTATATATTGAAAATAGATACTAAATCAACCGAATGAAAATTACTTCGATGAACCCCGAAGAGCCATTGGTAAACCATCGAAAAACGTAGTTTATCCTTTTTATAATTGAGCGTATTTTAGCTCTTTTTCGGACTAATAGGAGATTACTCCAAGGTATTCGAGAGCAGACCCACAGGACCGGGAGTATTGATAAAACCCATCATTTCCAACAATCATGAGCATATTGGGTAATGCAATGACATCAAGGGCATGTATTCCTACTTGCGTTGATGTGTGAGTGATCTTTGTTGGATCACCTTGGTCCACATTAAATGATTTAAGGCCAAATGCACCCTCGCAGACATACAAGCATTGATTAAATATGGACAAGCCATGTGGATTGTCCATTTGATACGTTTTTTCCAGAAATGGAGTCTCAGGGTTTGCGACATTTACGATATCGAGCTGATTTGTAAATCCCTGACATGTGGTGCCAGATCGAAGTGTAACGTATGCATAATCCCCTTGTACAACTACCGGGTCACAGCTAGTTACATGCTCGTACTTGGAAAGAAACTTCGGATCTGCTGGATTTGAGTTGTCATAAATGTACATTCCGTCGAAGGAGCCAAAAAACAGCTTGTCTTCATAAGGATAGATTGTTTCAACTTGCCATCCAATGTGGATATCGCTGATTTTTTCAGGGCTAGCACCCGAAATATCAAAAAGATGCAGGTCGCTGTAATCGATATTGTATAAGTAATCTCCGACTGTGACGAATCTGGCCAAAGAACCTGATGTCCCGGTGGAGGGTGCACCTCCACCTTCTGAGCTACTATTTTGGAGAGACAACATATCCTCATAGTAGTATTGGGGCATGATCTCTGCGTCATCACAAATCTCATTTTCATACTTGACCGGTGTAGATTCAAATCCTGTCACAATTCCCAAGTTCTCATCAACGAAGAAACCAGCGTAACTTAAGTTCTTATATACATTTTTCACCCGGTTGGTTAGTTCAGGCGATGAGGGGTTAGAAATATCAAACACTAGCAAATCCGTGAATGAATCAGCATACAGCTTGTTTCCACGAGCCGTGATACCGTTGATGCCAGGAATGTTTATAAAGGCCACATGCACAGGAGTCGCTGGATTTGTATCATCTATAACATGAATTCCTGTTTCATCCAGTCTGAGATTGTATTCATAGGAGCCGTCATCTCTGAAATTGTACAAATCACCTTCTTGTCCAAGCTCAAGAACAAAAACGTAACCTTCCTTGTAGTAGAGGCCACCCGGTCTTGTCACCTCACGAGGAGGTAATATTTTTAACATAGATTCGAGTGAATCTATGTTAAGGTATTTAGGATTGTATGAGTAAGTCTCATAGGTCTCTAAATGACAATTCTGGCAACTGTACAAAAATGAGATTCCGCAGATTGCGAGAATCGTTGTTTTGAGTGAAGAATATCTCGTGTATCGCATAGGCCATTTGCTTGGTTGCAATTGATACAGCCTGATGATAGAATACCCTACAGTCAATGCGACATTAGCTATTGCGCTAGTTTTGGTGTGGCGTATTCATCTGCTCCACCAGAATCTTGACAAGGTAATCGGCAGGCGAGATTTTGTTGGTAGTCTCAGGATAAGGCTCAAGCGACATTACTTCAAATCTATACTGCGATATAATTGTGTCGCTTCTCATTCCTAGTTTTTGTTGATTATTGGCAAATATTGTAAATGGAATTATTTGACGGCTTTCGAAAAGTTCAAACTTCATTTCAGCATTTCCTTCCCAAACACAATTGGCACTCGCCGGACATCTCGAATCGCTTATCACCTCAAGAAACTTAACACTAATTTTTCCATCACTGAGTGTTTCTTGAAATTGGATTTTGTTGATGGAATTAAGAGTAAGTGGACTGGCCCCTGAATCTTCTTTACAGGAAACAAGAGTGAAACCAATTAAGAGGAAAGCGAAGGCTATTCTTTTCATATAATTGTGTGAAGGTACTAGGACACAAATACAAATTACTCTTGACAAACCCTAAGTACTAAAATCAAAAAAGCCATCCCAATTTCTCGAGATGGCCTTCTTAATACTTTTTAGCTAGGATTAGCTTCCGGTACCAGTAACTAGTTTCACTTCTAATGTGAACTCGTCGTTGATAGCTTTGTCACCGAGATCATCAAAGAATGATCCTGATCCGTATCTAACGTCAAATTTTGATCTGTCGACCGTAATTGATGCAGTTGCTTCGTAGCCACCACCAGCTTCTGTTACAGCAGCTGAAAAAGAGACTGACTCTGTCTTTCCTTTGATTGTGATGTCTCCAGTTACATCGTAAGATCCATTTCCTGCAGACTTCACCTTTGTGATCTTAAATGCTGCGGTAGGGAATTTTTCCACTCCGAAGAAGTCATCCGACTTTAGGTGACCTTCAAGTTTCCCTTTCCACTCGCCTTCAAGATCTGTATCAGTGAGGGTTGTCATATCCACAGTGAATGATCCACCTTTTAATTCCCCCTTGGAGATATCAAGCGATCCGCTTGCTAACTCAAGAGTACCTGTATGCGTTTTCCCAACCACCTTTGATCCAGACCATACAATGGTGCTGGCTTTGGTGTTGACTTTTACATCTTTAGCTTCTCCACTAAAAAATGCTGCTAGAATGATAAATGCTTTAATCATGATATTTTTATTTGTAAAATGTATGTACCTACATCAATTTAGTTGTAAAGAAAACGATAGAGAATGACAATGGTTCATTTTTTTTAGGAAAATTTGCTAAATGATTGAAATTGGTAAAGCCTTAATCTCAGATGATGTGATAGAAGAGGCCTTTGTTTGTGATCTGCACAAGTGTAAGGGAGCCTGCTGTGTTGAAGGGGATTTGGGAGCACCGGTGTTAAAAGAAGAACTAACACAGATAGATGAGGTAATTGAACTGGTGAAGCCCTATTTATCCAAAGAGGCGATAGATGTTTTAGAAAAGGAGGGTGGCTATCTCTTGGACGAGGATGGAGACTACTCAACTACCACAATAAATAACGAGGAATGCGCTTTTGCTTTTTATGATGAAAAAAAGATACTGAAGTGTAGCATTGAGCAGGCGCATAAGGAGGGCAAAACAGATTTTAAGAAACCAGTGTCTTGCCATTTGTATCCCATTAGAATCACCAAGCTTCCAGAGTTCGAAGCGCTTAATTATGATCGATGGCATATTTGCGCCCCTGCTTGCGATCTGGGAAGAGAGCTGAAAGTACCTGTCTACAAATTCTTAAAAGAAGCTTTGATTAGAAAGTTTGGGGAAGATTGGTACGAGGAGTTGGAATCAAAAACTAAAGATCACTTAGATCAAACGACTCCATAAAGGCAGTTGTAAATTTCCCAGACTTAAACCCTTCATCGTCCATTAATTTTAAATGAAATGGAATTGTTGTCTTTATACCTTCAATCACGGTTTCACCCAAAGCCCTCTTCATTTTTATAATTGCCTCTTCTCTCGTCTGAGCTGTCACAATCAATTTGGCAATCATGGAGTCGTAGTAAGGCGGTATGGTATAGCCTGCATATACATGACTGTCTACTCTAATCCCATGACCTCCTGGCAGGTGCAGATTTGTGATTTTCCCAGGACTTGGTCTGAAATCGTTAGAAGGATCTTCTGCATTTATCCTACACTCTATGGAGCAAAGTTGAGGGTAGTAATTTCGCCCCGAAATCAACTCTCCGCCGGCGACTTTAATCTGTTCCTTTATTAGATCGTAGTCTGTTACTTCTTCAGTGATTGGATGCTCCACTTGAATCCTGGTGTTCATTTCCATGAAGTAGAAATCCCCATGCTTATCAACCAGAAACTCTACAGTACCAGCGCCTTCATACTTTATTGCCTCGGCTCCCTTCACAGCAGCCTGACCCATCTTCTCTCTCAATTCCTGACTAACGATGGGAGATGGAGTTTCTTCAAGAAGTTTTTGGTGCCTCCTTTGGATGGAGCAGTCTCGTTCTGAAAGGTGGCATGCTTTGCCATTCTTGTCTCCAACGATTTGAATTTCAACGTGTCTTGGCTCCTCAACAAATTTCTCCATATAGAGGCCATCGTTGCCAAAGGCCGCACCAGATTCTTGCTTCGCGTCGTCCCATGCTTTTTGGAAATCTGCCTCCGTCTTTACCAGACGCATTCCTTTTCCACCGCCTCCGGCAGTTGCTTTGAGCATCACCGGATAGCCCATCTTTTTAGCTATTCCTTTCCCTTCTTTCACCGAATCCAACAGCCCAGGAGATCCCGGAATGGTAGGAACTCCAGCTGCCTGCATGGTTGCTTTAGCTGTAGCCTTGTCACCCATGTCGTTGATCATTTGCTCGCTGGCGCCAATGAACTTGATATTGTACTCTTCACAGACTCGCGAAAATTCTGCATTTTCAGCAAGAAATCCATACCCAGGGTGGATCGCATCTGCATTGGTTACTTCCGCTGCTGATATGATGTTTGGAATGTTCAAATAAGAATCTTTCCCCTGAGGAGGCCCAATACACACTGCTTCATCTGCAAATCGGACATGAAGACTTTCTCGGTCGGCTGTCGAATAGACAGCAACTGTTTTAATGCCCATTTCTTTGCATGTACGAATGATACGTAGTGCAATTTCACCTCGGTTGGCAATTAATATCTTACTAAACATTGATGCTTTGTTTTACGAAGGATCGACTAAGAAAAGAGGCTGATCGAATTCGACTGGCTGAGAATTATCGATTAAGACCTTTACAATCTTGCCAGAAACTTCTGACTCAATCTCGTTGAACAGTTTCATCGCTTCGATTATGCAAACTGGATCACCTGACTTAATGGTACTACCCACCTCTACAAATGCTGGAGTGTCCGGGTTGGCAGATCGGTAAAAAGTACCTATCATCGGAGATTTAATTTCTATTAGGTTCGAGTCGGAAGCTCCGCTATCTCCACCTTGACTAGCCGGAGCGGGGGCTGGTGCGGCTGCAGCTGCAGCCGCTTGAATTGGAGCCGCCTGCATAGCGGCAGGCGCAGCAGCGACTACGTGTTGCTCTGCTGACCGCTTGATACTTACTTTGAAATCTTCTGTTTCAATGTTGACTTCTTCCAGACCGGAGTCCGATAGAAAATTTATGAGTTCTTGAATTTCTTTAGCCTTCATGGGTTAGTTGTTGGTATCGATTTCTCTTAAGAACTAAGATATTATAAAAATGTTATAGGTGTGATCTGATTTAAAAATTGATTGGGTCTATTTCACTCTTTCTACGTATGAACCATCAACGGTATTGATCTTGACCACTTCGTCTTGCTCAATAAATAGTGGCACTTGGATGGTTGCCCCAGTTTCTGTTTCAGCATTCTTCGTAGCGTTTGTTGAAGTATTTCCTTTTACGGCAGGTTCTGCATAGGTGATTTTTACATTCACATGTTGCGGTAACTCACATCCGAGAACTTTTTCTTCCTCTGCGTGGAAAAGGATTTCAACTTCCTGACCATCCTTCAGGAATTTTGGAGCATTGATTAAATCCTCTTCTATTGATATTTGTTCGTAGGTGGCGGCATCCATAAAATGGTATCCGATATCGTCCTTGTATAGGTACTGATATTTTCTTCTTTCAACACGAGCTGTTGTTATTTTGTGCCCCGCGGAAAATGTGTTGTCGATCACTTTTCCTGTAGTGATGCTTTTCAGCTTCGTTCTGACAAAGGCAGGTCCTTTCCCAGGCTTAACATGTTGAAATTCAACTATGCTAAACAAGTCATGATTGAACTCAATAACTAGACCATTCTTAATATCTGATGTTGATGCCATGTTTGTTTGATTTATTTCGGGTCGTATGCCCATTTGACCCAGATGGCACCCCAGGTGAAGCCACCTCCGAATGCTGCGAGAATGAGATTGTCGCCTTTTTTTAATTTTTGCTCGTAGTCATAGAGACAAAGAGGTATGGTAGCACTGGTGGTGTTTCCATACTTATGAATATTGAGCATCACTTTTTCATCGCTGATGCCCATCCTTCTAGCTGTAGCGTCGATGATTCTTTTATTGGCTTGATGAGGAACGAGGTAGGAAATATCGTCACCAGTCAGTCCGTTTTTTTCCATTACTTCAGCAGCAATATCAGCCATATTTTTTACAGCAAACTTGAAAACCATTGCACCTTCCTGACGTGCGAAGTGCTCGCGATTATTTACCGTTTCCACTGTGGCAGGTTTCCGACTGCCACCTGCTTTCATATGTAGGTATGGCTCTCCAGAGCCATCAGATCTCAAAATTGAGTCCTTAATTCCAAAGTCGTCCTCTGTTGGTTCTAGTAGCAAGGCGCCGGCCCCATCCCCGAAAATGATGCAGGTCGTTCGATCTGTATAGTCAACTATGGACGACATTTTGTCCGCGCCTATGACGATTACTTTTTTGTATTTCCCAGTCTCAACAAACTGAGAACCAGTTGCGAGTGCGTAAAGCAGACCTGAACACGCGGCCTGTAAATCATACCCGAACGCATTGATGGCGCCAACTTCATTGGCGATGATATTTGCTGTTGCTGGAAATACCATATCCGGCGTGGTGGTAGCACAGATAATCAAATCTATTTCCTCAGCTTTGGTATTGGTTTTTTCCAGAAGTCCTTCAAGGGCTTTGACGGCCATTACAGAAGTCCCCTGATTTTCACCCTTGAGGATACGCCGCTCTTTGATGCCAGTTCTTGAAGTTATCCATTCATCGTTGGTATCAACCATAGTCTCCAATTCTTTGTTCGTGAGAACGTACTCAGGAACATAGCCTTGGATTCCGGTTATGGCGGCTTGGATGCGTGACATAAAGATTAGCTTAAGCTAATACTTCCTTCTCCATTACCACCTTTCCTTTGTAATATAATTTTCCTTCATGCCAGAATGCTCTGTGAGGCAAATGTGGCTCGCCAGTGGTAGGGCAAATCACATAATTCTTAGGTGTTGCTTTGTAATGAGTTCTTCGCTTGTCCCTTCTGGTCTTCGAAATCTTGCGTTTTGGATGCGCCATTTTATTTCTTTCTTATTGTCTACTTAATCTCTATTCAGCCTGCCGGCTACTTTAATTTCTTTAAGGCCTCCCATCTAGGGTCAACCTTCGCTTCTTTATCATCATCCTCAACTGAGGAATATATCAATTCATCAACTTCACTATCATCTTTGAATTTCGGATGAAGCTTTTTCATCGGAATCTCCAGCGAGATAGATTCATACAAGAAATCACTAATGTTAATTTCCTGCTGGTCTTTGGTGATTACAAAAACGTTTTCACTCAGCTCCTTCTTCTCATCCCCGTATTTGTAAATTACCTCCTGATCAATCGAAATTGGAAAGTCAAATATTTCCAGACTCCTGTCACAAACCAACTTCACGGTTCCTTCAATTTTCAAATTTAAATCCAACATCGAATCAGATTTCACCAACTCAATTGTGCAAGAGCCTTTGCCCTCACTTATCAGACTGTGTTCGAATTCTGAAAAAAACACCTTGTCGTACTCAAATTCAAACGTATGAGTATCATTGCTAAGGCCAAAAATGTCAATTTTATAACGCCTTGAATTTTTCATTTCCGCTCACCTTCCGATAAAGAACCGCAAATTTAGATAGAATGAGGGGACTACAAAACATTTAGCCAGATCATTTCATCAATATTACTTTGATAGAAATTTTCAGATTTTCTGGCTGCTTACTTTTTTCTTAGAAAACCCTAAGGAAAACCTAAGTTTTTAATTCAATTCGGCCCAGTTGGATAGATTTATTTTGAAGAAAAAGGCCATGAAAAACTTCAATATAAAGCTTTGGACATTTTCCGTGTCGGCTCTTTTCGTCGCAGGAATATTTAATGTGCTGGACAAAGGATTTGTCATGATCCCAAAGCAGGGTTTCGAAAAGAATGTTGTGAAATTTCAATATCCTAAAAACCAAATTTTGACGAAGGTCCATATCAATGATAAGGGGCCATTTAATTTCTTTATTGACACCGGTATCCACCCCTCAGCAATTTCTTTGCCGCTTGCTAAAAAGATTGGCTTAAACCTTGGCCCAAAGGCGGGAAATGTGGGTGGATTTGGGAGACAAAAAATACCGTACTATCGCACTACGATAAAAAAGCTAAAAATTGGAGAAATGGAAGTGTCTAATTTGCCAACTGTTGCAACAGAAATGAGTCATTTGGAAACGACAGGATTAAAAATAGATGGAATTTTGGGCTATAGTTTTCTGAAAGACAGAGTCACCTCTATCAATTACAAAAGAAAGGAAATCACATTCTCCGACCAATTGCCAGAAAATTATCTCAAGGACACACCATTAGACGAGCTTGTGAAGTTTCCTCTAAGGCTTGCTGGTGGAAAAATCCCTATGATTCCCAACTTGACCATCAATGAGAAGGTAGTTGAAGCTTGGTTAGATACAGGGAGCAGCCGAAGCTTTGGTTTGTTAAATCAGGAGGCCCTGCGTCTGGGTTTGACTGAAATTGAGTTAGCTGATGGTGAGGGGAAAGGTATAGGTGCCAGGGGTGAATTTGAAGTTCGAAAATTCCGTGCTTCCCGGATGTCCATCGGTACGTTTAATCAAGATTCTGTCGTAGGTTTCGGACATAATTTGAGAATGCAAAACGTGGTCGGAAACCCTTTTCTGGAAAAATATAGACTTACCCTCGATTATGTTAACAAAATGGTATATCTGGAATTAAATAAATAAGAAAGGCGTCCGCTCATAAACCTTAGATTGGACGCCTATCGAACAAAAAACTAACCTTCTATTCTGTCAGCCAATCATCGACATTCAAATTCATAGACTTTATAAGAAATGCAATCTCATCTGTGAAGGTATCGACTGGAGAATGTGTTTGCGAGCCAAAAGTTGAGTGACCTGAACCCCACGCCATTTGGAGCAGGTACTCACTTTTACACGTCATACTCAAGTTTTGGAGCGCAGCAATGAACCTGTAACTATCGGTATCCATGGGAGTGTCAGCTTCACTGGTAAGTGCTAGCACGGGAGGGTAACATATCGAGCTACTAAGCTTTTGGTACGGAGAATACTTGATAATGGCATCAAAATCTTCCTTGACTGATGCTGAACCTATTTCAGGAATCATGTACCCATGGTTTGCATCTTGTCCGAAAGTTTCAGCATAAGAAACCATATCCATCATTCCATAGTGCAGTACGGCGCTTCCGATTAATTGGGGTTTTTGGGTGAGAACTCCGGCAACAGGAATGGTGCCCGCACTTACTCCATTTATTACAGTTTTACTCGCTGAGGTATATTTGTTATCCGCTACGTATTCTATGGCCGATATATAGTCATCGATTCCAGTTTGCTTATTACGTGCAATTCCCGCTTGATGCCAACCTGATCCTAATGCACCTCCGCCGCGAATGTGAGCAACTCCATGAATCCCACCCATCTCTAACCACGTGATATAATCACCCTGGAAATATGGATAGTTGGTGAAGGCGATTGCCCCATAAACTTGCATAAGCAACGGAGCTTTTCCATTCTTCTGCAGTCCCTTCTTGTAGGTGAGGGAAATTGGGACCTTGGTTCCATCCTTGCTTGTGCTGAAGACTATCTCAGTGACATACAGAGATGCGTCGAAATTTGTTTTAGCTCTGCTGAATGGTTTTACGTCACCAGTGTTTACATCGATCTCAAGAATTGTATTTGGCTCCGTTATCCCAATGAATCTGGTGAGAACTTTACTTGACTGGCGAATACCGCTCAATGCGCTTAGCCCGTTGGTGTTGAAATAGAGCCCTCCACTAGGAAGTTCAATCTCCCGTTCCATATTTCCAGAAAGGCTAAAAACACCTAGGTATTGCCTGAGGTTTTCCTGATATGGAATTACAAATTTATTTCCTGCGATGAGTGGCAAAAAAGTGCCTCCAGCGGACTGATACCCCATTACAGGCTTTTTCTGCTCTGGAATGAGTTCCTTCCAGTTTGACGCATCTGAACGATCAATATTGATGCTTACTACTCTTCCTTTAGGAGCATTATTGTCCGTCTGGAAATAGAAATTTTTCCCATCGTTTCCAAGGAAAATGAATGATGATGTTGCTTCTTCAATCAGAGGAGTAACTTTGTTTGATTTGGTCAACATGTAGTGGATTTTTGATGGGGTTGCTGCTCCTTCTCTTTCGGCGATAACCAAATAGTCCCCTCCTTTGCACACTGATAATTCTAATTTTGATCCATCATTTGCAGGTTTGAAAACAACTTTGTCATCATCCGATGGTTGACCTGGTGTATGTTGCTTGATAGCAAACCCCGATCGTGAACCATCATCTGCTGTGTTGGTATTTCCTACATAGTAAAAAGACTTGCTGTCTCGACTCCATGCGAGCCTAGTACCACCCATATCTCGACCTGGTAATGTTTCTTCAAGAAGCTTTCCTGTTTCTACGTCCAGTATCTTCCATTCGAAGTAGCGACCTGCCACTGCCATAGCAACATATTTTCCGTTTGGGCTTGGGAGGTAGAAATAAAATGCTCTCGGATTAAATGGTGGAGCATCTCCAAATATTGCACGCTCCTGTCCATTTTCATTCACATAGAAATCCCACGTTCTCTTCTCGCTGTCTTTCAGATAGAAAGTCTTATCTATGGACATCATTGGCAATTCTGATCGTCCACTTACACTTAGTAGTGTTTGAACCTTGCCTTTAAGTTGTTTGTAGCCCTCCCATGAACGGACGTAGCTTCTCATTAACGTATCTTGATCCGCCGCCCATTTTTTCGTCCTTTCTGTAGTAGCATCACCCAACCAAGAGAACTCATCTGTAACGCTCTCACCGTGATAAGTTTTTGTTTGTACCTCCTTGATTGTGGAAGGGTATGCTAATCGCTCCTTTTTCTGGGAATAGCAGCTTAAGCAGCAAAGGCTTAACATCAATAACAGGCCTTTACCAAAGAAAGTCTTTTTGTATTTCATGTTTTTGTTCCAAATGAAACTGACTTTCAGTGGAATTACCTTAGGGGGATAAAAGGAAAAACTATAGATAACCTTAGCTGAAAAATGGCTTTGCATAAACCTTAGGTTTTTATAAGGTTTTCTTTATGGATTAACTTGAAAAATGCATCTGCGTTAGTCTTGTAGCGATTACTCATACTATGAAGAACTTTTTTTACATAAATCAATTCAGAGTCGATCCTGAGATAAACACAATCACAGGAAATGGAGAAAGCTATAAAATGGAACCTAAGATCATGCAGGTTCTTATGTGCCTTGTAAATGCGAAGGGAAATGTGGTTTCAAAGCAGTCTTTGTTTGAGACTGTTTGGGCAGAAACCATCGTTGTGGAAATGGTTCTTACTCGTGCGATCTCAGAGTTGAGGCGTGTATTCGGCGATAAGCCGACGGATCCAAAATTCATCTCTACCATTTCTAAGTCAGGGTATTGTCTCATTGCAGAAGTTTCGAAGAGAGAGCCGGAGAACCGAAGAAGGAGGGTGTTGAAGGTGGCTGTTCCGCTAGTCTCTGTTGCTGCATTATTCATTACTGTCTTTGGGTTTCTTCAGTCCGATCCTTTGCCTTCTATTTCAACAACTCCTTTCACGAGTGACAAGGGCTGGGAGTACCATCCGTCTCTGTCTGCAAAGGGTGATTGGGTTGCCTACGTTTCCAGCAAAGCAAACCAAAACACGTCCGACATTTTCTTAAAATCAATTGCTAGCGATTCTTTGGTCAAACTAACGAAATCCGATGGGTATTATCTCAAGCCAGTTTGGTCACCTGACGAAAAACTCATAGCAACCTTTGGAAATAGGGAAGGAAAGGGAGGCATCCATATTTTCTCTGTTAGCGATGGCTCGCTGGTTAGAAGTGTGGACATCAACACCCAATATGTCGGTATGGCCTGGTGTCCTAGTGGAGAGAAAATTTCATACGTCGCATTTGACACAAGCAGTGCCCGCCATTCTGTCTATAAATACTCACTGCAGGATAGTACTTCAGAATTGCAGGTAGCTAGTGCACTTGATTCCTGGGGCGATTCAAATCCTAGGTATAGTCCAGATGGAAAATCACTGGCCTTCTTGAGAACAGTCTCTGAGGGTGATCAGGATATTTATAAACTTGATTTGGAGACTTCCTCCCTAAGTAGACTTACCAAAATCAACAAAAATATTTTAGGGTTTGATTGGGAGGACGAATCAACACTTTTAATTTCTTCAGATCTTGACGGAGGGGATAACCTTTGGAAGCTTAACGTCAATAGTAAGAACAATCCGGCGACTTTGGAACGAATAGTAAGAATTCCATACGGAGAGAGTATCCAAAATCCAGTAGTTCGAAATGGCCTTCTCATCGGTGAGAAGTGGATGAAAGACACCGACATTATCATTTCAAATTTTAATAGACCATTAGGTGAAGATTCTATGGTTCTAAATTCTTCACAATGGGATCTTCATCCCGATATCTCGAGGGATGGAAGGGAAGTTGTTTTTTGTTCAAATCGGTCGGGGAGCTATGAGATTTGGAAATATCGTTTTGAAGATCAATCAATTCATCAACTAACCAATCTGAAAAAAGGGTTTAGTGGGAAACCAAAATGGTCGCCTGATGGGCAGCTAATTGCATTTGAATCCAATGAAAGCGGAAGTCATCAAATATATGTAGTTGAAGCGGACGGCGGCAACATGCGGAAAGTCACTAATGCGGAT
Organism: Cyclobacteriaceae bacterium; assembly: GCA_039961455.1. Taxonomy (GTDB): domain Bacteria; phylum Bacteroidota; class Bacteroidia; order Cytophagales; family Cyclobacteriaceae; genus Ekhidna. The sequence continues at coordinate 64,940 of JBDVJN010000093.1, read as the reverse complement.
GGAGATTATATAAATCCATCATGGTCGAGAGATGGAAGTTTTGTTTACTGCTCTTCCAACATTGATGGAGATTGGAGTATCTGGGCACAATCACTTGCAAATAGAAGGTTGAGAAAAATCCATAGTTCTGGCGGATATTTCCTGCAGGAGGCCTACGGGTTCGGGAGAGCATTTATCACCCGTCTTCACAGAGATGGAATATGGGAACTCAAAATGGATGGAACTGAGGAACGAATAATACATGATCTCAACTCGGGAGATTGGGGAAGTTGGAAGGTAGGGACTGAGGGTATTTATTATTTCAATCGGCAAAAAAATCAAATTTGCCATTACGATTTCGCCACTGGGGAGATCTCTAATCTACTGCAGATAAAAGGTAATGTCCCGATAAACGACCCCTCCTTTGCAATTGGGGAAAATGGAGGGATTATCCTTTATGGACAACTAAGAAGTTATAGCGGCGATCTGGTTGCGATACGTAACTACTAGTCTTTCAATGTCCAGATAAATTTCCCCCTTGGTTTCCACTCACTATCAATGATGTTAAAGGAATTGGAGATGATCTTGTTACCAAGGTGTTCTGACTCGTGTCCTGCCTTGAAGCTGGTTCCATCATCTTTATATGAAGTTGTAGTCGATTTGCTCTTGTGCCAGTCTTCGGGGGCTGATTCTTCGCCGATTGCAATGTTTCCAAGCCCAGGATTATTTCCGTACTGAAGGTGAACCAGTTTTTGCTTTCCTGGATTCCAATAATTCAAGAAGGTCCAAAGTGTTTTGACTTCTTTTCCATTTTTCAATGCATACAGTTTCCCATTTAGGGCCATTCCACCTGGAGCGATCTCAAACTTCATTCCATAGGAGTCAAATGGTACTTCCTCACTTTCGTATGGATTTGGCGCAACCCATTCTCCTTTTGTAACGAAATCCCATTGTTGCTGAACCCACACAGGGAGCTGTTTCTGGCCAAAAGATTGGTGGTTAAGCCCCAGGATAGCTAATAATGTTAATACGATTGATACTTTGCTTTGCTTCATAATTATAACTTTTGATGTAGTAAAGGTTACTCCTTCGGGTAGGAAAAAAGTACTCCAATTCAAAACCTAAGGAAAACATTAGAAATTCAAAGAGCTTAGTAGGTGTGGTTTGGATCAGCTGAGATAGATATCGAATGTTACGACTTTACCTCCATCAGAATTTTCAATTCCCATTGTTCTGCTCAAACCATTATTCCTACGGACTGTTCGGTCACTTTTTAAATATTTGTCATTTTCAAAGTAGAGTTGAGTAGTGAGTTCTTGGTAGTCAGCATGTCTTACTTTGTAGTGAATATGCCTTGGTCGTGATTGATAGATACCGGGCAGTACCGTTTTGAATTCATAGTGTCCATTGACATTTGTTCGAGTTTTCCCGCGGAAAAGAAATGCTTTACTGGTGTTGTCATAAACTCCGTTGGGTGAAGCGTGCCAGATATCAACTTCTACGTCCTCCAGAGGTGTCGAACAATCCATTCCGTAGACAATACCGCGAACTATGAGCTGATCTCCACTTTCACCATACTCCTGTGCGATGTTGAACCGCCGAGGTGCACCTCCTCGGTAAAATGGACCCTCCACGTCACTTCCGGTTTTGCAGGCATGCTTACCGACGGTCTTCCAAGAAATGGTCAGGAAAGCAAAAAGAAATCTACCAATTTTTTTAATAAACTTGCGGCGCTTATGGTTCATAGTATGATAGCAGTCTTTTTTCTAATAACTCAGAATTTAGAAGAAGGAATTCAGTCCTTGATTCTCGTAAAAGTATCTTCATATGTAACCTTCCATTCATCATCTTCGAGAGAATACATTTTATTCTTCCAAGTATCTTTATCTACTACTTCAAATTCGTCTTTTACATGATTTAGATTTCCTTGCTGATTTACCGAACGTGCACGGACAAGCCTTCTGCCAGTTTTAATATCGAACTCTTCCAGTCCTCCAAAACTGATCACCCCGGAAGCATAGGTCTGCATTAGATAAAGTCTGCTCATTGTTGGATCAAAACCATAAAACCCCTCTGAGTGAACAGTTTCCTTCCCGGTTTCCTCAATAATGTATGAAAGCCTCAGCTTGACAGTTGTTTTTTGGGAATCAAACCACTGGTACTCCAAAATGAAATGAATGTTCTTCTTCAGGTTTTCACTGAATCTACTCTTAGATCTAAATCGACCGATAAATGAGTCAAAGATGGAAATATCCTTAGCTGAGGCCTTTTGCCATTTGACATCTTTGCTATAGTCAAACACTGCTGTCTCGAATTCACTTTCCAAGCTTTGGGCCTCAGTATTATGTGAAATAATAGCAAACATGAAGTGGATTAGGGCGATTGTTCTCATCATTACCCCTTTATTTTGGTGGATTGCCATCCTACATAGTCCATTTTGAATAGGACTTTCGAATTTTCTACCAGCCTATAATTCCAGCCATAGAAATAAGGAGCTTCCTTAGATACATAATAGGTAACCATAGATTTTCTACTGGCCGGTAATACATCTACTTGCCATGCCTCGTAGGTATTACCTTTCACATCTCTAATGAGGGTTTTTCCTATTACTTTCACTGACATGTTCCCTACTGTATTGGTTGGGAAGTGATATCCTTTCAAGCGGAACGATTTCCCCTCTTCGAGATCCATAAAAGGAAACTGAAACCCCAAAGATGCAAATTCAAACACCGGAGTGTTAACCGCTAGAGAATCCATAGATGCTGATCCATCATTCTTAACTTTTAGTTGTCTAATTTTTCCTGGCATAGCCTGAACATTACCATAAGGTCCTGCCCACTTATCTGGACCAGGACCTCCATTTGGCATAAGCCGAAATAGTAATTTGTACGTTTCTCTATCCATAATCAGAAGATCGAGATTAGGGGCTCCTGTGTTTTCCTCATCTTCCCGTTCAGAAAAGGTCCATTGGATCCAATCTGCTGGACGGCCTTTGAAAACTACATCCATCACATCCATGTAAAGTCTAAAGCCCGGTCCGCCGGGACCACCCATTTCATTGGCCTGATATTCCACCCTAAGATCTGTTAGTCTTTCATTGTCAAATTTTAGATCACCTGGAACGTAGAGTGGCCAGTTTTCATCATCTTCAAAGTGGGCAATTGATAAATCTTGTGCAAAAGCTGAAAACGTGATTGATGAGGCTAGAATTAAATGTTGAAATATTTTCATTTTGATTGTTTTTTATTTTGATTTCCAAGTGTCTTTAGTGTCTTTAGTTGGATATCTGAAAGTTGATTTTCCAAGTGTACGTCAAATTCGAACTTGATTTACGTGAAATAAGAAACCTTAGAAAAACCTTAGAATTGTTACATGGAATAAGCCAGTGATTTATTCCCATGCCTGACCAGAGGAGCGCAACAGGTATTTATTTCAATTTGTTATTCAAATAAGCGCTTCCAACAATATTGTTTTTTCGATAATGGTCTTGTCATGCTTTATCTTAAGTTGAATAATATCACCATCGCTTCTTAAGATTTTACGAAGCTGGTTTGAATCAATTTTTGAAATTGGGACTCCCTCAATTTCCATAATCTCATCACCTGCAGCTAACCCACTGAGTTTAGCAGGAGAATTCTCGATAACACCACTGATAATCAGTTTTCCATTTGATACATCTTTTTTAAAAATTGCACCAAGACAATCTACCTCAAACTCACTGTCGAACAGATCATTTTTCTCCATGGCTATCGTTTTTCTTTTGTAGTCCAAAACCAAATCGAATCTTTTCAAAATTGAGTTGCCTATTACCCCATGAAATGAGTTCATTGCAAGGACCCCGCTCTTTGCTTGGCTGAGCACCACAGGAGTATGAGTGAACCTGTAAATACCAAGTTCTACCAAGGGAATTCTAGTAATCATGAGACCCGTTTTAGTTTGAGACGTACCGATCTTGGTACTTAAGGAATAGGAGTCCTTTATGCTAGGGGATGTAGTAATCTGTTTTGCAAATGGTGTCGTAAGAACGAGATTGGCAGCTGCTCCACTATCTACCAAAAAATTGCCTGTGTACTTTGTGTGATTCAGCGTAAGAGACATTGGAATATTGGGAACATTGTGAGTCAGCCTAAATCTGAATTGTTGACCTCCACCAGAATATGTGTAGCCCCGAAACTCTTGGAGTTCCAAAAAACTATTCTGGTAATCAATCTTTACTACGAATTCTGAAAGTATATCATACCCAATGATACCATCTAGATTTTCGCGGAGAACGGTACTGTTGAGGGCGGAGGCATCTTTCATCAACACAACATTGTTGATCATTTTTCCTCCGATTGTGATTTTGTTATTGCGAAATGTCTCAACTGTGCTATTGCCCGCTGCACCACTGTTGTTGGCCAGAATTCCATTGTATAGCCCGAGACGGTCCCCCAGAGGCTTGCCAATAAGTGTCATTCCCGCACCAGTATCGAAAATGAAGTTAAGACTGTCTTCATTATTTACACTTATCTGGATATAGATGATGTCCCCAATCAACCGAAAGGGAATTCTTGTTGGTTCTGAACGTTGGGTGTTGCCATTACAATTGATTTGACTAGACAGCAACAAAATAATTGCTAGTTGTTTCATACGTTTTTTTTGGAGATCTAAAGGACCTGCAATCAATCTTACGCCAAATAATGAAAGAGTTTTCTTGAATAACGAAACCTAACAAAAACATAAGATTTTGAAGGTCTACCAAGTTTGTATTGGAAATACTTTTAAAGCAAAAACATGAACAATCATATAACGCTTCATCTGGTAAGGCTGACCTTAGCTCCCATCTGCGTAGTTCTTGTGATATCAGGCTGCGTGGACGGGAATCGGAATAGACATCTTGATTCAAATTTGGCTTATGGAAAATTAAATCCGGAAGCTCCCAGAGAAACCTTCCAATTTGGACAGCTAGTTGGGAAATGGGATGTTATTTCAAGCGACTCAATACCAAACGAGGGATGGCACGAAAGTAAGGCAACATGGACCTTCATGTATACGCTGGATGGCTTTGCTGTACAAGATATTTGGCATGAAAAAGTCTCCGATAGTACGAGTAATACGAAAGGAATAGGAAGAGATTTTACTGGCATCAACGTTCGCGTTTTTGATCCGAATACAAAACAATGGAATATCACTTGGTTCGAAAATGGCACCAATACCATGCAGGCAGTGATTACAGCAAAAACCAATATGAAGGGTGAGATTGTGATGAAACCACCAAATTACCCTGCGGAAATAACCTTCTACAACATAGCTGAGCATAGCTTTGATTGGAAGTTTGAGATTTTGAAGGAAGACAAGAGAATTCTATTCTCCAAAATGTCAGCAAAAAGGAGCGGATAGGATCAACCTCCGTGCGAGGCTTGAAGGAATTTATCTAATCACTGCTATTTTCAGCGCGCTGATCAATGATGTCATTTGCCATGTACAGTGCATTTCTAAGCGAGCTTGGATCAGCCTCGTTTTTGCCGGCAATAGCGAAGGCAGTCCCATGATCTGGTGAAGTTCTCACAAAAGACAAGCCAGCTGTGTAATTGACACCACTTTCAAATGCAAGCGTTTTAAAAGGAATCAATCCTTGGTCATGATACATGGCTAGAATCCCGTCAAAGTTTTTGTGACTAGCCATCCCAAAGAATCCATCTGCTGGAAACGGCCCAAAAACAAGATTGTGATCGTTACTAAATTGTCTTATTACGGGCTCGATTACTTTTTCCTCTTCTTCTCCAAGCAGACCTTTTTCACCTGCATGTGGGTTCATTCCTAAAATAGCCACTCTTGGTTTCTTAATTCCAAAGTCATTTTTTAACGACTTGATCATGATTTTGAGCTTGGAAGTGATTTTTTCTTGTGTGATGGCCGAACTCACATCCTTTAGTGGAATGTGGCCAGTAACGACCCCAACTCGTAAGCCATCGTGAACAAGAAACATCAAACTGTCTTTAGCCTCAGCTTCCTTGGTTAGATATTCGGTGTGTCCAGGAAATTTGAAATTTTCATCTTGGACTAATTCCTTACTTAAGGGTGCAGTAGTAATTGCTTGAATCTTTCCGTTCTTTAAATCCTCCGTTGCTTTCTCCAGCGCGAGTCGAGCGTACTTACCTCCGGTTTCATTTGCTTGCCCAGGCTTAATTTCAACCACATCTTCCCAGACATTTAAAATGTTCACCTTTTTGTGATGAACTCTCTCAATAGACTGAATTTGTTGGTAGTTGAAATCTTCCTTTTCAAAAGCCTTCAAATAGAATGAAATGACTTTTGCAGAACCGTAGATCACAGGCGTAAAATGCTTGATAATCCTGGTGTCCTGAACTGCTTTGACAATCACTTCTGGGCCAATACCATTGATATCGCCAATGGTAATTCCAATTACATTTTTTTTCTTTTGGGTCGAGTCGCTCATTGTGTACTTTACAAGATTGAATATAACAAGCTCGAATAAGTTGGCAAGTGTAAAACCAAAAAAACATTTAGGACAACATTTTTTGAAAGATGAGAATATTGCTCAGAAAATTGTTGATGTACTAAAGGAGAAAAATGGCCTTGTTATAGAGGTCGGACCTGGCACAGGAGTACTAACAAAGTACCTGTTAGAGGCTGATATTGAGGAATTGGTAGCACTTGATGTGGATAGTGAATCGATTCACTATTTGAAGGAGAATTTCCCCGAGCATGAAAATCAATTTTTGTTAAAAGACTTCCTTCACTATCAAGTTGAGAGTGAGAAATATTCGGTGATTGGAAATTTCCCATATAATATCTCTTCACAGCTTTTTTTCAAATTCTGGGATGATAGAAACAAAGTGGATGAGGTGGTTTGTATGATCCAGAAAGAAGTAGCAGAGCGCATCTGCGAAAAGGAAGGATCCAAAACATATGGAATCTTAAGTGTATTGCTCCAGGCATTTTTTGATATCGAATATCTCTTCACCGTTCCGCCGCACGTTTTCCAACCGCCTCCGAAGGTTGAATCGTCTGTGATTCGTCTAAAACGCAACGAAGTTCAGAAATTAGATTGCAATGAAGATCATTTTAAAAGAGTAGTAAAAGCAGGGTTTGGCAAACGGAGGAAAACCTTGCGCAACGCCCTAAAAGACATAAATTTGCCAGAAACAGTTGCTGACATGGAGATTTTGAATCAACGTGCAGAACAGCTTAGTGTCGCCCAGTTTATATCGCTTACCTCTAAAATCACTTCCGGATGGAAGCAGTAAATACGTTTGAATTATCCGTCGAATTCAAAGATCGCTTTCAAATGGCCTTGGATGAGCAGGATAATGACTTCATCACAAAGAGCTTTGAGGGAGTTAATTCAGCAGACATTTCTGCTTTCCTTGACGAGTTCGATGGTGAAGAGTGCAAATATGTATTTGATCTTCTGTCTGTTGAAATTGGAGCAGAGATTCTTGAGGAGTTGGAGGAGGATGTTCGAGAAGGATTTATAAAGCAGTTCACAGCAAAGGAAATTGCCGCTCTGGTGGAGCAAATGGATTCCGATGATGGAACAGACATACTCTACGAAATGTCTGTTTCAGATCGAAATGAGGTAATCCGCCAGATTGAAGATGAGGAAAAGGCTTCACATTTGATGGAGCTACTGGAGTATGACGAAGATGTTGCTGGAGGACTGATGGCAAAGGAGTTGATCACCGCTAACTACAATTGGAGTATTCGTCAATGCATTGAGGAAATAAGAAAGCAAGCTGAAAACGTTGAAAAAATATATTCTGTATACGTTATTAATGACCGTGGCGACCTCTTGGGGAAAGTTGGCTTGAAGAAAATCATTATAGCTGGTGACAGTACGAAAGTTGCCGACATCTACGATGAGGAACTTGTCTCCGTCGAAACCTCTACACCAGAGGAGGAGGTTTCTAGCATCATGCAGAAATATGATCTGGAATCTGTACCTGTAGTTAATGCTCGAGGTAGGCTTGTAGGAAGAATCACCATTGATGATGTGATAGATGTGATCACAGAAAATGCGGAGGAAGAAAGACAACTGATGACAGGGGTGAGCTCAGATGTCGAGGAGGACGATTCCGTCTGGAGAATTTCAAAAGCACGGTTGCCTTGGCTGATTATTGGAATGGCCGGAGGGCTTGTGGGAGCGCAGTTTATGGGTTTTTTTAGAGAAGAGATAATCATTGTTCCAGCACTTGCATTTTTCATACCACTGATTACGGCTTCTGGCGGAAATGTGGGCATTCAATCTTCGTCCATTGTTGTGCAAAGCCTAGCAAACCCCAGTGTTTTTGCAGACAGCATGTTTAGAAGATTGCTAAAGGTATTTTCCGTGGCGGTCGTTAACGGAGTCATTTTGGCACTGATGGTCTTTGGTTCCGTGATATTATTTATGAGTGACCAATCGTTGGCAGCCACTGTCTCCATTGCACTTTTCTCAGTAGTGCTACTAGCATCATTTACAGGGACCGTTACCCCACTGGTGCTAAACAAGATAGGGGTCAATCCCGCGCTAGCTTCCGGGCCTTTCATTACCACAACGAACGATTTGCTCGGTTTGGCTGTCTACTTTTCAGTAGCACACCTTCTTTATAATTTATGAGCAAAAACAATCGAGTTCTCATTATCGACAAGATGCATGATAGTATTGTGCATTTGCTGCAGCAAATAGGTATAGATGCGACGTATGAACCAACGATTACGCCTGAAGACGTCTTTCAAAAAATCGGTTCATTTATTGGCCTTATCGTAAGGAGTAAAATGTCGGTTGACAAAGCGTTGATAGATGCAGGCAGTCAACTAAAATTTGTAGCTCGCGCAGGAGCGGGAATGGATCGTCTTGACACTCACTATCTCCAGGAAAAAGGAATTCATATTTTAAATGCACCAGAAGGAAATCGGGATGCAGTTGGAGAACATGCAATTGGACTATTGCTAAATCTCTTAAATAAAATTACCACTTCTAACGAGCAGGTTAAAAATAATCAATGGAAGCGAGAGGAAAGTAGGGGAATAGAACTTAAGAACAAAGTAGTTGGGGTCTACGGTTTTGGGAATACTGGCGAATCTCTTGCTAGGAAGTTAGCAGGGTTTGGATGTAGGGTTTTAGCCTTTGATAAGTACAGACACGAATTCTCTGCTTCGCATGTGGAAGAGGTCTCACTAGATGAGTTTAGGGAAAAAGTTGAGATTCTAAGCCTACACGTTCCGCTAACTAACGAAACGAAGTGGCTCTTCGACAAAGTTGAGCTTACAAAATATCCTAAGCTGAAAGTTGTACTCAACACAGCACGTGGAGAAGTATTAAAACTTGATGACCTAATTGAATTGCTTGAAAAAGATCATTTGTTGGGTGCTGGCCTGGATGTACTGGAGAACGAAAAAATTGATAAATTGACCGAATCCCAAAGAGGGATCTTTGATAGATTAACTACACTCAGTAATGTTATTCTTACACCGCATGTTGCCGGTTGGACGCACGAGTCCTACGAAAGAATAAATCAAGTCCTAGTCGGGAAAATTGAAGCTCTGAATTTACTCCAATAGCCAACTTTCTGCTTCATCGAGATTCTCAAATCTCTTCATCGTCATGTTAGGTATGATAAGACTGATGGTAGAGGCCATCATATTGCTAAAAATAGCTCCCATGGCTGATTTAGCATTTATAATGGCAAGTTTTTCTACTTTCTTTGAAAGTTTTTTCGCTCGGGTCTTGAGCAGATTCTTTATCCAGAGTCTGGCTTCCGTATCAAACTCATCCAACTTACTTCGATCGATTAATAATTTGGTGAAGCCGCTAAATTCTACAGAGTCACCAGCAAGCGATAGAAGTTCGGAAGCGATAGGAAGGCTGACCTTTCCAGACCAGGCTATTTTGGTAATATTGGCTGATTTATCTAGGGAGAAGGTGTTTCCATTAATCTCTTTTTGAACAACAAAGCTAGTTGTTTCTTGAGCTGTATTTAATTCCATCAGGGTGTAATTAGGGTTATAACTCGCTTAATGGGAACAAGATAAATATTATCATTTGATAATAAAGAAAAACTAGCTGAGACGTCAAATTTCGTCGGCGATCTGACTGATTTGACCGTTGAGAAATACTGGATTGAAAACGTAAATTTGGACTTAACAGCTCAAATTCCTATATATTTGCATGACATAAAGAAACACATAATAGCAACGGCTTCATGTAGAGGCCGTTCTTTTTTGTTTAAAGGGGCGAGACATATGGCAGTAAACTATTATACAAAAGAAGGATTGCAGAGGCTCAAGGATGAGCTTCATGAACTTAAGACCAAAGGACGTAAAGATATGTCCAAGCAAATTGCAGAAGCTCGTGATAAGGGTGATTTAAGTGAAAATGCCGAGTACGATGCAGCGAAAGATGCTCAAGGGCTGATGGAGCTCAAAATTTCAAAACTTGAGGCGGTTGTGGGAAATGCGAGAGAAATTGATGAATCTTCGATCGATACTTCTCAAGTTTCTATCCTATCATCGGTGAAGATCAAGAATAATTCCAATGGCATGGAAATCACTTATCAACTTGTTGCTGAGGAAGAAGCAGACTTGAAGAGTGGAAAGATATCAATTCAGTCGCCCATAGGAAGTGGATTGTTAGGTAAGAAAAAGGGCGAGAAAGCTAAGATAAAAGTGCCTGCCGGAGAGCTGGAGTTTGAAATTCTTGACATTTCCATTTAATGGCATCAGTTTTCACGCGAATTGTAAACCGCGAAATTTCGGCACACATTGTCGCAGAATCAGATGATTTTTTAGCATTTTTGGATATCAATCCACTGACTGAGGGACACACACTTGTAATCCCCAAAAAGGAAGTGGACTATTTATTTGACCTTGATGATGATACCTTGGCAGGCTTACATGTTTTTGCTAAAAAAGTAGCCTTGGCTATTGATTCAATTTCTGCGTGTGAGAGAGTTGGAGTCTCGGTGGTTGGACTTGAAGTACCGCATGCTCATGTGCATTTGATTCCAATCAATTCTGTGGATGACATGAATTTTAGCAGGATGAAATTATCTCCAAGCAGGGAAGAATTGGAAGAAACTGCGAAAAGAATAAAGACTGCTTTTTAACACTTATTGCAGAGCAGTGCCAATTCTTGGTATCTTTCAACCAGGTCAGTCTGCGAAAATCTAGACAAACCAGTATCCCTATTCTAAGTTGGAAGATTGGTCCTGTATACTCAACGTATATCCAAATAATTAAATATTTTATTTAATAAATCACATTTTTGATGCGTGATGAATCATTTCCGTAATAATTCGACTATCTAGTATTATTTCGAGTTTAGGTCTGAGGAAATCACACAGTCACACATTCCACTAATTGACGCATCCACTCTTTTCTTTTTAAGAAAAGTTTAACGCGATTAATTAAGAATGAAAAAGTTATACACCCTGTTTACGGCTATTTTGATCTCTCTGCTTTCATATAGCCAGGCACCTGTCCTTAATACTGTGGTCACCGTGGATGGTAATGTTAATGGTAGAATCGATCTGTTATTACTGACATTTGATATACCTATAGATCAGAGCGATTTGATTACGACGATTACGTCTGGCAGCACCACCCAGTTTAGTGTAGCAGGGTATGATATCTCTTCGGTCAATACCAATACTGGTAGTGATAGCCCAATAATTGAAATTGGTCTGGAAGAAGGAGACTTACCTGATACTGATGCAATACCGCAAATATTCATATTTGGAACAGCTATTAGTAATCTTGCCAACGACGCTTTCGTGGGAGTTCTTTCTCAAATAGCTGAAGACGGCGCAGCGCCGGTAATCTCTGAATTTGTGTACTCTGACGTCAATTCGGATGGAGCTGTAGATTTCATGACTTTGATCTACTCCGAAGAAATCGATGGCGTAAGTTTCGTTGCTGAAGGCAATTTTAATTTTGACGATCGAGGTGATTTTGGTGACTTCACATTCCCGCCTTTGGGAGATAATTTGGTTACGGGCTCGGTGACTTCAACACAGATGGTCATGATTCCATCGACAGTGCAGGACACACATGAGGATTCCGGTGATATCGAGATTAGTACTTCCGGGGAATTTGTTTTATCAGATGGACTAAATACCAATTCAGTAGGTCTTCAGGATCAGGCCATATTTGTTGACGCTGCCGGACCAATTTTGATACAGGCAGTGACTTTGGATAGTGATGGAAACGGCGAAATTGACCAAATAGAATTGGAATTTTCGGAAAATATAGATCCTGCCGATTTGGACCAGATACCCGACGGTTCTGGAAATACGGATCAGTTTGATGTGCACACACCTGAGTATTCTATTACGTTCGTAGGTACAGATACAGGGAGCCCAAGCCAGTTTGTGATTGTCTACCTTGATGAGAGTGATATCCCTGATACAGATGCAACACCGACTGTCACAGTTTTAGCATCTAGTTTCACAGATACCAATGAAAATCTAAACGTGTCGCAGAGTCCGGTTACCACCGTCGATGGTGCAGCCCCTGCTATCCACAGCGCTGCGATGAATCCTTCAAATGCCTACGTTGAGGTTGTGTTTTCTGAGCCGATCGAACGTACTGAAGGAGGAGTTCTCACATTGAATGATTTCGATATTACAATTTCTGAAGATGTGGCAAGTTTGAGTGTTTTGGAAGTGATTACACCAACTGGGGAAAGTCCCGGTCTGACTGAAAATACACTTCTATTTACTTTAGGTGTGAGTCCAAATTCAGGAGATTACGATCAGATGGACGACTATGTGGTCATTACCCCTGTCAATGGGTTAGCCTTAAGAGAATCTGCTTCGACGAGTGCCAACTTAGCCGCAAATAGTACAGATATTTTACCACTCAATGATCTGTTGGAAGATGAGCTCCCACACATTGTTAGCGCTACCTGGAATACCATAAATAATCCAGCGTTTTTCTTGGGTTACATCGAACTGACTTTTAATGAGCCATTATTTCGGGATTTTGATAGTAATGCCTCTCCACGATTGGCGAATACCTTTGACAATGAATTGAATGGCGTAATGTTTCCCGGCGCTTACGTTAATGGGTCTAATGTTCACTGTGATGCCGGTGAATTATGCATTACCTATAGTGGCGTAGCAGTAACTATAGGAACTGGAGATGGAACCACTAGACTCAGAACATCCACAGCGCTCCAAATTCAGGAAAATGATGATTACTCTGGTGATGTATACCGATTATATTTTGATGCTATTTCAGCACCCTTTGTAGGTATAGAGACTTTCGAATTTGGACCTACAGGCGCGGTTCAAATTCGAGGAAGGGTTTCAGGCAATTTCATGACTCCTGACTACACTTACACAATGGAGATGCCCGATTTGGTACCTGCAACATTTAATACAGCTACTTTTCAAGATGAAGATCACAATGGTATTGCAGATCAGGTTGTTATCACACTTGATCCGGGAGAAAACTTCAATGATAACAGCGTGCAACCCTCAGACTTCAATATTGGGGGCACATCTCTGGTAGCTTTTCTTTCAGATGATGGACCGAATGACGGTTCGATCACACTTAGTTTGGCGGGATTGGGGTTGGATGGGACTGAGACATTGGAATTGGAGTATGTTGATAGTGATGATGGGTTGGACTTAGCCGATACGGATGGCAATGAATTGGTGAGTACGATCTTTCCTGCTGAAGACATTGTAGATGAGGTGCCTCCAGCTATTTTGAGCGCTACAACAGCCGATACTGACAGGAATGGATCAATTGATGAAATACAGCTGGTGTTTACGGAACCCATCGATGATGCAACATTAAGTGCTACGTTTGATGATTTTGTTGTGGATGGATATACCATTTGGGGATATAGCAATCCAGCTCCAGCTGATGATAATCTGTTAACACTTCTTCTGGATGAAAGTGGAATGCCGGATACTGATGTCCAACCAGCAATTCAACTACTGGCTGCAGAAATTGAAGATTTGAATAATAATAGCTTACCAGTAGTTCCAATGGTGTATAATCAGGATTTCAATAGCACTGTTGATGAAGCAGCCCCAGTAATTATAGCAGCAGAAACAGACGATACAGATGGAAACGGATTCATTGACCGAATCAATGTGACATTCTCCGAAAATATTGCTGGTATTTCCGCGGATCCGTTGGACGATTTCTTTATAGATGATCCACATGCCATTTTAACTTCGGTTTTTAATGGAACCAATGGAGTGCAGCTCATACTCACAGAAGGTACAGTACCAAACTATGATACCGATGCAACACCAGCGATCCGATTAGTAGCGAATCAGATTGTGGATCAGGCAGAAGGAGCATCAATTAGTACACCTCAGGATTTTACCAATACAACAGATGGAGCGGCGCCTGCCATTGTGGAGATTGAATACAGAGATATTTGGCCTGCGATACCAAATGGAAGGATTGATCATATTCAACTAAGGTTTTCAGAACCATTAAGTGACGAGAGTGTTCTAAGTAGAAGTAATCTTGTAATTACCAACACCAGCAATTTTGGTATTAATCTTCGATTTGATGAGGGTAATACTACCGATTTACTTACAACCAACGGAGCAACGGAAGTTGGGACAAATGGAGTGTCATTGCAGGTCGGTGGTCAATATCCCAGGACGAGAGAGTTTGTGCCTGGTACCCTGGCAATTTCAACGCAGGGTAATATCAGCCTGGCGGATATGGCGACGCCACCCAACCTGTACACGGATAACGAACCACAATCCCATGCATTAATTGTTGATGGAGCGGCTCCCGTTATTACTGATCTTGAATATAAAGATACAGATGACGACGGATTCATAAATCGCTTTTACGTCACATTTTCAGAGACAGTGGATGGAGAGAATAGCTTTATAAGTAGTAGCAATATTTTATTGGATCCTGTGGGAGATTTTGTCGGCGCTAGTTTCGGAACCCCTACACAAAACAGGTTATCGGGAATGACACTTGGTACATATGTTTTTTTAGAAAACCAGTCTGTGACTATTTCGACAGGGACTTCTGGTCTTGCGGCTACTTTGCACAATAGTCAACCAGGAGCGGATTTTCTTTTACGAGATGTTGATGACAATCAAAATACCATAGTTGGAGTACAGGCTCACGTTTCCTTTATAGATGACTCTGTCCCCTTTATTGTAAGTGCGGTTACACAAGACACTGATTATGATGGCATGCTAGATCGAATTGTGCTAACGCTCTCTGAAGTTATGAACGTAAACAATATTGACCCTTCTCCGGGAGGGTCAGGAGATACCGATCAGTTTCAATTAGCTGATGACTATTCCATTTCTCTTGTAACAACCCCGGATGGAGGAAACAATTCCGTGATCTACATCAATATCGATGAGAGTGGAGTCCCCGACACGGACATGACTCCCGCACTTACCATACTAGAAGCTACGATCAGTGATTTGAGTGGAAATAACTTTCTTCCCGTCACAGCTCCTCCCGCAACCGTGGATGGTGCAGGTCCTGTGATTGTGAGCGCTACAACAGTGGATGATAATTCAGATGGGCACATTGATGCAATTGATGTTGAGCTTGATGGACAAATTTTGGACGCATCTCTTGATGCGGGACCTTTATTCAACGATTTTTCAGTTGATGGCTATGATATCATCGGTTATGATACCGATCCGGGGGCAATAGGTGGAGGAGCTGTGGATGATGAAATTCTCAGAATTCTATTGGCCCCCATAGCCACGTTCGATACGGATGTTATGCCAGAAGTCACACTTGTAGCCGGTGAGATTCAGGATGCAGCAATGAATTCATTGGTAGGGAGTCAGGCTTTCACCGAAACCGTCGATGGAGCAGCTCCGGTAATACTAAGTGTAACAATCAATGATGGAACTCCGGACGATGGAACCCCTCGTACTACTTTTGAGAATGAAATAAATGCTAGCGAAACCCCCACATTTTCATTAACAGTTTCAGAACCTGTCACAGCTAGTATTAACATTCAAACTTTAGTAGCGGGTAAAAATTCAGAGAGCATGGTTTTGCCCTCTGACAATGGGAATGGCTCTCATACATACCTGTACACCACGGGCGAAAATGGCGCATTGATGAATAACGGTTTAGATCATATGGTGGAATTCACCGCGGATGATGAAATAAATACAACGGATACAGATAATTCAATGATGGTAGATGTTGACAATCTAATTCCGACAATTACAATCACCGCATTGGAGACAGTAACCTTAAACCCGACTATTGGGGGAATAATTGACGCAAATGGCGATGGCGATGTAGATGATTTGATTGTAGAAATAAGTTTGGATGATGCAGCAAACTGGTTGCCGGCGTTGAATGATGGTGGAGGAAGTGAAACATGGTCTTTTAACTCAGGTTTAGGTTTAGGAATTCATGACATTGATGCGAGAGTGACAGACCTTTTTGGCAATCAAACTTTGAATAATGCGGATACTGATGATGAACTTCAAATTGGTGGAGTTGGTGTTACGGTTCCTGAATTGACAAACATTTGCATTGATGGCGAGGCGCTCGAGTTGGACCCTATTGTTATCCAGGAGAATAAAAACAATGACTTCAAACCTGGAATTGCAGGGCAGACTTTTTTCATCAATTTACCTGATGGATTTGCCTTCAGTGCGGAATTACCAACTACAGGTGGAATGCCTGCTGATCATGCTGATATTTCATCTATTGTTTATAGCTATCAGGGTGTGCAGACATTACGGGTGCAGGTACATATTGATGATGATATTAATGACGACGAAATAAGCATCGTTGGTCTTCATGTATTGGCTACCGGAGACCCCTCCACAATGGAGGAGGTGACGTTTGCAAGTGGTACAGCTTCTATTTTTGGAATTAACAATGGGGATGTGATGGCAACCCTCACAAGTGTTGATGCACCTTCGATTCCGAATATAAGTGATCAGGATGGAGGCTCTCCGATTACAGAATTGGGAGTGGAATTAGGGAATAATATCAGTCTTTACAGTGAAAATAGTGGGAATATTTATAATTGGTATGATGTGGAAGCACTGCAAACAACAGGATTGCCTATTTATTCAGGAATAACTGCTACGATGACAGACCTAAGTGTAAACACTCTTTTAGCAACTGGGTTTAACATTGATCACGCGGGACTTTATTCAATCTATGTAGGTGAAGAAGACCCGCAGGGCTGCGAGAGCGAGCTTAGGAAAATTAATATATATGTCTACAACAGACAGGTTTCCCCACAAACCTTCAATTTTATTGAAATTGACACAGAGGGTTCACAGATAACTTTTGATAAAAATGAGGGATTTTCTGGCGTCTTTTTTGGGTTCGGACTAACGAACGTTTCTGAAGATGCGACTCACTCTTTCGCACAGTTCATCCCAAGTTTTACAGGTGCCGGAACATTTAACATTACCTATCAGGTAGAAAATGATGAAACAGGTGAGATGTATAATTTTGTTACGGTCTACAATGTCATAGAAGGAGGTTCTATTTTTGACAATTTTGTCGAAGAGCAGTATTGCGATTCGGAGAATTTGATCGTTATGGATGTCATAGTTGATGATATTCCGGAAATTCCCAATTTTTTCTTCTATGGTTTGCAGCTCCGAGAGAGAGGTACTACTACAATAGTATCAGATGTTCTAGTACCGCCAGCAGACTGGAGTGAATTTACCTTTGATTCGGATCAGCCTTGGAATGGATGGGAGATAGATCCCCAAGATTTGGATCTTGAGGTTGGTCTATACACGATAGATCGTTTGATTGTACCAGAGATTCCGGGTGCAGGATTGGGAGACATTCAAATATACAATGCTTTTGATATTGCCTTCAATGCAACCCCAGAAGCGGTGCTGAGTTTACCCAATGAATTTGTGTGTGAAACCGATGAGCAACTGACCTTTACAGCAACCTTGAATGGGAGTTTGAATGTGATAGTAAATGAATACCAGATCACAGATCTTACAAACGGAAATGGTCAGTCAGTTGTAGCAAGCACATTTTTCAACCCCAGTGACCCCATGGGAATACTTGAAGCAATGGGTGTTCCAATGGGTACCTACCCGGTGGGTCAGTACAGTATTGATTATACTTCTAACCCATTGGACGATGCTAACGGATGTACCGATGCAGCTGATCAGATAGTAATTACTGTTCTTCCAAAACCTGAACCAATAAATCTCACAATTGGCCTCTTAAGGGAAGACAGAGGTGAGCTTGTGAGTGGTGTCTACACGTTTGAATACTGTGAAGGGGAGACCATTGATCCGTTTGAATTTTCAATAGAGGGTGGTGTTGATATGGTTACGGTCTTTGCGAATGCCTCGCTAACCAGTGTCTTGGAAACGATCGATAACGATGATGACGGAACCTTGACTGTCACAGGTATTGATATGTTTGGTTCTTCAGAAGCTGTAGGAGGTACAGATGCGGATTTCCACTACGTTTATGAGGTGATTAACCTAGATGGGGGGTGCGTTGCTAACTCAATCGAAGTTAGATATGTTGTTCATGAAGTACCAGATAACCCAATAATCGACCTCACTACCTCCGTTTTTGGAGGGCAGGTAAGTGATGACGTGTATGAATTTAACTATTGTAGTAGTACCGCATTGACACCGGAGGATCTTGAGACAATTATTCTAAATCCACTTCCCGCTGATGCAGAATCCTATTTTAATATTTACGATGAGGGTGGATTTGAGATTATGCATGGTTTAACAAGTAGCGAAATTATTCTAACTCATCCTGACTTTAATCTGGAATTGACCCCGGGAGATGTAAATGAATTTCATATTGAAGAGGTAAATTTTGATAATTCATTTCCATTCGTCGCACCACAAGAAGGAATTGAGTTTACTGGATGCATAAGCTCTATTACTAGGATTTTTGTGAACGTGCACGGTATTCCAAACACACCGATCCAACAAGATTTTTCGGACAATCCACATGAGTTAGATGGAACGATCAGGTATTACCTGTGTCAGGGAGATCAACTGGATTTTACAATCAATCCACCTGATGGAGTGAATGATTATGTGTATGATTGGTTCGAAGACGAACTCCTACTGAATCCCATATCTGTGACAGATAATCAAGGCGATCGAATTGTTAGTGATGATTTGATGGACGAAACATTCGGCTTTGATCCAGAAGAGCCAGGGACCTATACAATGTATACCAGGATAAGATCAAATGTAAGAACAGAAGCCTTTTTTGACGGCTGTCCTTCAGCCTTGATCAGGGTAGATGTGATCGTGTTCCCAGCATCAATTGACCCTTTGGTATCGGCAATTACATCTACATCGGGCGAATTGACCGGAGGATTTACCAAAGTATTTGACTTCTGTGTCGGATCGGACGTAGGGTTACCTGAAGACACTCCATTTCATACAGAGGTTTCCTTTGAAGGTGTTAATGGCAATTTAAGTGAAGTTCAATGGTTCATCGCCAATGAGGATGGAACGGAAATTACGAGTTTTAGCCCAGTGGCGGTAGGGACAAATATCACCGCGTTCAATCTTGGGATTCAGGGAGTCAGAGATGTGTCATTATCGTATGCTGTTGTCCATAATACTGATATTGTTCCAGGCTATGGTGATTTTGAGGGCTGTTTTAGCAATGAAATTGAGTTTGTACAGATTAATGTAACCACTCAGCCGAATCCCAATTTTACATATTTTGGTATCGGAGAAGGAGGGCCAACTACGTTCAATTTTATTGACGATAATCTGGATGAAATCAGTGATGTAACATTTGAGGTGAGGAGGGTGTCGGACAATTCACTTGAAGCTAGTTTTAATGAAACCTTAAACGTAAATAGCTTGGAAGCTGATTTCGCTCCTAGTTTATCTGCTGGCACCTTCGAAGGCACGCTTGTTATTACGACTAGCACAGGTTGCCAGCAATCACATTCGAGAACTTTTCGAATTCAAGAATTGATTCCTGTATCTAGACTGTTGGAGGAGCATTTTGACACTACCTCTGGTGGCTGGTTTGCTGAGTTTCAACATGATAACGGATTGGATGGGTCTCTATCAGATCCATTATCGCAAAGAGCTTCTTCTTGGGAGCATGGAGACCCCGATGGGATCACCATTAATAGCACCTGGAATGGGCAGGGTAGTGCTTGGATGACTACTGGTAATACGACTATATCAAATGGTAGTGAAGTCACAAATAGGTACGTTGCAGGAGAAAAATCTTGGGTGATTTCTCCAGTATACAATTTCATAGATATGAAAAATCCAGCAATAAGCTTCTTGACATATCATGATTTTGAGCTGAATGCGGGAGTTGCTTTTCAATATTCCCTTGATCGAGGAGATAGTTGGGAGACACTTGGAAATTATGATCCTTCAAATCCTCAAGATCCATCTTCAGGTTTTGGATGGTACACTGAGAACGGTAATCCAGGAGCTCCGGGAAACACAGGAATTGGCACAGGTCGAACAGGATATAATCCGAATAGAGTTGCTTGGTCTGGTAAGTATACTAGTGAAGAACTTCTTGCACTAAAGGAAACAAATGGTTGGAAGGAGAGCATTCACTCTGCTGGACAGCTAGCTGGAATGCCAAGTGTGATGTTCAGATTTGCACTTTCAGCATTGGGTGCAGATACTGATGAACTTACAACAAATGGTTTTGGCTTTGATGAACTTAAGATCTTCGAACTAGAAAGAAATACGATTGTAGAACACTTTACTACTTCAATTTCAGATGACGATCTCTTGCTGACTACAGATATATATGAAATTATTGACCAAACACAATCGATCGGAATAAACTATTTCACCGATTTGTCTAACCATGAATTGAGTATAGATCTGATCAATGCTAGAAATGCTCCTGATCCTGGAGCCAGAGCCGCATATTACGGAATTGGGAACTCCGCAACTGTCTTGGACGGAGAGGTGTTAGGACAAAAACTTGCGACAGAAAGTAGTTTCTCACTCACCGATCTTGAAAGAAAGCGCTTGCAGTCAGTACTTTTCTCATCTCCGATCATAGAAAATGTATCCACCGATTCCGGAATACTTTCTCTATCGGCATCTTTTACATCAAGGGCTAGCGTAGAGAATATGGATCTTTCGGCGATCATAGCAATTGTAGAGAGGGAAGTTGTTGTGAGTAATCTTACCGGACCGATTGGTTTATACAAGAATGGCGATGTCTTGAAGAATGTGCTAAGAGTTTTACTTCCTAATTCTGCAGGACATAATGTTGTTGGAAATGTTGATGCCAGAGAAACCATTTCAGTAGAGGCAGATTGGGCTGTTTATAATGTGTTTGACCCAACGAAATTGAGAGTGATTGCATTTATTCAGGACAATGAGACAAAAGAAATCCTTCAATCAGGATATTTAGATGTAAGTACGACAGAAATTATAGCAGGAATAGATTTTTTAGATAAGTTCTCTGTAAGTCCGATTCCCGCAGATGATCGTCTAACAATTGAATTCAAAGATCAAGTCTCTGGGATAAATAAATGGAGCATTTTCGATATGGGAGGAAAGCAAGTGTCAGATGGCGTTGTTGCAAAACAGGATAAAACCTTTAATATCGACACTAGGAATGTAAAATCGGGAATGTACTTGTTGTACATCTATTCAGAGCAAGAGGATCAAGGATATCCGATTCGGATTATTGTTGGGCACTAGGACTCACAGTCTATTTTATGCAGAATTACTTAATTCTTTTTGGATTATCTGAGATAAATGAATTCCAGCTAGATCCCCCGACTTTTCCTCCCATGGACCCGACTCGAAAGGAAAAATTGTGACATACTGCTACTGCCAGAGCATCTGTGGCATCCAAAAGCTTCGGGGCCTCTTCAAATTTCAGCAATGTCTTGATCATAGCAGCTACCTGCTCCTTGCTTGCATTCCCACTTCCCGTCACCGCCTGCTTCACCTTTCGTGGTGCATATTCATTGATGGGAATGTCTTTGTTTAATGCGGCAGCCATTGCGACGCCTTGTGCTCGACCTAATTTTAACATCGCTTGTACATCTTTGCCGAAGAAGGGCGATTCAAGGGCGACTTCGTCTGGCACGTATTCTTCTATTAAACCCGAAACCCGTTGGAAGATTTTCTGAAGCTTTATTTCATGGTTTTTGTACTTAGACAGATGAATCACTCCGAATTGGATAAGCTCCATTTGTTGACCAGCGCATCTAATCAAGCCGTAACCCATTACATTCGTACCCGGATCAATCCCTAAAATGATATTCTCTTTTTTGGTCACGAATGCAAGTTAAGAACAACACTACAATAGATATTGGCAAAATGAAGAAGTGGTCTTGGATAGTGCTTAAAGCCTTCATAACGCTTCTGTCCTTTTACTTTATCCAGGATCAATTAACGGATCGAGCGGTCACCAAATCGTTGAACCTTCCCGACAACTTCATTCCTGTCATGATCCTCCAGTTATTCTTAATGATTGTGAATTGGATCTTGGAAATACATAGATGGAAGATTTCAATCGAATCATCAGAGAGAATTTCGTTTCGCCAAGCGTCGATCGATGTTCTCGGCGGATTGACTATGAATTGGATAGTGCCATTTACTGTGGGTGATTATATAATACGAATTGCTGCCAAGAGAGATAAATACCGAGCTACCTCCGCTATTTTTCTAAATAGGGTCATTATGCTTTTTTTAACGTTGCTTGTCGGGCTCTATGGACTGATCTCCTTACTGGACGGCAATGGATCTTACCTCTTATTTGGTATTTTTAGTTTAGCCGTAGTATTCTTTGTCGCTGATCGAATCGCACAAGGACGGTTTTCACAGTATTTTACTGAGTTGAATAGAAGAACACTTTGGGAAATCATACTTATCTCTACATGCCGTTATAGTATTTTTTTCATTCAATTTGTTATTCTGATAACCCTTTTCAATCCGGAACTTGACTTAATCACTATATCCTCTGGAATTGGCTGGATCTTCTTGGTTCGAACCTCTATTCCCTCGCTCTTCGGAGGTGTTGGTTTGCGAGAGGCTTCCGCACTGTTCTTTTTTCAAGATATAATCGCCGATACAGTTACAGTTGTTTTTCCAGTATTTGTGCTTTGGGTCTTGAACACCGCTCTTCCTTCACTTTTGGGCTCACTTTTACTTTGGAAATTTAAAACGCAAAACTCGGAGGATTCGCATAACATTGCCTGATGATTCTCCTGATCAGCCTTTTTTCTCTAGGCCATGTTGCTTTTTATTTGACTTTATCTTGGAAATGGTCAAGAATGAGGCCCTTCGGTGATGGAGAAAAGTCCTCGTTTTCAATAATCATTCCGGTCCGAAATGAAGAAGATAACATTGAAAATATTCTTGATGATCTTCACAAACAGACAATAGACAAGAGCATGTTTGAGGTGATCGTAGTAGACGATTTCTCCACCGATAGCACAAGCAAAGTCTTGAGGCGTGTTGCGGAATCCACTGATCTGAACCTCAAAGTTCTAAGCCTAAATGATCCAACAGTTCATGGAAAAAAGAACGCTTTGACAAGAGGAATTATGGAAGCTGGAAACGATATCATTTTAACTACAGATGCGGATTGTCGGCTAGGGGAACGGTGGATCGAATCTTACATCTACGCATTTACACCAGAGACTCAAATTGTTGCAGGGCCTGTGGCCCTGGCGGGAGATGGCCTTTTTTCTGACCTGCAGAGAACGGAGTTTGCAGGCCTCATTGGCTTTGGAGGTGTTACTATAGCGTCAAACAATCCGAGTATGTGTAGCGGTGCAAATCTTGGTTTTAAAAAAGATGCTTTTGAGGAGGTTGGCGGCTATCAAGGAAACATCGAAATTCCATCTGGCGATGATGAATTTCTGTTGTATGATATCATGAAAAAATACCCCAAATCTGGGCGTTTTTTGAAATCTGAATACGGCACGGTCAGAACAAGAACACAGCCTACATTTGAATCCTTTCGAAACCAGAGGTCTCGCTGGATCAGTAAGTGGAAGTACAATAAGAACTGGAAACTTCGACTGATTGCAGTGCTAATTTTTGTTGACTATTTACTTTTTCTACTAGCTATTGTGGGCACGATTTTTGGTTACTTCACCATTGCTTTTCTGGGAGTAATTTTTACGGTCAGACTGGCAGCCAACTATACTCTATTGAAACAGGTTAGTAATTTTTTGAATCATCCTAATGTTTTTGCACCGCTTCTGCTGCTCCAATTGCTTTACCCTGTACATGTTCTGGTAATGGGTATTGGATCGTTGTTTAGCAAGTATACATGGAAAGATAGAAGTTATGGATGAAGCTGAATTTGATCTGCTAGATGAACTTTACTTCGTCACCTCATTTGAAGAATTGAAAGCAAATACCGATATGTCTGAAGCAAAGATCCAAGACACACTGATTTCGTTAGCATCAAAGAACTGGATTTGCGTGTATGAAAATTCTAATGAAGAGTTAGCTGATTTTGATTTAATAAGTAACTTCAAGTCATATTTATACCTCGCCTCTAAAAAGGGACTCCTAGCTCACAACAAGTAATGAATACCACCTTGGATTTAAAGGATTTACAACTTAACGCGCTTCTTGAAGTGACTCAGGCTATAAATAACAATTTGCCTGAAGAAGACCTCTTGAAGATCTATAAGTTCACCTTGCTTGCGGATCTAAAAATCCAGAAACTGGCCCTATTCACTGACTTGGAAGGTGATTGGACATGTAGAGTCCATTTTGGTACTGCCGAATCATGCGAAGGTGTCTCCTTGAATCCTGAGTTCCTGGATCTAA
Organism: Cyclobacteriaceae bacterium; assembly: GCA_039961455.1. Taxonomy (GTDB): domain Bacteria; phylum Bacteroidota; class Bacteroidia; order Cytophagales; family Cyclobacteriaceae; genus Ekhidna. The sequence continues at coordinate 40,224 of JBDVJN010000093.1, read as the reverse complement.
AAGAGGTTGAGAAAATAGATGCGTCAGATCAATTTGAGGGACAATTTCAGCAGGTTTTCCCAGTCTATCACAAAGAGAAGCTTTTAGCAGTAGTTTTTATTTCTACTGGAGAAGAATCAGCTGTAGAAAACAGATTTTTAAATGCCTTAACAAACCTCATTTTGGTTGCCATTGAGAACAAAAAGTTTTCAAGGAAACAGCTTGAACAGGAAGCATATGAGCGTGAACTTGAGATTGCGAAGAAAGTTCAGAATTTTTTATTCCCAAAGCAGCTTCCAATGGCGGAAAGACTGCAGATTGAGGCTTTTTACTTACCACACAAGGATGTTGGTGGAGACTACTATGATTACATACCGATAGATAAGAACAGATTCTTAATATGTATAGCGGATGTTTCTGGCAAGGGAGTTCCTGCGGCACTCCTGATGTCTAATTTTCAAGCATCACTTCGAACGTTGGTAAGACATGCACTTAACTTGGAGGAAGTTATTCATGAGCTAAACCACACAACCTTTCGAAGTGGAAATGCTGAAAATTTCATCACTTTTTTTGCGGCAATTTATGATTACACCACCAAAGAACTGGAGTATATCAATTGTGGTCATAACGAAATTGTTTTGATAAATAATGATGAGATCGTGCTACTTAATGAAGGGACAACAATTCTCGGAATGTTCGATCCACTTCCCTTTATAAAGACTGAGGTGATCCAAGACCTTTCTGATTTTTTCATTTTCGCCTATACAGATGGACTCACGGAAACATTCAGTGAAGAAGATGAGGCGTTTGAATTTGAGCGGTTAGAGGAGCTAATAAAGGATCAACTAAGCAATTTGCAAGGACTACACAATAGAATCCTTGATGAACTTGTGGAATTCAAGGGCTCACGCAAGTTTCACGATGACATTACGATGCTTTCGTGTCGAGTATTGAATGAATGATTCAACTTTATAAATCACCGAAAATTCTCAAAACTATCTATCCTGATCTAACATGGGATATTAACTCTGAGAAGGAAATCTTTCTAACCTTTGACGATGGACCGCATCCAGAGATCACAAAGTGGGTTCTAGATCAACTTGATGATTACGATGCTAAGGCAACTTTTTTCTGTGTTGGCAAAAATCTTGAAGACTTCAAACAGACTGCGCTGGAAACCACTAAGCGAGGGCACCTGTTGGCCAATCATAGTCAGAATCACGAAGATGGTAGGAGGACTGAAAATGAGGATTACTATCAAAGTTTATCTGCCTGTTTGGATAAGATCGAGGACATTCAAGGAGTCAAAAGAAAGTTGTTTAGACCACCATATGGTCAAATCAAAAGACAGCAAATCCGACAAATCCGATCCGAATATCAGATTGTGATGTGGAGCCACCTTGCCTGGGATTTCAAATCGAACCTGAAAATTTCAGAATCGATTGAGAATTTGATGAAAGCAAAACCTGGTAGTATTATAGTTTTCCACGATAACGAGAAATCATTCAATAATTTAAAGCAAATTCTACCTAAGGTGCTTGCCTATTGGGCTTCTAAAAACTACAAATTCAACACGCTCTCAAATGTTAATTGATACTCATGCACATATTTTCCTTGAAGAATTCAAAAATGACGTTGATGAAGTAATTCAGCGAGCCATAGATGCTGGCGTTGAAAAGATATTACTTCCCAACATAGATGTGGATTCAATAGATGATTTGCTTGAAATTGAGGCAAAATATCCCGAAGTATGCCATGCAATGATGGGCCTGCACCCTTGCTCTGTGAAACAAGATTTCGAGAAACAATTGCAAGTAATAGAAGATTGGCTTTCAAAGCGAAAGTTCATCGCAGTTGGGGAAATTGGGACAGACCTATATTGGGACAAAACATTTTGGGACCAGCAAAAACAGGCTTTCAACATTCAATGCGAACTAGCGATAAAGTATGATATCCCTGTAGCGATACATTGCCGAGAAACGATTGATGAGACCATTGATCTGGTAGCTGGATTTGCAGGTCAGGGGTTGACGGGTGTGTTTCACTGTTTTACTGGTTCGGCAGCACAGGGAAACAGTATTATAAATCTTGGGTTCTATCTGGGGTTAGGAGGAGTTTCCACTTTCAAAAATGGAGGGCTTGACTTAGTAATTCCAGAACTAGATCTCAGTAAGTTGGTACTCGAAACGGACAGCCCCTATTTGTCACCTGCTCCTGAAAGAGGCAAGCGAAATGAGCCTTGCAAAGTGAATCTTATTGCTTCCAAAATCTCGGAGATATTAAATCTTTCCAAAGATGATGTTGCCTCACTTACTACAAGAAATGCAAATAACCTATTTTTCCGTTCGTGAAATATGAAGTTGTCAACATCAATGAAATTGGGGAGAGAAGAATCCTAATTATCTATACCGGAGGGACGTTCGGTATGGTGCTCGACGATTCAGGCTCTTTGGCTCCCTTCAATTTTGGTCAAGTGGTTGAGAGAATCCCTGAGCTCAGAGCGCTAAGCATAAAGCTCTCAGCAATCTCTTTCTCTATTCCGATTGATTCGTCGAACATAGGGATAGAGGATTGGAGAAACTTGTGTGAAATCATCGAAGACAATTACGATAATTACGATGGATTTGTCATTCTTCATGGCACAGATACAATGGCGTATACAGCATCAATGTTGAGTTTTATGCTACAAGGACTCAACAAACCAGTAATTCTTACCGGGGCACAGATGCCTATTGGATCAGTTCGATCAGACGCTCGAGAAAACCTCATTACAGCATTGGAGATAGCTTCAATAGAGGAGAATGGAAACCCAGTAGTTAGTGAGGTCTGTATCTATTTTAACTTCATTCTGCTGAGGGGTAATCGATCACAAAAGATTAGAAGTAGTCATTTCGCAGCATTTGAATCAGAGAATTACCCTTATCTAGCAGAAGCTGGCATATCAATCGAGTTTAATCAAGGTGCGCTGCTTCCGTATCGAAAAAAATCATCGCTAAGCATCATTTACAAACTTGATCCTAACATTACTATTTTGAAGATTTTTCCGGGAATTACTGAAAGTGCAGTAAGAGGAACGATTTTTGCCAGCAATCTCAAGGGTATAGTTCTTGAGTCATTCGGTTCTGGCAATACAATGAAATCTGAATGGTTCTTAAACTGCCTTCGTGAAGCTATTGAAGCTGGTTTGATCATCTTAAATGTAAGTCAGTGCTTGGGGGGTGAGGTGATGCAAGGGAGGTATGAGACGAGCAAAAAGCTAAATGAAATAGGGGTTTTGAGCGGTGGAGACATTACTACAGAGGCAGCGGCAACAAAACTTATGCTACTACTTGGAAATGAGAAGAACAAAAAGATATTGAAGAGAAAGCTCACCTCACCACTAAATGGAGAAATGGATGTATGAAAAGGATCAAAAGTTTGAATTAGTACACTACTATTAATTCAAAACTTGCATAAAGGTATTTTTCATCATTTATTTGTAGGCCGTCAAAATGGGCGGCTGATTTAGAGAGGTGGCCGAGCGGCTGAAGGCGCACGCTTGGAAAGCGTGTATACTCTTTACGGGGTATCGAGGGTTCGAATCCCTTCCTCTCTGCAGATATTATTTGAAGTTGACTGTGAAGGAGGTTATTTTGGAAATGTGAAGGAGGTTATTTTGGAAATAGAATTTTTAAAAACTTAAATATTTAACTTAAACCGAAGACTTAACTTATTAGACTGAATTATGAAAAAGTTATTGACACTCTTAATGTTGGCAGGTGTATTCATTTTCACCGCATCGAATGTAAACGCGCAAGATTTTTCTGACTCTGATTCCACAGAAGTAGCTGCTGATTCTGTAGCAGAAGATTCTTTTGCCGAAGAAGTTGCTGAGGAACCTGTAGAGGCTGAGGCAGAAGAAGTATATGTGGAAGAAGAAAGCTCACCTGGATTCCATCAAGTTGTAAAGCAACAATTCATTGATGGGGGACCAACATTCATGGGAATTGTGCTAGCATGTTTGATTTTAGGATTAGCAATTGCAATCGAGAGAATCATTCATTTAAATATGGCATCTACAAACACAAACAAACTTTTAGCTGACGTAGAAGACGCATTGGGATCAGGAGGAGCAGAGGCAGCTAAAGAAGTATGCCGAAATACTCGAGGCCCGGTTGCTTCGATCTTCACACAAGGTCTGATGAGAATGTCAGAAGGTATTGAAATGGTTGAAAAATCAATCATCGCTTATGGATCTGTAGAAATGGGAAGGCTAGAAAGAGGAATGATTTGGATATCACTATTTATTTCGCTTGCACCAATGCTTGGATTCATGGGAACAGTAATAGGTATGATTGATGCATTTGACGCGATTGCTGAGGCAGGTGATGTATCTCCGGCACTCGTTGCTGATGGAATTAAAGTAGCACTTTTGACTACAGTAGGTGGCTTGATTGTGGCTGTAATTCTTCAACTATTCTACAACTACCTGGTTTCGAAAGTTGATTCAATTGTAAACAGCATGGAAGATGCTTCTATTTCATTGGTAGATCTTCTTGTTAAGCATAACCTATCTAAGTAATCCTTTAAACAGAATTAATTATGATTGATGTAGGATTATTTTTATCATATATACTCATTGGAGTTTGCGCATTAGCCGCAATTGGGATGCCTCTTGTAAAGGCGTTCGGCGATCCTCAGTCACTTAAGAAGATGGGGATGGGTGTAGGTGCTGTTTTGGTAGTTTTTATTATCGCATATATAATCGCTGATGGAACTGCATACGAAGAAGCATCTGAAGGCACTTCCAGAATGGTTGGTGCAGGATTGATCACGATGTACCTTCTTTCTTTCTTAGCGGTAGGAGGAATTGTGTTTACTGAAATTCAAAAAATGCTTGACTAATGGCTAGAAATAAAGATAGAGGTACCCCGGAAGTAAGTTCCGGCTCTATGGCAGACATTGCCTTTCTCTTGCTTATTTTCTTCTTGGTAACTACCACGATAGCGAATGACAAAGGAATTGCAATTCAACTGCCTCCGAAACCGGATCCAAACGATCCACCGCCTGAAGTAAAATTTCAGCAGCGAAATATTTTCAAGATTTTGGCTAACTCGAAGGATCAGCTTCTTGTAGAAGATGAGCCGTATAGACAACCGATTGGTGATCTAAAAGATATAGTTAAAGATTTCATCTTGAATTTTGGTAATCCAACAGCAGATGGAGTGGACCTGTACAATACACTTCCATCTTCAATGAAAGCGAAGGCGAAACAGAACCCCGACTCGTCGGATGATCCAACCAAAGCAATTGTGTCGTTCAAGGCGAATAGGGGAACTAGCTACGATGTGTATATTGAGGTATTGGATGCTGTCAATGCGGCGTACAACGAAATATATGGGGAGCGTGTTGGTCTAACTGCTGAAGAATGGTTGGCGATAGATTTGAAAGATGATACGCAAAGAAGAATTTACCAGCAAGCGCGGTCAAAAATTCCTCGAGCTATTTCAATTGCAGAACCTGATAAATAAAGAATAGTATGTCAAAGTTTAAGAAAAAATCTAAAGCAGATTCAAATATTCCAACTGCGGCGCTACCTGATATCATTTTCATGTTGCTGTTCTTTTTTATGGTTACAACCGTGATGAGAGATCAAGAAATTATGGTAAAACAGCTCCTGCCTAAGGCTGAGCAGCTAACCAAAATTGAAAAGAAATCTCTGGTAAGCCATATTTTCATTGGTGAGCCAAAGAATACAGGATTGTTTGGCTCAGAGCCAAAAATTCAAACAAATGATGTGTTTGTTGAGCCAACGGACATTGTTCAGTTTGTGAATCAGGAGAAGGATAAGCTTGATGAGAACCAAAGAGATCGAATCACAATGGCAATGAATGTGGATCAGGAAGTTAAGATGGGTATTGTATCAGATGTTGAGCAAAAGCTTCGGGATGCCAACGCACTGAAAATACTTTACAAGTCCATCAGAAGAGGTACAGTGGAGAATTAACAAGAATGTCAATAACATTAAGCCTATTCAGCAATGGATAGGCTTTTTTTATTTGTGGTCAATCATGCTGAAGCTCTCTTCGGATTAAGGTAAGGTTTCCAGTCTTCACGAAGGGCACCACTTCCCATCTTCAGGAAGGAAATATAAGAAGGCTTGACAGGGACTTTTAACAGTTTAAATCCGACCTTTTCTAAGGTGAAATCTCCTTTTTGAGCATTACATCGCTGACAGGCTGTGACCAGATTTGTCCATGAAGAATTTCCACCCTTGGATCTGGGTATCAAATGATCGAGGGTTAGGTTTTTGTTAGTTCCACAGTACTGACATTTGTGGTTATCTCTTTTGAAAATATTATGTCGAGTTAGTACAACACCTTTGTATGGTACGCTGATATAGCGTTTAATCATAATCACAGATGGAAATGGAAAGGACTTGGAGACAGATCGGAGATTCCTGTTTTTAGCACTCGTCAGAAGTTCAGCCTTATCCATGAAAACTAAAAGGAATGCCCTTTGAACAGAGCAAATAGTCAGTGGCGAATAGTCCTGATTTACTACTAAGACAGAATTCATCTGATTTTCAACTTTTGTAATTCACGATCTTGATCCTTTTTCTTAATATTCTCTCGCTTGTCAAACAACTTCTTTCCTTTGCCTAGTGCTATTTCAAGTTTAGCAAACCCTCTTTGATTGATGAAAATTCTGGTCGGCACTATTGTTAGACCTTTTTCTTCGGTTTTGGTTTTCAATTTCTCGATTTCCTTTTTCTTGAGCAACAACTTTCGATCTCTGGCCATTTCATGACTTTGAAAACTTGCTTGAGCATACGGAGAAATGTTCATTCCTTTAACAAATGCTTCTCCATCCTTCAGGAAACAGTAAGCCTCCTGAACGCTGGCTTTGCCTTCTCGTATAGATTTAATTTCGGTGCCCTTCAAAACAATTCCAGCCTCAAATTTTTCAATAAGCTCATACTCGTAGCTTGCCTTTCTGTTTTTTATCTGAATATTCTGACTGAACCTCCCCTTGTCCTTGCTCATAAGGGTTAAAAATAGTGTTAAAATGGCATTCTAGGCATCGGACTATCAGTTAAGAGGCCAAATTGCTTGTTCTCGTAAAGAAAATGACCGGAAATGGCAATCATCCCTGCATTGTCCGTGCAATATTGGAAATCCGGTACGAAAATCTCCCAGTTATTTTTTTGACCTTCAGCAATGAGTCTTTCTCTCAGTCCACTATTTGCGGAGACACCTCCTGCAATAGCAATTTGACTTATTCCTTCTTTCTCTGATGCTTGCTCTAATTTTAGTATTAGCATATCAATAAGGGTCAGCTGAATGCTGGCGGCAAGGTCATTGAGATTTTTTTCTACAAAATCGGGATCTTTGCGTATCTCTTTTCTTAGAAAATACAGAATGGAGGTTTTGATTCCGCTAAAGGAGTAATCAAGATCTGGAACTTCCGATTTGGCGAATTGAAACCTTTCGGGATTGCCCTGCGATGCAAGCTTATCTATCATCGGCCCGCCTGGATATGGAAGTCCCAATAATTTAGCAGACTTGTCAAACGCTTCACCAACAGCATCGTCCTTCGTTTGACCAAGAATAATCATGTCAGTCTCACTGTTGATCCTCAAGAGTTGCGTATGGCCCCCACTTACGGTAAGGCAAATAAAAGGAAAGGAGGGCTTTGGATCGTCTATGAAATGGGCCAGGACGTGAGCCTTCATGTGGTGTACCGGAACGGTAGGAATATTAAGTGCAATGGCTAGCGATTTGGCAAAACTGGAGCCTACCAAAAGGGCTCCTAGTAATCCTGGTCCTCGAGTATAGGCAATTCCATCAAGCTTTTCCAAAGAAATTTCTGCATTTTCTAGTACGTGCTTCACTATTGGCACAATATTTCTTTGATGTTCTCGTGATGCTAGTTCGGGAACAACTCCACCATACTGTTCGTGTATGACTTGGGTAGCAATGTCATTATTGATTACTTTGCCATCGATGCATACTGATGCGGATGTCTCATCACATGAGGACTCTATGCCTAGTATTATCGCCACAATGTCAACGGTTTGAGAAGTAGAGATACCATATTGCGAATTAGCAAATTAGTTGGGAAAATAGGTGTAAGATTTATTTTCTATTTTTCGATAGTACTGATTATCGCACTTCTTTTAGCACAAGTTAAGCCAGTCCAGACTTTTCTCACCAAGAAAGTTCTTATTGAACTTTCCGAGAGAACAAAGCACAATGTTTCCATCAGTTCGGTAAAAATAGCATGGCTAGATAGAGCAGAACTAAATGACCTGCTGATTCTGGATAGAAAATCGGATACGCTGGTATTCGCTAAGCGCATCCTGGTTAACTACAAATTGACAGATATTCTGAATTCGGAGTTCCTCAACGTGGAGGAGGTGGTTGCAGACAAGATGCACTTGCAATTGATAAAGCATGATTCATTGTCTTTGCTTAACCTGTCCGAGCTGCTAAATGCTCTGAAAAATCCAAACAAGAAAAACAGACCTATCAGTGTGGAGGCTGTCTCACTTGGGAGTCTTGACTTTTCGATAAGCAATAACACCAAGGAGGTAATTGAAAATAGACTAGATGTAGCACATCTGGATATGCACTTCTCGGAGATGGAACTTGCAAATTTTGAGTTGAGAAACGATACCATTATGGTTGATGTGATTCAGCTCAGTGGGGTTGAGTCGCGTCATGGCCTGGAATTAAAAGAGTTAAGCAGCAGGCTAGAACTGAATAATCAATCATTGAGTCTGACAAATTTAAACTTACAAACAGCCTCAAGTCAGGTGTCTGATAGTATAAAGCTTTACTACAACGGTATCGCCAATTTGTCACATTTCGTCGATAGCGTCTCATTTGGTCTCTATTTTTCGGATACTCGAATCTCCGCAGCTGACTTAAAGATATTAACAGGTTTGGATGTTTTTAAGTCTTCGTTGAGAATTGATGGTACAATTTGGGGTAAGGTGGAGGATTTTAATATGGACCAGTCCAGAATTGGTTTTGGGGGAGAATCCTTTATAAGGGGTGGACTCAGCAGTTTCGGGTTACCTAACTTAAGGAGCACTTTTATCCTTGCAGACATAACGGACTCGCATATTGTTCCGGAAGATATCGAGCCCTATGTGGGACAAATTTCCGAAAACATCGCGCAATTGGGGAGGGTAGATTTTACAGGAAGTTTTGCTGGTTTTTTGAACGACTTTGTTGCAAGTGGAAATTTCGTTACTGAGAAAGGTTCAGTACACTCAGATATAAACTTAAAAATCCCTGAGGATCCTAACCAAATGCAATACAGTGGGAACCTTGAATTGATAAATGTAGATCTAGGTGCTTTCTTCCAGAGTCAGAAGCTAGTTCAGAAAGTTAGTATGAAGGGTCGCATTGATGGAAAAGGGATTACAAAAGAAAATGCAAATTTTGACTTGAACGCAAAGGTTTACAATTCAGGTTTTTACGGTTACTCCTACGACTCCATCACTGCCAATGGAACATTTGCTTCAAATTTCTTCAAGGGGACTTTTTCTGTTGATGATCCAAATTGTCAAGTTAGTGGCAAAGCCGACTTAGAACTCAACTTGGATCATGAGATAATGCGAATCGATTTGGATATTGATTCAACGTATTTGCATAAGCTTAATATTACACTGGATTCTCTTGTGACTGGAGGAAAGCTACGTGTTGACATTGTGAACTTAGATCTGGATCAATTTACAGGAACTGCACAAATTGATTCTGGTTTTGTAAGAGCGAACAATCATGAAGTTGGTATTGATTCCATCAATTTCATAGCCTCCTTGTCAAATGGAGAAAGAAACATGAAACTAAGTCTGCCGGGGGTGGAAGCAGAATTAAGTGGAAATTTTAAGATCACTGATGCAATACAAGACCTATCTCAATTTGCCTCTGATTATGCTTCCAGGATTCAATTGGTCGATGATTCTACCATTGTGAATGAGACCCAAGAAAACTACAAGATGGAACTGTTTGCTCAATTTGATAATTTGTCACGCTACTTGGATTCTCTTAAAATTCCTGTGGAAGTTCCTGATGGGTCCATTTTGGAAGCCACTTTCCGAGAGAGTAAGAATTCAAATCTCTTTGTCTACGCACAAGCTGATTACCTAAAGTTTGGTGAAAATATTATTTATAGCCCGATACTCGAAATAAACGGATCCAAGTCAAAAGAGTCGAATGATATTTTAACCAATTTTATATTAGAATCTGATAGGCAGAAATTTTCAGGAGTCCCTGAGACCAAGAATCTATTGCTAGAAGGAATTTGGCAGGATAACAATATTGATCTAACCACCTCAATAGTTCAGGAGCAGTTAAAAACACGAATGAGATTTGAGACCAATGTTGTCTTGTCCGAGGATTCCATTTTGATAAAAATGGAACCGTCTGAAATTGTTGCTTTTGAAGATAGGTGGGCCTTTAATCCTGACAACTTGATCACCGTTTACACAGACAGAGTAAGGGTTGAAAATTTCGACATCAGAAATGATTTGGAGTCAATTCGGTTGGAGGGGACGTACTCTATAGCCGATAGTTCCCGTTTAGGAATTAAAATTGAGAAGCTCAACCTCGAAAAAGCCAACCCTTTTATTAGGACTGAGATAGCTGGGCTGCTAGACGCTGAGTTAAGTATTTTCAAGGAAACGTTCAAGGAACCTTATCGATTTGATGGTGGATTCCTAGTAAAAGAATTCATGCTAAAGGACTTTGTGGTTGGCGATATACAGGGGAGGGCAGAATGGAATTCTACAAGGAAGAGCATTTTTTCAGAGATAAATGTTGAAAGGGAAAATTTCAATTCGATAGATTTAAGTGGATACTATTATCCTTTTAGGCAGCAAGAACAGCTTGATTTTGAAATGGCATTTGAAAAGGCAGATTTGAGAATTGCACAACCATTTCTTGAGAAAGATGTTTCCAACTTAGTTGGTTTTGCCGATGGAAAGGTGAAAATAGGAGGATCCTTGGCCGCACCAGAGACAATTGGTCAGTGTACGATTTCAGAAGGCAGCATGCGTGTCAAATACTTGAACACAACCTATTCATTTGAGGGACCTGTGACATTTGACCGCAATGAGGTGCGACTTGATAATTTTAATTTGATTGATCGAAAAGGGGCTCAATCTCTTGTTACGGGGAAGATCTTGCATGATTTTTTTCAAAATCTTGCTACTGATTTGGAGATCCGTGCAAGCAATTTTGAATTTCTCAATACCGCAGCTACAGACAATAGTCTGTATTATGGCTCGGCAAATGGTAGTGGCACTGTCAATATATCTGGCCCTCTCAATGATCTACTGGTTAAGGCATCAATTAAAACCGAAGGAGGTACAAGGCTTTTTGTTCCTGTTACTGAGGGAGGAGATCTCTCGCAGCAAGATTACATTGCTTTTTTGGATTTTAGTGACACTACGAAGTTAGGGGAGAAAGAGCAGTATGACTTTCAAGGCTTGACAGTCGATTTTGACATTGAAGTTACTCCTGATGCATATTGCGAGCTCATTTTCGACATTAAGACTGGTGATATTATTCGAGGAAGAGGAAGAGGAAATATTAAACTTTCTGTTGATAGAAATGGTGAATTTCATATGTTTGGGCCACTTGAGATCACTGATGGAGCATATAATTTCACGGTACCAGGTTTTATAAATAAGGAATTCACCGTAGTTCCAGGTAGCCAGATAACTTGGTTTGGTGACCCTTACAATGGGACAATTGATTTGAATGCAGTGTACTTGCAAAGAGCCGATTTCGTACCCTTAATGAGTAGCACTGATGATAATACAACTGGTGAATTCAATGGCAAAGTAGGAATAAACGTCAACCTAAACCTGACAGGAGGAATGTTAAGTCCTTTGATTGATTTTGATCTTCAGATTGCTGACAAAATAGATGAGACCAGCACCCGGCAGAGTAAACTTGCGGCAGTTATGAATAACGAGCAGGAACTCAAGAGACAGGTCATTAGCCTCCTGTTTTTGAGAAGATTTTCTCCACCTACAAGTTTTGAACTTAGTCAAAGCAACGCAATTGGAAACAGTGTTAGCGAATTTTTTTCTAATCAACTTAGCTATCTTGTAAGTCAGCTTGATGAAAATTTGGAAGTAGAAGTCGACTTGGCAAGTTTTGATAATGATGCTTATAATACTTTCCAATTGCGCCTGGCTTATACGTTTCTCGATGGCAGATTAAAAGTTACAAGAGGCGGAGATTTCGCCAATGATCAAAATGTTGATTCTGGAGGATTGCTTGATGATATTGTTGGAGACTGGTCTGTCGAATATACTTTGACCAAAGATGGACGCCTGCGGGCGAAGGTTTTTCGAAGTACAAATCAGCAACTTTCAGCAACTCAAGGAGAACAAAACATCGAGACTGGAGTTAGTTTACGATTTGTGCATTCGTTCAATGAATTTCGTGATTTTCTAAGTGCTGGGAGGAAGGACGCCCTAAAGAGAAGTGAAGAAGAGAATAGAACAGGTGAGAGTCAGTCGGATCTTGACACAACTTACTAATTGTCATTGTGACTGTCTTTTGCTGCAAAAAAAGTTTTATCTTTCTAGGAACTTAACCTATCGCTATGGATTTCAAATCGTTTAGTCAAAAATATGCACAGGAAATTGGTGGTCAATTTCGAGAGTACGATGAGACTCGATCGGTAATTATTTTTCCATTGGAGGATGGGCGATTTCAGACCATTACTGGACATGTAGTTCTACATCCGCACTACGACCGAGAGGTTGTCAGAATCAAGACAAAAGTTTGTGGATTGAATGAGAATATACCCTACAGCGATCTTCTTGCTGAGAGCACGAATTTGCCCTATGCAAAATTTGTTACGGAAGACGATTTCCTGAAAGTGGAAGCTTCTACGTTTCTTGTCAATCTGAATGAGGATATGATTAAAGAAATGATCACTGAAGTTGCCCATGTAGCTGACAGTTGGGAGTTCAAGATTACTGGAAAAGATATTCATTGATATTTTTGTATTGCAAGCCGACCCACCGTTCCAATAATGATTGGGAAGGAAAGTCCGGGCAGCATAGAGAAACGTACTTCCGAAATGGGAGCGTCGCAACTTTTGTTGTGATCGAGATAGTGCCACAGAAATAAACTACCCTTGCTTGCAGGGGAAAAGGTGAAAAGGTGAGGTAAGAGCTCACCATTCAGATAGCGATATCTGGAGTTCAGGTAAACCTTACGTGCTGAAAGACCAAATAGGTCCTACGTTTGAAAGTGTCTCGCTTGAGTAGGATTGGGTAGGTCGTTTGATCCCGAAAATATTCGGGGCTAGATAAATGGTGGGATAGAACAGAACCCGGCTTACTGGCTTGCTTTTTGTAATTGATCATATAAAAAAGGAATATGTCTAAAATTCTAGTTGTGGATGATGAAAAGAGCATTCGAGATGCTCTATGTGATATCTTATCTGAAGAGAGCTACGAGGTGGTTGCCGCTGAGGACGGCGCCGATGGGTTTTCGAAATTGTGCGAGGAAAAGATTGATTTGGTGCTATGTGACATAAAGATGCCGAAAATGGATGGACTGGAACTTCTACAAAAGGCTTCTAACGAAGGTTTTGATGTTCCTTTTATCATGATATCTGCTCATGGAACCATAGATACCGCAGTGGAGGCAACGAAGAAAGGCGCCTTTGATTTCATCCAGAAGCCACCAGATCTTAATCGAATCCTGTTAACAGTGAGAAATGCCTTGGACAATTCTCAGCTGACCAAAGAAACAAAGGTTCTTAGGAAAAAAGTGAGCAAAGGGAATGAGATTGTTGGAGAATCTGAGGAAATCACAGAAGTTAAGGAAATGATCGAGAAAGTTGCTGCAACTGAAGCTCGAGTATTGATTACTGGCGAGAATGGCACAGGTAAAGAACTTGTGGCTAAGTGGCTCCATGAGAAAAGTGAAAGATCTAAGGCATCTCTTGTAGAGGTCAACTGTGCAGCGATTCCTTCGGAACTCATTGAAAGCGAACTGTTTGGACATGAGAAAGGATCATTTACATCCGCGATCAAACAAAGAATAGGCAAGTTTGAACAGGCAAGTGGAGGGACACTGTTTTTGGATGAAATAGGAGATATGAGCTTAGCAGCACAAGCAAAGGTCTTGCGAGCACTTCAGGATAAAAAGATTACTAGGGTAGGGGGTGATAAATCGATCGACGTGAATGTAAGAGTGTTGTCCGCTACGAACAAAGATCTCAAAAAGGAAATTGCTGATGGGAATTTCCGAGAGGATCTTTACCATCGATTAAGTGTGATGATTATTCAGGTTCCAGCGCTCAGAGAGCGATCGGAAGATATCACACTGCTTGTGGATCATTTTTTAGATCAGGTGGCTGAAGAATACGGTGCTCAACGAAAGGAGATAGACCCGGATGCTTTGAAATTACTTCAAGGATATGAATGGACAGGAAATATTAGGGAGCTACGAAATGTTGTAGAAAGACTAGTGATCATGTCAAATGACACAATCAAAGAGGGGGATGTAAAAAAGTACGTCGAAGTTTAAACGTTAGCTTCTGCAGTAGTATTCTCCTGCTGAACGTCTTCTTGAGCGTATGTTGGACAAGTTCTTTGAGTACATGCGCTAAGACCTAGAACTACGATGGCAATGATGGCAAATTTCAACTTCATAAGTGTATATGTTTATTCAGTACGACTATTTCAAGTCTTATCAATTCAAAAATATAGGAATTAATCTACTATACAACAGGATTTTCTCATAAATGTTTCACGGTTTTCTTTAAAACATCAAATTACATCCACGAACGTCCGAATTATCAAAACGACCAAGTACTTCAAAAGTACGATTCTGAGATTTCCCTAAATCTTTTGTTTCAATAAACGAGCATGAGTCGACATTTGCGAGGTCAATCACGTTAATTCCACCCGTTTTTTCGTTGCCAAGGTAGCAGAAGGGATCATTTATGTCTCGGATAAGCACTTTCACCCAATCAGGGAAGCGAAAATCACCATTTTTTCCATATGCTTGACTCATTAGCTCAGTCATTCCGTATTCGGAAAATATTTCCTGAACCTTAAATGCATCTTTAAGCTTTTCATGTAACTCCGCTCTTGTCATCTCATTCCTGCGCCCTTTCATACCTCCTGTTTCCATAATTTGGACGTTTTCAACCGATGTTGGATGCTTATCTGCGAGATCCAAAAGTGCATATGAAACCCCTAAAAGCAGTTTTTGATTCTTTGTGGTTACCAACTCATTTGGCAGCTTATCTGAGTCATTTAGTACATATCCGGAATCTTCATTGCTAAGAGAAATGAAGTGGTCTACCATCGCAATGAGAGAAGAATCCCCCATTTCTTGATACGAGGGCAGTAATGCTAAGATTTGTAGAGAATCCAGGGTTTCGAAATGATCTTCGAACGCCTTCTTGCTTATTCTGTGATAAAAATCAAGATCTTTCACGTAATGCTCACTTCTGCCTGTCTGGGTTGTTCCACTGCTTCTAAAAACCTTTTGTTCGTGCCAATTGCCGGATTTTATTTGATTGCTCTTGAAAAATTCTATAGGCAAAAAGGGAATTTGACTTATCCCAGTGATAGAATTAGGGTTTTTCTGCACCAAATTGCAATACTTCTGGTAAACTTGGCATTCTGCATATTGATACTGGAAAACCTCGAGACAATACGATTCAAAGTTTTGCTCGTTGACAGTAAAGATTGTTTCCTTGAAACTTTCTGCAAATTGCATGAGTTTTATTTTGTAAGGGGTTCTTAGTCTATTTTTGTCTCTGATATATGAAGCGAGCTACTAAATTATTATTCTCCGCACTTTTCCTGCTATTCTTAACCTCTTGTTTTGAAGCGGAGGTGTTTCCTGAGGCACCTTTTATAGAATTAGAGTCGCTTCGATATCGTGATACTGATGGACTGGATTCACTAATCTTAAGCTTTAAGTTTGAGGACGGTGAGGGAGATTTGGGTCTGAATGACAATGTCGGTGATTTACTAGCTCCATATCACATCTACAGCTACATTGCTGATGAAAATGACAGCATCGTAACGCTGAGCGATCCTTTCATAACTCCGCCACTTTATAAAATACCAATTGTGGTTCAACCTGGAGAAAATGGAGAAAACGAACCTTTTATCGCGGGGCCAAGGGAGATTTTTTCAGAGACTGATAATAGACCAAGCTATGATTGCCATAATTATGAAGTAGTTAGATCTGATACTATTTATGTTGCTCGAAATGAATTCTATAATAATTTCCATTTAGAGTTTTACAAAAAGACTCGTGGTATTTACAACGAGATTGATTTTGGTGCAATTTTCCAGAATGACGATTGCGATATTGGCAATTTCAACGGCCGAATTCCCTTGTATGATCCAAATGGAAAGGAAGGGGTAATCACCTATTCCATTTTATCCAGACTCTTTCGCCTTTCGTTCCTTGATGATACAATCCAAATGAGATTCTGGATTTACGACAGAGATCTTAATAAAAGCAACGTGGTAGAAACTCCTGATTTTGTATTGAGTGATCTTCTCTAGATCTAAGATAGGTCACGATATTTCACTGGATTTACCTCAGCCATTACTTCGAAGACCTTCTCTACCACATCCTCAACGTTTGGTTTGGAAAAATAATCGCCATCACTGCCGTAGGCTGGCCGATGGTCTTTTCCTGTGATGGTCTTTGGTTTGGAATCTAGATAGAAATATCCCCCGTCTTTCTCTAAAACTTGTTGCAAAATAAATGCCGAGGCTCCTCCCTCAACATCTTCATCCACCACAATCAATCTATTTGTCTTCTTGAGAGATGCCAGGATTACCTGGTTTCTGTCAAAAGGGATCAGTGTTTGAGTATCGATCACCTCCACGTTAATACCTTCTTCTGCCAGTTGACTGGCAGCCTCAGTAACTATTCTACAGGTAGATCCATACGTAACAATGGTTGCATCCGATCCTTCTTGCAGAATTTCTGGGACTCCTAAAGCGAGTTTGAATTCTTTTAGATTCTCAGGAATTCGTTCTTTTAATCGATAGCCGTTTAGTGATTCAATAACCAGCGCGGGATCATCAGACTGAAGCAGTGTGTTGTAGAAACCTGCTGCTTGCGTCATATTTCTTGGCGTTAAAACCATGATTCCTTTTAGGGAATTGAGGATCATCCCCATTGGGGATCCCGAGTGCCATACCCCCTCTAAGCGGTGACCTCTTGTGCGGATAATGAGTGGTGCTTTCTGACCACCAAATGTTCTATACTGTAGTGTAGCAAGGTCATCGGATAATGTTTGTATTGCGTAAAGCAAATAATCAAGATACTGAATTTCGACGATCGGTCTAAGACCTCTAATGGCGGTACCAATACCTTGCCCGATAATTGTCGTTTCCCGTATGCCTGTGTCAGTGACTCGCAATTCTCCATGTTTTTCCTGTAAACCGGCGAACCCTTGGTTTACGTCTCCTATTTTGCCGACATCCTCACCAATAGCAAAAACCTTCGGATCAGCTTGGAGGATATTGTCAAAACAGGCATTTAAAACCTCTCTTCCATCAACAAGCTTGCTCTCTTCAGAATAAACTGCTCTTACGGTTTCAACCTTTAATGAAGAACTTTCTGACTCGCTATATAGTAGCGAACTGTATTGTTTTTCGAACTTTTCTTTCTGATCTGAAATCCAGTTATGTAGATTCTTCCACTCTTGTGTTGGGCTATCCTTAGCTATTCTAAGTGCTTTTCGTGATGCACTCATCACATGAGCTTTTTCTGGGTTCAATGCCTTTCTTAATTCATTGGAAATTGCTTCCAACGCAGCCTTTTTTGGAGAAGAGTTGGCTACTTTCCCAATTAGGTCTAGCGCCTCTTGTTGATCTTTCTTGATATCATCTATAAACGCTTTCCAAGAAGCTTCCCTTGATTTTTTAGCCTCAGATTTCGCCTCTTTCTCAATCTCATCTAGTTCCGTGGTACTTGCAATTTTCTCCATTTCAATCCATGTTCTCATTTTAAGAAGACAATCGTGGTCCTTTTCCCAATCCAATCTTTCTTTTGACTTGTATCGCTCGTGAGACCCTGATGTGGAGTGCCCTTGTGGTTGCGTTATCTCTGTAACATGTACAAGGCAAGGTATGTGAGTCTTTCTGGTTAGGCTAATTGCTTTTTGGTAAGTCTCGAGTAGGCGTGGGTAGTCCCAGCCGCGAACAGTAAAAATCTCGAACCCAGGTTTTTCTTTCGTTTTTTGGAATCCTGACAAAGCTTCAGAAATACTCTCTTTGATAGTGTGGTATCCCTGTGGTACTGAGATGCCATAACCATCATCCCACACGGACATGACCAATGGTACTTGTAGAACACCGGCAGCATTCATTGTTTCCCAGAACGACCCTTCGGAAGTAGAGGCATTACCAATGGTGCCAAACGCTACCTCATCTCCATTCAATGAGAAGTCTTCTAGATCCTTAAGTCCCTTATTTTCTCTGTAAAGCTTGGATGCGTAGGCGAGACCGAGCAGCCTCGGCATTTGACCTGCTGTTGGCGAAATATCGGCACTCGAATTCTTTTTGTCAGTTTGTGTAAGCCACTCGCCTCTTTCATTTAAATACCTTGTGCCAAAATGACCATTCATCATCCTTCCAGCCGATACAGGTTCAGCCTCAACATCAGTGTGGGCGTAGAGCTGCGCAAAAAAATGTTGTGTGGTGAGCTGACCAATGGCCATCATAAAGGTTTGGTCTCTATAGTAGCCTGATCTCCAATCTCCATTCCGAAAATACTTGGCCATTGCTAGCTGTGGCACTTCCTTGCCATCGCCAAAAATTCCAAATTTGGCTTTACCCATGAACACTTCCTTTCTTCCCATCAGACTGGATTCTCGACTCTCGACCGCAAGACGATAATCGCTAAGAATTTCTTTTTTGGAAATTGGAAGATTGATTTTGTTTTTGACTTTGCCCATACTTCAAGGTTTTAAGACTAAAAATGTGGAGGGTGTCTCCAAATATAAGCAAATGAGATCAAATTTTAAAGAGAATCTCCAATAGATAAGTGTAGTTTCTTATAGATAAGAATCGAATATTGATATAATATATTGTAAATATTTATTATACAGAATAATATTTCTTTTTTATGATAAAAAGAATATGTCAAATTTTGAATTCATAAACTTCCTTTTTCTCTCCTATACTCGGATTATATTTGCCACTCCCAAAAGAAAATATCATGATAATAGGTGTTCCAAAAGAGATTAAAAATAACGAGAATCGTGTAGCCCTTACACCCTCTGGTGTAGTTGAATTTGTGAAGCGTGGGCATGAAGTTTTTGTACAGTCGACAGCAGGAAATGGTAGTGGATTTGAGGATAGCGAATATGTTGCTGCAGGAGCTCAGATGCTTCCAACAATCGAAGCAACATACGAAAAGGCTGAGATGATAATGAAGGTGAAGGAGCCAATTGAGCCTGAGTACAAACTGTGTAAGAAAGATCAATTGCTTTTTACGTATTTCCACTTTGCTTCCTACGAGCCATTGACGAATGCCATGATTGAAAGCGGTGCTGTTTGCCTTGCTTATGAAACAGTGGAGAAAGAAGATCGTTCGCTGCCTTTATTGGTTCCTATGTCCGAAGTAGCAGGCCGGATGGCAATACAGGAGGGAGCCAAGTACTTGGAAAAACCTATGCAAGGAAGGGGAATATTACTTGGCGGTGTTCCTGGAGTTCGTCCAGCCAAAGTGATGATCCTGGGCGGAGGTGTGGTTGGTACAAATGCGGCGAAGATGGCAGCTGGCATGGGAGCTGATGTGACCATTATGGATCTCAACCTACCAAGGTTGAGGTACCTGGATGATGTAATGCCGGCAAATGTGAATACCTACATGAGTAGCGAGTATAACATACGAGAAATGATTGGCACTCACGATTTGATTGTAGGAGCTGTATTGATACCGGGAGCAAAAGCTCCGCACCTGATAACTCGAGATATGTTGAAAGAGATGCGACCAGGTACTGTTTTAGTCGATGTTGCTGTGGATCAAGGAGGCTGTATTGAGACATGTAAACCAACAACCCACGAAGATCCAATTTTTATTATCGATGATGTTGTTCATTACTGCGTTGCCAATATGCCAGGAGCCGTTCCATATACATCGACTCTTGCTCTGACAAACGCTACATTACCTTATGCATTGGATCTAGCCAACAAAGGGTGGAAAAAAGCTTGTAAGGACAACGAAGAATTGAAACTTGGTTTGAATGTAATCAACGGTGAAGTGGTTTACAAAGGCGTTTCAGATGCATTTGGACTTCCCTACACAGAGGTTGAAAAGTTTTTGTAGACTACTGTAAAATATATAAGTCATAAAAAAAGCTCGTTAATGTCGAGCTCTTTTATTGTATGATTTCTTGATCCTATTCGTAATGCAAAGCATCCGTTGGGTTGATGTTTTCAATCTGAGCTACCTTAAATCCAACAACTACCAAAATCAGCAAGAAAGTAGAAATAGCAACTCCGAGAAAGGTGACAAAACCAAGTGATATTTGATAGCTAAAGTTTTGCAGCCAAAGACCCATGATGTACCAAGTGATCGGGATTCCAATCAAATTTCCGATCACCAGTAACTTGATGTAGTTACCAGATAACAGGTATAGAGTGCCCTTCATTTTGATACCAAGGACTTTTCTGATCGCAATCTCCTTGGTGCGTTCTTTTATGGTAAAACTTAGCAAGGCATATACACCCAGTAGGGCCAATACGATCGCAATGGCAGTGAGCAGGCCGATGAGCTGACTTGTTTGATTTTCGACCTTATAAAGACTATTGAATTGATCATCTGTAAATGCATATTCAAAAGGGGTATTTGGCATGACCTCTGCAAACTTTGTTTCAACGTCTCCTAGTAAACCAAGGGGGTCTTGCGAGCTGTACTTGATGGATACCTGACTGTACTTGTCTTCATCCGACATTACGAGAACACAAGGTTCAACCGCAATATGCAGTGACTTATAATTGAAGTCTTTGACAACACCTGCAATTGGCGCGTATCCCTGACGGCCGAAAGGAGAGATACTTTTTCCAAGGCCGGTCTCCCAATCAGCTTCCATGACAGCGGCCTGGTTAACTATGTAGGTATATTTTTGACCTGTTGATAGTTCTTTAATATCCTCGAGGTCTCCCTCTACTAACTCAATGCCAAAAGTTTCGACAAAATTCTTATCCACCGAGATCAGATTCCAACTTATTTCTTCAGCCTGCTCGTCTGTGAATCCTTCCAATAACATTGAATGACGCCAGTTGGCCACTCCGGGAGTAAATCTGGAACCAGACACTTTTTGAATACCAGCAACCTTTTCAAGTTCCGGTATTAGCAAATCGATCTTTCCCTGGGATTCTTGATCATATAATTGCATTGTCACAATTCCTTGCCGGTCAAGGCCGATATCCTTATCCTTCAAGAAAGTTAGCTGTCGGTACATGAATATAGAAGCAAGTATCAGAATGCATGAAACAGAGAACTGAACTATCATTAGCGACTCCTTGAATCTTCTTCCCTTATTACCAATCTTGAAAACTCCTTTTACTGCGTTCACCGGATTAAATGACAGTATATACAATGCAATGTATAGGCCGGAGAATAATGCTATGGTAGCAATCAGAGTAACAATACCGACAATTAGCAGGGGATTCGCTAGTGAAAGCACCATGTTTGATTGGATGATGCTATTGATAGCCGGAAGTGCTATATCGGTGAAAAGTAGAGCCAAAATTGAAGCGACTGTCGTTGTAATAATACTCTCGGAAACGAACTGGGCTACAAGTTGCGTTTTGGAGGCACCCATGACTTTTCTAACCCCCACCTCTTTAATTCTTCTTGTAGAGCTGGCTACGCTGAGGTTAATGAAATTAATGAATGAGATAATCAGAATTGCAAGCGCTACGGCGCTGTAGATTGTCAAATACTTTGGTTGGTAAGATGGTTTGAGATTACCGCGGTTTGGTTGAAAGTGAATGTCTTTTAAAGCTTGAAGTGCCAATTCTTCAAATTGCATGGATTGATCATCTCCGTACTCAGCAGTGATTTCCTTCATTTTTCCTTCTGATATGATCGGATCAGCACCCTCCTCCAGCAGGACATAGGCGAAGTAGTTGAACATTCCCCAGCCGCTCGTCAGGCTAGAGCCAGGTTTGGCAGTGGGAAGGTTTTCGAAAGGAACTACGAAGTCGATGTCGAAATGACTATTTGAAGGCAATTTGGCAAACACGCCTGTCACCTGGAAATCTATCTTGCCATCAACTTTAAGCAGCTTTCCAATCGGATCTTCTCGTTGGAAATACTTTGAGGCCATTTCATTCGAAATAAAAACTGAATTGGCTGCTGGAACTTCAGGGATTCGTCCCAACACCGTTTCGAAATCAAACATAGAAAAGAGGGCTGGATCAGCCAGGAAGAAATTTTCCTCGTTGAAAACTGTCTTATTGTACTCAACAGCAATTTTTTCATTGTAGCTGAACTTGGTAAGACGTGCGTAAGACTCCACTTCGGGGAGATCAGCCTTCAATTTTGGAGGAATGGGGGTGGATACCTTTACCCAACCATTTTGATTGGCCACATCACCAGTCACTACTCTAAAAATTCGTGATTCATTAGAATGAAATCGATCGTAGCTTGATTCAAATGAAATATGCAAGTAGGCCATGATACAGCCAGATATTCCAATTGTGAGGGCCAGCATATTGAGTAAAAAAGTACTCTTGTTCTTAAATAGAGATCTAAAAGAAGTTAGAAAAAGGTTTCGAAGCATAGTTGTAAGGTTTTAGTAAGGGACATCTGATAGATAGTGGAAGTTGCAAACTTTCACGAGAAAGTGGTTTGCCGGGGGCTGCTTTTCAAAGAATTGATCAGTCTTTCAGTAACTCTTTTAGCCTTATCAGTGCCATCCTATTACTCTCAATATCAATGTTACTCATGATATTTTTCTTCTCCAGGGAGGTAAGGTGCCAACTAAGGGAAGCTCTTTTTACCTCAGATTCGTCTGTGGCATTGTGATGAGAATCGTAAGCAATCTCCACTACGTCCAGGTCAGCATTGAGCCAATCCTTTGCTTGCTCAATTCTGATGTCATTATTTATGTCTTGCATGCTTGAAAGATTGTTGTAAACGCTGGCGATTGGGTAGGTAAGTCGATCCAGAACCGAAGGAATTGGACGGTCTTCGATTGGTGAGTTAGATTTCGTATCACGTATTACCAGAAGCACCACTCCTGCCGTGTTTTCTTCAATCCATTCTCTGAAAACATGAATAAATTTCAAAGCATCTAGCACACCAAAATTGTCTGATATTCCAGCATCCATAATTTCAATCCTTGGCTCACTGGGCAAACTAATAGAAGGGGTGATGTACGGAAAGGATGCAGACATTCGAAGTGCAGACAAGAAGCTAAGGTCTTCAGAGGACTGGTTTTTGAAAAGTACCTGGAAATCTGCTCCTCTGATTTTCTGTTCTGGTTCACCGGTTACTTCTGACGAAATGCCCATAAAGCTTACAGGCTGAGATGAAATGTAGAGTTTGCGCCCATCGTTGGCGATGGTAGGCGACAGGATCAAGGTAGGAATCTCAGCTTTTTCCTCGACCTCCTGATAGTCGCCAATCTTTTTGGAAAGTACCCCTTCAAGGTTTCGATTCAGATTTTGTTCGAACGAATATCCACGATCGATTTTGTATTTTCTTCCGGCATACTCATAGGTCTGCAGTTTTATAAAAAGATCATTTACCAGCAAACTGAAAATCACGGGGTTTAGATTGTCTCTGCCCATATTAGAAAGCATAACATCTTTCTTTTGTTGAATCAAGTTTTGCCTGTACAACTCCCGAAAATAGGCAGCGCCGATAGCACCTCCTGATGCGCCGGTAATTAAAAAACTTTGTTGCATCAAAGAGCCCTCTATAATGCTATCTGCTTTTAAAAGTGAATTCACAGTCCACAACGCTGCTCGCTGACCACCGCCACTTACGCACTGAAATACCATTTTTTCTTTTTTGGAATCAGGCCATTTCTTCTTCCAATTTTCCAGAGTTTTGAGCATGTGCCTCTCGTCATGCTCGAACTGCGCTTCGGAGTGTGTATTCTGAAGAGACTCGATAGTGTAGTTGATTTTGCCAGCATCGTAATCGAGTCCGGCTGCTTTGTTTATGCCTTTACCAAACTCATTTTTGACTGCCAGATTTACTAGCACAAAAAGACCAAGCGCGAAGGCCAAACCCCATTCTTTAAACCAAAAGGAAATAGCTCCTACCAACATCACAGCAATGGAAAAAATGACAAGTGAGCTGGCAGCAGCTGGAATCTGAAGAAATGGATAGTCAAGGAAAAGACCCAACAGCAGAATAATACCAATGAAAATCAGTTCCACAAGCACCGAGTTGAAGTGATTTTGATCGAACACTTTGAGTACTGCCTCTCTGTTGCTGAAGTCGACGATTGGTTCTGTTGATCTCAGACGGAGTTTAAAGTCTAGATATGATTT
The DNA here is from genome assembly GCA_039961455.1 of Cyclobacteriaceae bacterium. GTDB lineage: Bacteria > Bacteroidota > Bacteroidia > Cytophagales > Cyclobacteriaceae > Ekhidna. The sequence continues at coordinate 15,716 of JBDVJN010000093.1, read as the reverse complement.
TACATGGTATTTGTTTTGCTTATTCTCCTTGAGTTTATCCATCATTACCTGACGACTTAGGGGGTTTTTCCTAAGCTGCCGATCCACGGTGCTTGCGACAAATCGGAAGATGTCCTTGTTGGTAAATCGGAAATACAAGAACATTAAAAGCATAAGGGCATTTATTCCAAGGATTAAACCCAAGACGTAAAGAATAATATCGGTTTTGCTCGCAAATTCGTTTTCGAACTGAAATCCAATCATGGTAGATAGGTAGGCTAAGAGTACGAGTAGCGGGATAATGCTGTTGTTAAGTGAGAACTTAGCAAAGGGGCGTTGCAAAACGGCAATAAATCTAAATCGGTGACCATCAAGAATATAGCTGGTGATATGAAAAGCCATCACTAGATTTCCGAACGCCATGCCGACCCAGAAGAAACTCCAGAAATTGACTTGTCCCTGATACTCAGGATCCAGAAAGAGGTATTGAATGCCATAGACTTTTCCAAGTCCGCCAGAAAATGCGGCAATGATTATTACCCATAATGCAAGTAGTGCAAGGTTTTTCCTGACGTGAAGAAAGGCCAACTGGAACGGAAGTGAATAAATAACGGCTTCAAAAATCTTACGCATAATCAAGTAAACGTTCCACTGATCTCTTTAATTATCTAATTTGCTGACTAGAAATGATGGAAGATTCAGAAAGCAATTATATCCTATCCAGCGACGGTCTAAAATTATATTATATAATTAGCAAACCAGAGAACCCCAAGGCAGTAGTTTGTATACTGCATGGTCACGGTGAGCATATCGGGAGATATGAACATGTAATTGATTATCTGAGTGAAAAAGGGATCGCAAGTGTTGGGTTCGATTTCAGAGGTCACGGAAAATCGGAGGGTAGAAGGGGGCATATGCCTTCTATGGATCTAATGCTTGATGATATAGAAGAGTCATTGAAATTTACTCGTTTAAATTTTCTGGATATCCCGATGTTTTTGTTTGGGCATAGCTTCGGAGGGTGTGTTACACTCAATTATGTTCTGAAGAAACCAGTGACAGAGTTAACTGGATTTGTGGCTTCGTCACCCTGGCTTGCCTTAGCTTTTGAACCACCAAAATGGAAGGTGAAGATGGGGGAATTGATGGCTTCTATCTTTCCGCGCTTTAGCTTGGCCAGCGAACTAGACCCTGCACATTTAAGCAAAGACAAACAAGTTGCGAAAGACTATATCTCAGATCCACTTGTTCACAACAAAATCTCAGCAAGATTTTTTGATGAAGCAGTGAAGGCTGGCAATTACGTGCAGGAAAATGCTGCGAACACCAAGCTGTCAGGTCTGGCGTATCACGGGGATTCTGATCAAATTATCAGCTTTTCGGCTACCAAGGCTGCCGTTGAAAAATCAGAACGTATTGAATTTCACTCCTTGGGAGGAGTGTTTCACGAGCCTCACAACGATCTTGAAAAGCAGAAGGTGCTAAGTCTTCTAGACAGTTGGATCTCGAAGAAGAGCAATCAAGTAAATAGTTTATAACCTACCCAATTGCCTGGTCTAGATCGGCGATTAAATCTTCCACGTCTTCGATTCCAACGCTTAGTCTAATGAGAGAATCCACTAATCCACCAACAATCCTTTTTTCCTTAGGAATACTTGCATGAGTCATGCCTGCAGGATGACCGACAAGTGATTCGACTCCTCCAAGCGATTCAGCCAAGCTAAAGAGTTTGAATGCACTCAAAGTAGCTTCCGCTTGTTCGATGGTGTCTTCTTTTAGAACGAAGGACATCATTCCTCCGAAACCGTTCATTTGCTTTTTAGCAATGTCGTGGTTTGGATGATCTTCAAATCCGGGCCAATAAACCTTATCAACCTTTGGATGATTTCTTAGGTGGTTCGCAATTTTTTCTCCGTTTTCGCAATGCCTTTGCATTCTAACGTGGAGCGTTTTGATTCCCCTGATAACTAGGAAACAATCTTGCGGTCCAGGAACAGCGCCAGCGGAATTCTGAATGAAAGCAATTTTTTCGTCTAATTCCGGATCGTTGGTGGCAAGAAAGCCCATGATAACATCTGAGTGACCGGCAATATATTTTGTTACTGAATGCATTACGATATCAGCACCTTGATCCAAAGGGTTTTGAAGATAAGGAGAAGCAAATGTGTTATCCACGGTAACCTTTGCTCCGTATTTGTGCGCCACGCCGGCAACAGCTTCAATGTCAACGATGTTCAACATAGGGTTGGTGGGAGTTTCTACCCAGACAAGTTTGGTCTTATCTGTCATAGCAGCTTCCACATTAGCAATATCACGCATATCTACAAATGTGAATTTGATACCAAACTCTTCATACACTTGAGTGAATAGTCTAAAACTACCGCCATAGAGATCTCCTGTACTGACTACTTCATCGCCAGGTCTTAGCATCTTGATGACTGTCTCTGTTGCGCTCATTCCGGACGAAAATGCTCTTCCAAACTTACCGTTTTCGAGAGCTGCTAGATTCTTTTCCAGTACACTTCGTGTAGGGTTTTGCGTCCGAGCATACTCAAAACCTTTATGTACTCCTGGTCCATCTTGAACGTAAGTGGATGTTTGAAAAATTGGAGTCATAATGGCTCCTGTTGATGGATCTGGCTCAATGCCAGCATGAAGTGCTTTGGTTCCGAATTTCATTTTTTGGATCAGTTTTAGTCAGTTAAAGAGCGAAAATAAGAATTAAGTTCCTTAGCTGAAGTGGGATGTGAGGATTTTGCTTCGTATGTCCATTTTTAGCGTTAATCGATAGAATATGTTCCACTTGTCGATTTTATTTGACTGGTATAGTACTAAAGGTTTAGCATTGTGTCATAACTAGCTGTTTTTTAAGTATTTAAAAAAATACCCTATTATGAAAAAGATTGTCGCCACACTCACACTAAGCATAGCTATTTTTTTTGCTTTTGGTCAAGCCTACTCCGGCTACTACGTTAGCGCTCCGCAAGTACACTCATTTGATCATTTCAAAATCAAACAGGCAAAAGCGGACCATTCCAAGGTCACAGGAGATATTGATCTTCATGCCTATTGCTCCAAGAAGGACGAATTATGGGACATGAAGGCAGTTTATGTTTCCGATGCGGAACAGAGAGGTTACCTGATAGAGGAATATGGTGATGGCAAAGACATTGTTTCGGTTCACTTCTTGAAGTTCCCGTGGGATGGTAATGAATGGGAATATTTCTTACTAGGATACATGGGAGAAGACAAGCATAGACATTTCGTGGTTGTGGAAGAGATATTCTATGACGAGAAGGAAACAGAATTATTAGAGTTCAACAAATTCGATTGGGTCAAAGCCCATCACATAACTCAAGAAGGAACTCCTTGATTACTTTTTGGAGAAATAGGAAGACAATTTGTTCGTCGCTTCACTTTCCGAAATATACGTAGGTGAAATAGGCAATTGGCCTGGGAGATTTTCTACATGCAGTGTCTGTGTAGGGAAGGCGAAGTTTATTCCTAATTCCTTTGCAAGGCTCATAATTTCTAAGAGAACCTCATGTCTGGCTTTCAATTCCTCTGCCCATGTAGGGACCTCAAAGAATATGTAGAACATCACATTTAGAGACGAAGCAGCCATGTCGTTGAAATAGATATGGTATCCATCTTTTCTCGTGTTAGGATGCGTTTCTACAATTTTTCTAAGACCATCTACAAAGATTTTAATCAGTTCTGGGGGTGTATCATAATTGATAGAAATCTGGGTATAAAATCTCCGATACTGTCGTAAACCGTGGTTGTCTATAGTGCTATCTGCAAGTTTCCCATTGGGGACGTAGACCAGTGAATTGCTAAAGGTTCTGATTCTAGAGGACCTAAATCCAACTTCTTCCACCGTTCCATCAATATCACCGCTCGTTACCCAATCGCCTACTTGAAAAGGTTTGTCAATAAAGATCATAATCGACCCGAAAAAATTCTTGATGGTATCCTGGGCAGCAAGAGCAAATGCCAAACCTCCAATGGAAAGCCCAGTTAGAAGTGGAAGAATTGGTACTTCCAGATTATCAAGGATGAACAATGTACCAATGATTACCACAAAAGTTTTAAGCGCTTTTCTTAGCAGTGGCACTAGCTGATCATCGAGCGTGCTATCTGTTTTTTGAGCCATCCTCGAGAGATAAACGGCAGCAACATTTACCATTCTATAGAAGATGATGGTTCCATATAGTGGGAGCGTGACACGTAATCCAGTGATAATATACTGTGCGTATTCTGGCGGTAGTTGTAAGGCTGGAGTAAAGAGTATTAAGAGCAAAACGATAAAGAAAACGCTTGCTGGTTTAGCTAAAAGCCATAAGTACTTCTCCGAAGTCTCGCCTATGTACCCCGACGAGTACAGTAACTTTCGAATGACACGCTCTGTCAAGAAGGAGAACACCTTGTATACCAATGTACTGATGAATGCGAGGATCAAAATGGCGATATACTGATACATATACAAGCCCAGTATTTTTTGAGTGCCCAGTTTTGGTAGTAGGTTCATCAGGCTCCCCGTGCCAAATCGGAATGTTGCCTCATACAAGATGTCGATAGCGTCAATGCTGGAATCTGAGTAGTACCAATTCCCATCTTCGTGCTTTAGTAGAAAAATTCTTGGGTATTCTTCCAGTAAAACAAATTTGTGTCTCCTGCCAGTTGAGTCATAGTAGTTTGACGATTTCGGTACTTCGTCCATGTAGATGTAAATGCCTTTTCCGTCCAGTGCTCTTTTCAACCTGAGAGCAGAGGTTTTGGCTTCTACTAACGACCGCTCTTTTGGGTTAAATGCCTGAGCTGCTAGTGAGTCATTGAAAGTCTCTGGCTGAAGATTCTCAAGATGGGTGCGAACTGTATTGTGGGGAGAGGAAAGATTAAGGTATCCACTTTGCCCAAATGACTGCAACGTAAGTAAGACTGCACCGAAAAAAAGAAATCGATTCTGTTTCATAATCTTTCACAAAGATAAATTGAAGCAAGCTTACCTTTGCAGCTTTGCAAAAACAATAAACATGTCAAACCCCCTCTTATCTTCTTTTAAAACTCCGTTCGAACTCCCTCCATTTTCCGAAATCAAAGAAGATCACTACATAGAAGCCATTGACTATGCACTCAAGGAAGCGAAGAAGGATATTGAAAATATCATCAAGAGCACGGAGGGACCCACGTTTGAGAATGTCATCGAGGCTTTGGAAAAGTCAGGTCAAATGCTGACGCGTAATTCCACGATTCTTTTTAATCTCAACTCCGCAGAAACGAACGATGAGATTCAAAAAATCACTCAGGATATTTCTCCAAAGCTTGCTGCGTTTGACAGCGAGGTGAAACAAGATTCGAATCTTTTCCAGAAAGTGAAAATTATTTATGAGAAAAGAGACGAATTGAACCTTGATCAGGAGCAACAGAAACTGCTAAGTAATACTTATCTGGACTTCGTGAGACGTGGTGTGGAGTTGGAAGGGGAATCTAAAAATAGATTCAAAGAAATTAGTATCGAACTTTCGAAGTTGTCGTTGAAATTTTCTGAGAATGTGCTTTCTGAAACCAACTCATTTGAACTAATCATAGAGGATGAATCGAGCCTTTCCGGTTTACCTGATGACGTAAGGAGTCGAGCCGCGCAATTGGCAAAACAGAAAGGTCATGCGGGTAAGTGGATTTTCACACTTCAAGCACCTAGCTATATTCCTTTTGTGGAGTATGCGGATGACAGAGGCTTAAGAGAGCAAATGTTCATGGCATATATGAGCAAATGTATAAAAGGAGATGAGCACGATAATCAGGAAATAATAAAGGAAGTAATCGCGCTTAAGGCCGAACTTTCAAACTTGCTTGGTTATCCCACATTTGCCCATTACATCCTAGAGCAACGAATGGCTGGCGATCCTTCTAAGGTTAAGACATTTTTGGATGACTTGCTCAATAAAAGCCTTGCAAAAGCGAAAGGAGAGGTAGAGGAAATTAAGGAATACATGAAATCCTCGGGAATAGATCATGAATTGCAGAGATGGGATTGGGCGTACTATTCAGAGAAATTAAGAAAGGAGAAATATGAACTGGATGACGAATTAGTCAAGCCGTACTTTAAACTTGAAAATGTGATCGAGGGCGTTTTTAAGACAGCTGAAAAACTATTTGACATCACGTTTGTGGAGAATGCTTCACTTCCAAAGTACCATGACGACGTTAAGACGTATGAAGTTGTTGATAGAAATGGAGCTGGTGTAGCTGTTTTTCTTGCAGATTTTTTCCCTAGAGAAGGGAAGCGGGGAGGAGCCTGGATGACATCATTTCGCGGAGAGAAAAGGGATGAAGGACGACGAGTGCTGCCGCAGGTAAGCATCGTGTGCAACTTCACGCCATCATCAGATAATACACCTTCCTTGCTGAAATTTGATGAGGTCAAGACCTTGTTTCATGAATTTGGACATGCCCTACATGGGATGCTTGCAGATACAACTTACGAAAGCTTGGCAGGGACCAATGTGTATTGGGATTTTGTAGAACTACCGTCCCAGATCATGGAGAACTGGTGCTACGAAAAGGAATGCCTTGACCTGTTTGCCAACCACTATGAGACCGGAGAGTTGATTCCTGAAGAGTTGGTGGACAGAATCATTCGGTCTTCAACATATCATGAGGCTTACGCGACCTTGAGGCAGATAAGTTTTGCGCTTTTGGACATGAACTGGCATAGCATGTCAGTAGAAGAAGCGAAGAAGGTGGGGAGTGTGTTTGATTTCGAGAAGAAAGCATTTGCTTCGACAGAACTCTTTCCAGAGGTTTCTGATACGAACATGAGCGTTCAATTCAGCCATATCTTCGCTGGTGGATATGCAGCAGGCTACTATAGCTACAAATGGGCTGAGGTTTTGGATGCAGATGCTTTCTCACTTTTCAAGGAAAAAGGAGTCTTCGATAAAGATACTGCGAACTCTTTTAAGGAAAATGTATTAAGCAAAGGCGGCACAGAGCATCCGATGGATTTGTACAAGAAGTTCAGAGGTAAGGAACCATCCGTAGATGCTTTACTAAAAAGGGCGGGACTTGCCGAATGATTATTGGAGAGAAAAATCGGTTGACAACCATGAGGTTCACACCTCCGGGGGCTTATCTAGAAGACGAGGAAGGAAACGATGTTTTACTTCCAACCAAGTACATTCCAGAAAACTTAAAAGTTGACGATCCAATAGATGTCTTTATTTATCGCGATAGCGAAGATAGGATTATAGCAACTACGCTCAAACCACATTTGTACGTAAATGAATTCGCATTTCTGAAAGTTAAGGACGTGACGAGGTTTGGTGCTTTTCTGGATTGGGGGATTGAAAAAGATCTTTTGGTGCCATTCAGAGAGCAAATAGGAGAAATGCAGCTGGGTAATTCATATCTCGTGTATTTGTATTTAGATGCCAAGACAGAAAGGCTTGCAGCCACACAGAAAGTCCAGTCATATTTTGAGAAAGAGGACATTTCGCTCGAGGAGGGTGAGGAGGTGGATCTTCTGATCGCTGAAGAAACCGATTTGGGAATTAATGTGGTTGTTAATAATAAGTACAGAGGACTTATTTACGCTAATGAGATTTTCACTGACATTTTAACCGGAGATAGGATGAAGGGCTATGTCAAAAACATACGTCCTGACAACAAAATTGACATCAGTTTACGGAAGATCGGGATGGAAAACCTTGAAGCTGGAGCAGAGAAAATTTTATCCATTCTTTCGGATAGCGAAGGGTTTCTTCCGCTCACAGACAAAAGCTCTCCGGATGAGATCCAATTTCATTTCCAAATGAGTAAGAAGAACTTTAAAAGATCTCTCGGCATCCTTTACAAAAAAAAGTTAGTCAATCTTACCAAAGAGGGGATACGGAAACTATAGATTAGAATATTCGATCTGCTCTTCCAAAGCCTTACCTGATTCAGCTAAATCCCTCTTGATATCTCTTATCAAAGTCTTTAAAGACTCAAGCAGATTTTTTAAGGATTCCTTCTTTTCAGGTTGACTTGCAAAGACTTTCTCCATGCGCGAGGGGGATCGTAATGATCTGTAGAATTCATCATCAACTATAAGATTATTAAGGTGATTCTCTACTAGGGGTAACAAGCTAAGGAGGTGCTGTTGATCTACCTTCAAATCTTCCTCGGGAATAGCGTACATCATGGAGTTGATTTCGGAGTCCCTCAGATTAATAGGTACTTCAGAATCCTTTTTCAGAGTTCCCAACAGCCGACACAAAGATTTCAATACACCGCCTGTATGTTCATTCCGAGCATTGAACCTAGCAATATTTAGAAAAGGGAGGTATTTTTTGACCTTTGTGTTGGCGAAATCATACTCAACGATCCCTCGATAAATCTCGTTTTTTGTCTTGGTATAATCAGGAGTAGCCACCCAGACAGACGGTAGAACGTCTATTTCACATGTTGGCTTTTGAGCGGTTACACGAATTCTGGTCTTGTCACTAAAATCAATTGATTTGAAGTTATGATCACCACTTAGGATATCCATAAGGACGCTTCCTAACTCTTTCACATCGAGATGGGGCTTGTCGGAAGGATTTTTCTTAAGAACAATTATCTCTACATCGCCGTAGAGCAGAATGTTTGTAAAAGTTTTTAATGCCCCTTGGTACCGATATTCAACGGAAATTTCCCTTTTGGTGAGCTCTCTGTTGATTATTTCATGAATTCTCCTTGAATTGTTGTAGACCTTATACGCGTAGGAAACATCAATTTCAAGCATGGATTCTAGCGCATACTTTACACTGTCAGGAAGGTTAGAGTTTTCGAATCCGTCGGACAAAATAGGTTCCCTGAGAGCTTCATCATATCGTCGTCCCTTCAGATTTTCGATGAGTAGGTTATAATCGTGCTCCATTGGGGTGGAAAAATAATCAATTTCCGTGATAATAATTGGATTTAATCAAGAATCGGTAGGGGTTGTTGCGTATGGTACCTACGATAATACGAAGACTTGCTGGACATTATCAAGTGAGAATGCAACAACAATAATGTAACTCTGACAGCAAAATGGAAGGATTCACAGTGGACTAGAACAAAGTTTATTGATACCTAACTGGTTACTCAATGTGAGAAGGAGTATTCACTGCGTGAATTGAAGCAATTAGAAATTACTGGCTACTTTAGTCCTAATGATATTTCAAGTTTTCTTGATTTCGTTTGGGATTAGTCTGCTGGGAACGATCCCTCCCGCCACAATCAATATCACGGTCATGCAGTTATCCCTGACAAAGAGGGCCAAGAGTGCATTTTACCTTTCCCTTGGAGCGGCAATCATAGATACCACCTACGCGGCTTTAGCCGTCCAAATTCAAATTTACCTTTCAGAGAAGCTAGAGTTTACGAACTATTTCTACCTAATAGCCGCCTGTGTATTGGGCGTTTTAGGTGTATTTTCAATTCGCTCTAGAGTGAATTCTTCTCAGGTAGAGCTTAAGGACTCGGGAAAGACCGGATTTTTGAAAGGAATAATTCTCGGTGTGTTGAACCCTCTAGCCATGCCATTTTGGCTTGGTGTGACTACCTACCTTCAAATCAATGGACTCATTAATTTAATGGGAATCAACTACTGGGGCTATATTTTGGGTGTTTTTCTAGGAGAGGTCACCTTGCTATTTATCATCATTCGGGTAGGAGGTCGATTTACTCGAGTCGCCGACAATAGGACCATTGTAAATGTTATTCCCGGCGTTGTCTTTCTGTTTTTGGCACTAGTCAATATTGGTCAGTGGATCTCTTATTATTTCTAGTAGTTTGGTCGATTCTATTTGATTTCAAATATTTAGTTTATAATTGCACCATCATGAAGTCTCTATTGGATATAGCGCCCAATATGTTCTGCACCATCAGAGCATAATCCCCAAACTCGGGGACACAAATCCATTTTACTATTTCACATATTTTACTAGCTCAATTACGAGCATTCTAACATTTTAATTTCATTTTAGAAATGACAAAATCTAACTATTCTATTCGTAGAATTTTCAATCTTATTATTACAGCTCTCAAGGGTGAAGAAACAGAGTTCACCTCTGGTAGCATCAATAGAGCGATCATTTTGCTATCGATTCCTATGATTGCCGAGATGATTGGCGAGGCTCTTTTTGCAATTGTGGACATGATCTTTGTATCTCGAATAAGTGTGAATGCAATTGCTACAGTAGCATTGACAGAGTCGCCACTGATGATTATATACTCGGTGGCTGTGGGGCTAAGTATGGCAGCTACAGCAATTGTGGCGCGGCGTGTTGGTGAGAAAAAACCTGAAAAAGCAGCGAATGCTGCCTTTCAGTCTATTCTACTTGCTGCAGCTGTGGGTATTGTTTTAGGAGTCCCAGGCTTCATTTTCGCGGAGGATATTCTTGCTTTGATGGGAGGTGAACCTGACCTTATTGCTGAGGGAGTGGGGTATACTAGAATTATGTATGCCGGAAATATCAGTATCGTTCTAATATTTCTTATCAATGGCGTTTTCAGAGGTGCTGGTAATGCATCCATTGCAATGAAATCGCTCTTGCTTGCCAACGGTTTAAACATGATTCTGGATCCCTTATTCATTTTTGGTTGGGGCCCAATTCCAGCTTTTGGAGTCGAAGGAGCCGCAATCGCCACCACTACTGGTAGATCTGTGGGAGTTCTTTATCAAATTGTTCATTTGGTCAACGGAAGTTCGATTATTAAGCTAGGCTGGCAAAATTTTGTGATAAGGCTAAAGACCATAAAGGAAATCGTTATAGTTTCCATTGGAGGGATTGGCCAATTTATCGTGGAATCGCTGAGCTGGCTGTTTTTGGTAAGAGTGATTGCTGAGTTTGGCACTGATGCCATAGCAGGGTATCAGATGTCGTTCAGGGTAATCATCTTCACTTTACTTCCTTCGTGGGGAATGGCCAATGCCGCGGCCACTTTGGTTGGGCAGAACTTGGGGGCTAAAAAGCCAGATCGGGCCGAAATTTCGGTATGGAAAACAGCAAGGTGGAATACGATCTTCCTGATTTTTATTGCGATTCTCTTCTCCATTTTCGCAGATGAGATTCTCTCTATTTTTAATCAGTCGGGTTTAGTTCAGCAAACCGCAATTGATGCATTACGAATTATCTGCTTTGGCTACATATTTTTTGCCTATGGAATGGTGATCGGACAAGCGTTTAATGGTTCTGGAGATACGAGGACACCGCTTTACATCAACTTGGTGGTGTTTTGGGTTATTCAAATTCCGCTGGCGTATCTCCTCTCGATTGTGCTAGACTGGGGACCTGAGGGTGTGTTTTTCTGCATTGCTTTTTGCCATAGCCTCTACGCGGTTGTAGCTATTTGGCTATTCAAGAAAGGTAAGTGGAAAACCACGAAAGTGTAAACATATGAGAAAGATAGTTTATTACGTTGCTAGTACGCTCGATGGGTACATAGCAGGACCCAATGGCGATGTAAGTCAATTTATGCAGGAGGGCGAAGGCGTTGATCAATACCTGTACGATTTGCAAGAATTTGATACAGTTATCATGGGGCGAAAGACCTATGAGTTTGGATACCAGTTTGGATTGAAGCCGGGACAGCCTGCCTATCCTCATATGAAGCACCATGTTTTTTCGGCTTCTTTGAATTTCAAAGAGTCCAGCGAACAAGTTCAAGTAGAAAAATTGGATCTCGAAGTCGTTCAAAAGCTAAAGAATGGTGTAGGATCTGAAATTTACTTGTGCGGTGGTGGCGAGTTTGCAGGATGGTTGCTGGATAATCAAATGATTGATATACTAAAGATTAAACTGAATCCAGTTTTCCTCGGTGGTGGAACCCGTCTTTTTGGAAGCTCAAAGATGCCATGCACGATGAAAATGAAGGACCACAGGCCTTATGCTGATGGTTTACAAATCATGACTTTTGATTTGAATTAGTACCTAGATTTAATAATCGAACTGATAGAGCTCCAGGTTAAGCCCCGAAGTGGTATAAACCTGGAGTTCTTTTTTAGAGGAGGAATATACCAGGCTAACCTCGTTTGAAGATTTGATTGGATTTCCCGTAACAAGATTTCCAGAACGATCGAAAATATACAAGGTCTTAGTAGCGGTATCTGTAAATACAATTAGGTCCTTTCCAGCTCCAAATTGATAATATTGGATCAATATTTCATCTGGTGAGAGGTAGTCTTTCGAAAATAATAAATTACCAGTTGTATCAAGTATTTCATACACGTTGCCTTCCTTTCTCACAATAATGAAAGACTTTTCGCCTCTGTCGGTCACTAGTTGAAATGTCGTTTCTGATGACGTTTTAATGAGTTGATCCCTGTTAATTATGATTCCCTCCAGGTTTATTTCCATCAATTCACCTTGTGTTGAAATGGTCGTAAGCGACGATCTCCCGAGGGAATTGGAGGTATTCAAGAAGTAATTATTTCCAAGCGGAGCTTTCAGGTCAAATGGGAAGCCGCTTAGCTTTTGCCCTCTTCTGTTTGTCACATTTATGATCCCATTTTCTTGAATAGAAATCATTACGTCTCTTCCACCAATTCTGGAATGTCTCAGCGGCTGGACCGCTGGACGTTGGTAAGGTATTGGATCCCACCCCTCTAATAATTTGAGATTTTTATCTGCCAAATAGACCTTTCCATCTACATCCGTAATGCCAAGTCGATAATTCCTGCTTCGGTCGTAATCAATCAAGTTGAATTTATCAAGCACTGAGCTGTTAGGAAGTCCCCTCGGGTATCCGGGAATGTAACTACCAGTCCGGTCTATAATATGAATCTGACCAGTAGTTGCAAATGCATATTGAATTTTCCCATTTCTATAGTAGTCAACTGGAAAAATCTCGCTCACGATTTCTTCTTCTAACTGTGTCGTCCAAAGTGAGGAAAATGAGCGGTCGAAATAATACAGGTTAAAAGTGCTATCCTGCATTAGAATGTCAAAGAAATTGTGCGAATGCGTTCGAACCAGGAACGGTTTTGAAACTATCGGACTAGTGAGGGTGATCGCATTGTCAGCGGAAGTTTTTGCAATTGGCCTCGATTTCTTGGTTGATTGCGAAAAGGTAATATTGGTAAAATACTCATCCTCAAGGAAGGAAACCTGGAAAGCGGCCAGCTCTGTCTTTTTATATGCTTCCTGATTTTTGGAAAAATGATCCTTCCATTCAGGCTTGATTTGAGAAATCAACTCAGGCCAAAATCTTGGAACATTCACCACGAGGCTCACATTTGACTCTGCGTTGGTGGTGCTCAGGAATTCGTTCATGAGGATGGATTTTCCCCATGTATCTTCTTCTTGTATCGATCCAACTAAGATCTTGAGTTCTTGCAAGCTGTTTGAGAAAATGATGTAATTGCGATAGTTGATGTAGAAACACCGATCAAAACTGTTCGTCAAATCCCCAAGCACACTTCTGGGAAAATTTTGAATAGGAAGAAAACGAATCTCATTCTCACTGTATGATTCTGCATAGACCGTATCTCCTCTTGAGTAGGCGATCCGTTCGGTTAGTTGCGTGAAGTAATTCATGGCTTCCTGCACATTTTTAACCTTGAGGATAAACAGCTGTTTCTTTTCGTCCGGCCTACCTGATTCCAAAGTGGCAAGTCCGATTTCATCATCCACCAAATCAAACACCTGCTCGGTATCAAAGTCAAAAGCAATTTTCAAGGAATCTCTCAGTTGTAGAATCTCAGGGGTTTTCTTTAGAAATTCTGCCTGATTACCTTTCCATGTACTGAAATCGGTAGAGGTAATGTGATACAAAATGGCTGTATTCGAGGGAATCACTTCTGTTATTTCAAATTTACCTGGGGAGTCCGTATGTGTAGAAATCCAGTCTTCTGAAGCTTGGGAGATACCGGAAACATTTACGATTGCTGAATCCATTGCGAACTGGTACGAACCTGACGCTAGCGGTACATCCATTTTTTCTGTCAAGAAAGCGCCAAGCAGGTTGCCTAATTCTTTGAAATTAACATGAAGTTTCCCATTACTACTGACTGGGAAGCTTTCTGAGAATGGAACGATTGCCGGATCATCAATTGTTCTGATTGCATCTTCTACCAGATACGAAGTGAAACTTGATAAGAAAAAATTCTTGTAGAAAATGTAGGTGAACGTGTTCTTTCCGTTGCCTACTTCACTAATCTTGAATCCATTATACGTCCTGGTCTTGAAGGTATATCCTGCTTTTTTTAACTGCCCAATTGCAGCACTAATAAAGGTGTTTTGCGAGAGATTTTGGATGTCAAGGATCATCAGAAAGTCAAGTGATGAACTCGAAACTTTATGCAGGGAGATCAAAGCGGGCATCTGCTTAAAAATTGCTGAAAAGCCACCGTCTCCGTTAATCGAGTCAAGAAATGAGAGTGTCTGGTTTAGCTTACTTGGACCTTTGATCGGCTCTAGATTTTTCCAAACCGGGTAACTCTGAATATCAGTTATATCCTTAATTAAGTCGAGCTCAAAGACAATTGCAGCATCGGAGGGGACAAAACTCCATGTGGTAAGATCTGAATGCTTTACCCATTTGTCATAGGTAAAATACCCTGCGCCCAGAAGTACGAGAATAGAAAGGATGATCAGAGTCTTTTTCAAGTGGAGTCGGTTGACAAAATCACTATCAAAATTAACTCAGATCATCCGGTATTATTGTTATTTCTTGCTTAGATAATCCAGAGTCAAGGCAGTCATTGCCTTCATTCCAAGGATCATCCCTGAGTCATCCACATAGAAATCTGGTGTATGGTGTGGCGCCGCTTTACTTGGATCTGATCCTTCAGGACATCCACCTACGAAGAAGAACATACCTGGAACTTGTTCCTGATACATCGAAAAGTCTTCCGCTCCGGTGATTGCCGGGATAATATTTACATTATCCGCTCCGGCGATTCTATTTAAAGTAGGAATCATTTTATCATACAGTTTTTGTTCGTTGTAGGTGATTGGATAGCCTTCATCAATCGAAACTGTTGCGGTCGCATTATTTGCTTCGGCAACGTTCTGTACAATTTCTCTTAACCTCTTGTGAACCATCGTTCGCATGTCTGCATCCAATGTTCGGATGGTGCCAAGCATATAGAGACTTTCCGGAATGATATTGCTTCGTACACCACCATGGATACTTCCTACTGTGACTACAGCGGCTGCATCAGTAAGCTTCAAACTTCTACTCACAATTGTTTGGATGGAATTGATCATTTGAGCTGCTGTCACAATAGGATCAACACTTGACCACGGTTGTGATCCATGCGATTGAACACCTTTGATGTCAATTCTGAATGAGTTTACAGCAGCCATTAGCCCTAGCGGACGAGTATTGATTTGACCTACGGGGGTCTGAGAGTTTATGTGCAATCCAAAAATTGCATCAACATCAGGATTTTTTAGCACACCTTCTTTTACTAATAATTTTGCTCCTCCTTCTTCACCGTTGGGGGCACCCTCCTCGGCTGGTTGAAAAATGAACTTAACAGTTCCAGGTACTTGGTCTCGAATTTCATAGAGCATTTTTGCTACCCCTAATAAGATGCCAACATGAGTATCATGTCCACAAGCATGCATTACCGGAACTTCTTCACCATTGTACTCACCCATTTGCTTGGATGCCCATGGTATTTCGACTCGTTCTTTTACAGGAAGACCATCAATGTCCGCTCGTAGTCCGACCACCGGACCAGGTTTGCCTCCCTTCAATATTGCGACTACTCCTGTCTT
>JBDVJN010000092.1:0-110082 GCA_039961455.1 Cyclobacteriaceae bacterium | reverse complement strand
GAATGTGGTTCTGGATAGAAACAAGGCCCTCAAAACAGTTTGGGGTGAAAGTGATTTCTTCAATCGTAAGAGCATGGACGTCTTCATCCACAAACTCAGAAGCTACCTGAAAAATGACCCATCAGTCCAGATCGTTAATGTACACGGAAAAGGGTTTGTTTTGGAGGGATAACTAACGCTGTCCATTCTCCACCACCAATTTCAAATTTCACGCAAAATGCTAGCTATTAGTAGGCTAGATTTCTCATTCTTTGCTAAGTTGTTGAAGCAAAAGTTAGCATGGCAACCTTTCTTTAACCTAAAAGCGAAAATGCGGAACAAAAATTTAATTTGGATTGGTTTGTCGATCTCAATTCTTCTTTACGTGCTAACGATTGCATTTGAACTTGATCTCTTTGAAAAAATTGAGCAATTCGTTCGTCCGCTTGAACGATTCGAAGTAGATGAACTTATCATTCCTGTGATCATTTTTAGTGTATTTTGCCTGCTACAAGGATTTAGCCACGTGAGAAAGGCCAGGATCGAAAGTGAAAAAGCTAAGATCTACACGGCAATGCTTTCATCGACCTATCATATTCTTAACAATTTGCTGAACCAGCTACAATTATTTCAAATGACTGCGAAGAACACCGCAGGTTTTGATGCAGAGGTTTTATCCAAATTTGATGAAGCAATTGATGATGCCCTTGGACAGCTTGAGAAGCTGAGTCATGTTTCGGCCATCGATGAAGCTGCCATAAAAGCTTCAGTTGGCACGAAAAAGTACTAGTCAACTTACTTAAGCAAGAAGAAGTTACTCCAGTTCCTTGACCTCCACATTCCTGAATCTAATCTCCCCGACGGAAGCAGCTTGTAGCGCAATTGTTCCTTGCAAATGAAGTTCGTTGGCAAGATCAACCGTTTGTGTTCCATTCACCCAAGCTTGAATGCGACCTTCCTCACATTTGATTCTGTAGGTATTCCATTTATTCAGTGTCTGCACTTGCGCCAACGGTAGCGCAACAGTCACAACAGATCCGGTCCTGTAGTCCTGATTTGGATGAAGGTCCCAAATATTGATTTCGTAGCAATTCGCAGCGCTCGGTACATCTTCGCACCTGACAAAAACGCCTGAATTGATCGTACTATCTGGCTTGAACTCCAAGCTTAATTCGAAGTTTTTATAGGATGATTTGGAGATCACCAATCCGGCCACACTATCTGCCGTTCCTACCAACTCCCCGTTCTCGAAGCCCCAGTCTGCCCCGCCTTCTTCTAACCAATCATCGGCATTCTCCGCGAATAGGATTGTTGCATCTGATTTAGAAGAATTTGAGCTTCCGCAAGCAAACAGAAAGGTAGAAATGAGAAGGATAAGGTTAGGATTTTTCATTGGTTAATGTTAGTTGTTTGTAAGCTACAATTTACTTGCAATCAGGGACTTGCAACTTGTAACTACTAATCACTTAATATCAATCGCATCACAGGTCCCAACAAACGGAACTCCCGTTAGCTCAAATGCATACGTAATCAATCCCACGTACACACTTTCACCGAACGTCGGAGCGGTTCCAGGTAAATCACCAGTTCCATTGTAAAGTGTCCAATTATCCCCACCGTTTGCAAAATCCAGGTTTGGTACTTGCCAGTAGACCGTAATGGTCTGATCCTCATTCCCCACAATTCGAATATCAGCTCGTGCCAAGGGCACCGTCCCCTCTCCGATATCATTCACAAATGAATCCCCATCAACTGTATTTTTCCCTTCGATGGTAAAACCGGTTGGACCTCTGTGACCAACAACCACATGCGCGGAATTTGGGGATGCAAGGTCTGTTACATGCACTTGCACTCCTGCGAAATTGTATGGATCATTGGCGTCCGTAGGCGCAGTTTGAGAATCGGACTGCGTTCCAATTCCAATATTCCGAGCGATAAATTCAAAGGGAAACGAAAGTAGTTTAGCGTCCAGTCGCCCCTGATCTGCATTGAAATGCAACGTCACATTATTTGCATTGCTTGTCAAATTCGCGTGATATCGTCCATCAACCCTCCCTACTTCCGGTAGTGCCGATTCATTGTTGGTTACATAGTCTATTAGTGCTCCAGTCCCTGCGAAATCGTCAGTTAAAGTAGTCACTGGGTCTCCCTCTTCCATCTCGTTCATATCAGTGTCATCATCCTTACTACATGAGAAAAGGAGCAACAAAAGGGTCGTATAAAAAATGTAGTATTTCATATTTCTGTTTTCTAAAACCTGTAAGTTTCAAATTTATCTAAAACAATAACATCTCAGGTAAGATTAAATTTTGTTTGCGGCTACATTTTGTTTACCAACTCGACTTCCAATTCAGAAGTCTTATCTCTAATTTTGCTTTATGGCGAAATTCAGTGAGTTGATTAACGGCGAAGATCCCGTACTGGTAGATTTCCATGCAGAATGGTGTGGGCCTTGCAAGACGATGGCTCCCATACTTCAGGAAGTGAAATCAGACCTTGGAGGTAAAGTTCGAATCGTCAAAATCGACATTGATAAAAACCCTAAGACTGCTCAGAAGTTCCAGGTCCAAAGTGTACCAACACTAATCCTATTCAAAGGTGGGAAACAGCGCTGGAGACAATCGGGAGTAGTTGCCAAACACGCCCTTTTGCAAGTGATTGATCAAAATTAGCAGGTCAACTTTAGTCTTAAAACGAGACCATCAAGAAGGAAAAGCCATATCCCAAAATCAGGTAGAGTATCAAGGTCAGGAGCGTTGCGAAAAAATACTTAACGAAGGCTCTAAAGGACTTCTTTTGATGAAGCGAAAGCGACGCATAGAAAACCACAGCTACCAAAATCACTAAAACAAGCTGAGACGGAACCGGGTAGATAAACGCATTTATCAACATCTGAATCACACCTAGCAGTGTGTAAAAGCCCGCGATGTAAAAACCAACAGCTACGTACTCTGCAAGGTTATACTTCCTCCAAAAAAAGAGTTTTTGGTTGAGCCCAATTGAAAAAACCAACAAAATCATGATGTGATTGATATGAGCGAACATGTACTGTCCAGCCACCGCAAACTTCTTCCCGGGACCTTCCTGAATCTCCTTTACATCAGCAATTGGGTTATAATCTACCAACGCTCTTACAATCAGGTATAAAGCCGTTAGCACAACAAAAAATGCCACCGGCTTGTAATAAGACTTCCTTTTCCCGCCAATAAACTCCCTAAACAATTTACCCGGATTGACAACCATCAATTTAATCGTTGTAAGCAGTTGTCCCTCTAAAGCAAACGTAGAACTGAAGAAATCACCAAGTGTTTCGTGAAAGGTGATTCTATGCACAGACGTTGATTGTCCGCACTGTTGGCAATAAGCTCCAGAGGTCTTCGTGTGGCAATTCGAGCACTCAGTAGGATCGAAGGTAGGTTCTTCCATGGTTTTAGGTTCCATGAATTTACGCGAAAAGTAAGAACTGAGAAAGTCGGCTTACAAGTTTAGCTTCAGCAGTCCGCCTTCGCCAGCAGCGATGTAAACAAAGGAATTGGTTAGTGCCAATGAAGTTGGAATGCTAGTACCAATGTTTAGCGTCACCGTTTCGGTAATCACAGGATTCGAAGTATCACTAATATCAACCTTTACCAGGGAAGGAACAGCACCAATTCCAATGACATAGGCAGTGTCATTTTGCGCCTGTACGCTCACGGCACGAATACCCAAATCAATTAGTTGAGAAGTCCCAAAAGCGGAGTCATCTACCAGTTCGATGATTGTAAGTCCACCACCATGGGCAACTAACAAATTATCGCCACTCAGTGCTGTCTGAATCGGAAAACCAACAGGAGAAGTAACCCCCTCGGTAAAACCTGCTTCAGGAATACCTCGCTGCGAAATGATCGTAGGAATGTTTAATTCTGTACCCAAGGATAAGGCCATAACTCCAAAACGTGTATCATCCACCAGACCGTTGAAGTCTGTTGATGCAAAGGCTACTTGTCCGTTATTAGAAAGAAGTACGTCGGGGTGTCCACGATCTCTGCTAAATGAGGCCGATCCGCTAAGCTTCCCTGAAGAAGAATATTGAAAGTACTCCAAATAGAACGTTCCGCCAGAGACGACCAGGCTTCCTCCTTTGGCAGAGATACCATTAAAGGGACCTCCTTGTACCAGGTACGGGCCATCTACCAATTCTGGATTTTGAAGGTTGCTTATGTCATAGGTGGCCAGGTAGTTTTTTCCGCGTGCGTCTAAAACAAACAAAAGATCTCCTGCAATATCGAAATCATCAATGCCATTCATTTCTCCAGCTGGGAATAGATGAGCGACGACTTGGTCTGTAGTTACATCTGTCACGATTAAACCTCCATCTCCGTACGCCACAAATACATTATTTCCTGAAACTTTTACAACTCCAGGCACATGGCTGGGAACTTTGTAATCTTCGGTACAAGCCAGAAGTCCAAGAACAAGCAAAACATAACAATATCGCATGCAGCAAAGTTAAGTATCCTAATAGTACCTAAATATCAGATAGGCGACCCATCAGATTGATTGTATTTTGTTTTCTTCGCGAATCATGAAAAACTACAAAGCAACTAGTACACTGTTTTTCTGCCTGCTAACTACGCTGGCATATACTCAGTCACTATCGAGTCTAAGCTTAGAATTTGCGATCCCCGACAGTTACGACGGTCTTATTCTTTCACCCTCCGTGCAATTCGATGCAAACAACCATACATGGAGTGTAGGGCCAACCGTTTTGTTTTCCTTTGGAGATCAGATCGAGCAGCGTGACGGAACCAAGCTAACAGGCCTATATCTGGGATACACCAACTATCCACAGGGGGGAGAGGGAAAAGTGAACATGTTTTATGGATTTGATCTTTGGGCACAGCGTGTCAAAGACGAGCAAAATTCACAATTCTTCAACAACGCCACAAACAGCTTCGAGGACATCACCATTGAACAGAAGGATAACATCATGCAGCTCTTCATTAACCTGGGATTAGCTATTAATCTAACGGACAGGATAGCAATAAAACAGGTGATCGGAGCCGGTCTAAATGCTACGTCACGAACGACAACTTCCCCATTCGATGATTTTGATGATGCTTTTTACAGTCAGGATTGGTTGCTAAAAACTAGTCTTACTTTTCGATTGAACTAGTTCAGAGGGATTACTAGATTTACCGGGTAATCCTTAGATTTTGAAGACTAGCCTGAGCACAAAACAAACAATCATTGGTATTTGCGGAATAAGTCAATCCGGCAAGAGTACACTTGCTCGGGGGCTCAAAAAGGAATTGACTGCAAAAGGGATTGATGTAAAAGTTTTTGAAATCGACCACTACACGGTAGAGAAAGATCAAATCCCGTCGGTAAGAGATCGTCTGGATTGGGAACATCCTGATTCCATTGATTGGGACCGACTCGTGCGCCAAATCGAAAAGGCCAGTGCGCAGGTGGTCATCATCGAAGGAATCTTCGTTTTTCATTCAAGGCTGCTCCCCTTCTACTCAAAAACAATTCTCGTCGAACAGGAGAAGGAAATTTTCTACGAAAGACGAACCAAGGAGATCAGATGGGGTGACGAACCAATGTGGTATCTTGACCATGTGTGGGATACAAATCAAAAGCTTGTTAGTCTTGCTACACCTGATCTGCGACTAAAACCAGGCGATCCAAATAAGTTGGAGGCGTCGTTGAAGCTAGTTGAAGCGTGTCTTAAGTAAAAAAATCAGCCATGGACCAATACTTGCAAGAAGCAATCAACGAAGCGAAAAAAGGACTTGAGGAAGGTGGAATTCCCATCGGTTCGGTCATTGTGCATGAAGGGAAAGTTATTGGACGTGGCCACAACAAAAGAATTCAAAGCGGAAGCGCCGTTCTCCACGGTGAAATGGATGCCCTTGAAAATGCTGGTCGCCAGCCAGCCACGGTGTATCAGAATAGCGTGCTGTACACGACGCTAAGTCCATGCGCTATGTGCACAGGGGCAATTTTGTTGTACGGAATTCCAAAGGTGATTATCGGCGAAAACAAGACATTTCTAGGTGAAGAAGAACACCTTAAAAGTAGAGGTGTCGAAGTGGTAGTCGACAACAATTCGGAATGCGAAAAAATGATGCTTGATTTTATAGAAGCAAACCCAACGCTCTGGAACGAAGATATTGGGGAGGATTCTTGAAAGCCTGAACTACAAAAATCAATGTGTACTCTAAGCTTAATTATCTATCTTAAATGTTGAGTAGAAGAACAGTTAATTGGTAGATTAGTTAATTTGTTGACTTGTTAAAATCCATCAGTTAACCATTCAAACAATTAACTAAAAAGAATGAGTACGATCCAACAATACATCAACGGAATCCCAAAGACAGAACTTCATTTGCATATCGAAGGTTCTTTCGAGCCAGAACTGATGTTTGAAATTGCACAACGAAACAACATTGAAATTCCCTTTGCTTCAGTAGAAGATTTGAAGAAAGCCTACAGCTTCAATAATCTTCAGGAGTTTCTTGATATCTACTACCAGGGAGCAAACGTCTTGATTACTGAACAGGATTTCTATGATTTGACATGGGCATACCTCACCAGAATCCATGAACAAAATGTCATTCACACAGAAATATTCTTTGACCCACAAACACACACCGATCGAGGTGTTCCTTTTGACACGGTGATTAAGGGCATCCGTCGTGCAATGGAAGACGGGAAAGAAAAATACGGTATATCGTATTTGCTAATCATGTCCTTCTTGCGGCATCTCGACGAAGCATCTGCCTTCGATACACTGGAACAAGCCATGCCGTATAAAGATTGGATAGTCGCTGTTGGGCTGGATTCTTCAGAGGTGGGAAATCCCCCTTCGAAGTTTGAACGCGTTTTTGCGAAAGCAAGAGAAGAAGGCTTTTTGACAGTAGCCCATGCCGGTGAAGAAGGTCCGGCTGAATACATCTGGGAGGCGCTTGACTTGCTAAAAATCACCCGGAACGATCACGGAAATCGATGCCTTGAAGATGATAAACTGGTTGAACGCCTGGTCGAAATGCAAATGCCGTTAACGCTTTGTCCACTGTCCAATTTGGAACTCAAAGTGGTGAAAGATCTGCGGGATCACCCGATTGCCGAGATGATGGATCGCGGATTATTGGTGACGGTCAACTCGGACGATCCGGCGTATTTCGGTGGGTACATGAACGAAAATTATCAAGGCATTGCCGATGCGCTCGATTTGACAAAAGAGCACATCACTCAATTGGCGAAAAATGGGATCACAGCAAGTTGGTTGACCGACGAGGAAAAAGAGCGACGTATTCAGGAGATTGAGACCTACTATCAAAACAATTAATGGGCGGGCGAAAGGAATTCATGCGTGAAGCCATCCGCCTTTCCATTGAAAATGTGGAATCAGGAAGGGGCGGCCCATTTGGAGCCGTTGTAGTCAAAAACGGAGAAATCATTGCGCGGGGAGTAAACAAGGTCACTGACTCCAATGATCCTACCGCACACGCTGAAGTAGTCGCAATTCGTGATGCTTGCAAAAAGCTTGATTCATTTCAGCTTGACGGTTGTGAGATTTATACCAGCTGTGAGCCTTGTCCGATGTGCCTGGGAGCCATCTATTGGGCAAGACCTGCGAGGCTATTCTACGCCAACACCAAGAAGGATGCGGCTGACATTCAGTTTGATGACGATTTCATTTATGAAGAGTTGGATTTGTCGATCGACACACGAAAACTTCCGACCGAGCAGTTGTTACGAGAGGAAGCAATCATAGCTTTTAAGAAATGGAGTGAGAGTACGGATAAAACAGAGTACTAGTGGTCGAATTCATTTTAAATAATGAAACGATACGCACAGAGAAGCCTTCAGGCTTTTTACTCCTTGATTTGATTCGCTACGACAAAGCGTTGACAGGAACCAAGATTGGCTGCCGCGAAGGTGATTGTGGTGCCTGCACCATCCTGATCGGAGAAGTGGTCGATGGCCAAATGAAATACATCTCCGCTACCTCCTGTCTTACACCTATCGGTAATGTCCATGGCAAACATGTTGTCACCGTCGAGGGGTTAAACATGGAAAAATTGAGTCCGGTGCAACATGCGATGATCGAGGAGTCAGGAACACAGTGCGGATTTTGCACCGTAGGTTTTGTCGTCTCGCTTTCCGGCTATTGTCTGGAAAACTCCAGTCCCACCTACGATGAAGCGATTGCAGCAATCGATGGTAACATCTGTCGTTGCACAGGCTACAAATCCATCGAACGGGCAGCAAAACGAGTCACTGATGCGCTCGCGGAAAAGAACACCGATCAGGCTATCAACTGGTTGATCGAACAAGAATTCATTCCCACCTACTTTGCTCAAATTCCTGATCAACTGAAAGATGTCGGATCTCCTTCGAAAAAGACTCAAAGCAGACTGGTTGGTGGTGGTACGGACCTGTATGTTCAACGAGCAGAAGAGATGGTAGATCTCGAAGTCGGATTGGTCAATCAGAATGCCAAGCTTCGATTCATTACCGAAGAAGATGGAACAATGACCATTGGAGGAGGTAGTACGGTCTCAGACTTAGCAAACGCAACACAAGTACAGCAAGCATTTCCGCGACTGCACGAACACGTTAAACTGGTCTCATCATCTCCCATTCGGAATATCTCGACCATCGCAGGCAACTTCGTGAATGCCTCACCCATCGGTGACTTCACAGCATTCTTCCTGGCACTGGACACCCAAATTACGTTGAGTAGCGATGACAATAGCAGAACCATTTTTCTGAAAGACTTTTATCAAGGCTACAAGGTGCTGGACAAATCAGAGGACGAGATCATCTCTTCTATATCATTCAAATTGCCGACTGCTGACTCACACTTCAATTTCGAGAAAATCAGCAAGCGCGAACATCTGGACATCGCAAGTGTGAATA
The DNA here is from genome assembly GCA_039961455.1 of Cyclobacteriaceae bacterium. Lineage (GTDB taxonomy): Bacteria > Bacteroidota > Bacteroidia > Cytophagales > Cyclobacteriaceae > Ekhidna. Next base: position 101,190 of record JBDVJN010000092.1, on the reverse strand, counting down.
CTGCATTGCAAATTGAGGTGGTTGACGGCATAGTTACACGGGCTCATATTTCTGCCGGAGGGGTAGCTCCCATTCCAACCTATCTACACAAAACAGTCGATTTTCTAGAAGGAAAAGAGATCGCTCCTTTGACGGTCAAAGAAGCGAACGAAATCATGCAGTCTGAGGTCAGTCCGATCAGTGATGCACGCGGGTCTGCTGACTACAAACGTCTGGCACTTCGTCAATTGTTCTTCGCGCATTTTATCAAGTTATTTCCTAACCAGATTACGATGTCCTCGCTGAAATGAAGAACATAGATTCCATAGGGCACGTAACCGGACGATCCATCTATTTGGATGATCTTCCCACTCTTCAGGGGACACTTCACGCAGTAGTTTTCGATTCTCCAAAAGCGCATGGAAAAATCAAGTCAGTTGACTATTCAAAAGCAGCAGACTTTCCAGGTGTGCATCGCATTCTTACCTTCAAAGACATTCCCGGAGAAAATCAGATTGGTGGTATCCTTCCGGACGAACCGCTTTTTGCAGATGTAGAAGTTCATTTTATGGGACAACCAATTGCGTTGATTCTTGCTGAAACCGAAGCAATCGCATACAAGGCCAAAGAGCTCATTGAAATCACAATTGAAGAGCTTCCTGTGATTACCGATCCACGAGAAGCACGAGCAAAAGATCAGCTCATTTTCCCTCCGCGCACCTTTCAGCTTGGCGATTCTGAGAAAGTGTTTGAATCCTGTGCTTACGTCATTGAAGGCGAAGCGGACAATGAGGGGCAGGAACATCTCTACATCGAAACGCAGGGTGCCTACGCCGTACCGATGGAAAATGGCCACATCCGCATTTCTTCTTCTACGCAGGGGCCAACGGCAGTGCAGCGAACGGCGGCACGGGTACTTGGGGTCCCGATGCATAAAATCGAAGTGGACGTTATCCGGCTTGGTGGCGGTTTCGGTGGCAAAGAAGATCAGGCTACACCCTGGGGCGTGATGACTGCTCTTGGTTCACTGTTGACCAAGAAGCCAGTGAAGCTTTCCATGCATCGAATGGACGACATGCGCATGACCGGGAAGCGGCATCCGTATCGCTCGGATTTCAAAATTGGTCTTTCGAAAGACTTGAAAATTCTGGCCTATGAAGCCACCTTTCACCAAAATGCAGGAGCAGCAGCAGACCTTTCTCCGGCAGTCATGGAGCGAACGCTCTTCCATGCCACGAACAGCTATTTCATTCCGAATGTAAAAGCCACTGCATACAGCTGCAAGACGAACCTTCCACCCAACACAGCTTTCCGAGGGTTCGGTGGACCGCAAGGCATGTTTGTGATGGAGTCGGCCATTGTGAAAGCGGCTGAGACCATTGGCGTAAAACCACGTGAAATACAGGAAGCCAACTTATTGAGCAATGGCGATGAATTCCACTACGGACAAATCGTTGATCAATGTGAAGCAAGGAATACCTGGGAAAGCACCAACGCTTCGTTTGACATTAAGAAACTGGAGGCGGAGGTTGACACCTTTAATGCCAACAATACCGACTTCAAAAAAGGGATCGCCGTTCAACCCATCTGCTTTGGAATCTCCTTTACCAACACGATGATGAACAATGCACGCGCATTGGTGCACGTGTACTCCGACGGAAGTGTGGGAGTAAGCACCGGGGCGGTGGAAATGGGACAAGGAGTAAACACCAAGATGGTTCAGGTAGCGGCAGATGCATTCTCTATTGATCCCGCAAAGGTGAAATTGGAAACAACCAATACAACGCGTGTAGCAAACACCTCTCCTTCTGCGGCCAGTGCCACAGCGGATCTGAATGGAAAAGCGTTGCAGATTGCGTGTGATAAAATTCTGGATCGTTTAAAAGAAGTTGCAGCTAAGAAATTGGGCGTCGAGGCTTCTTCCATCGAACTGGAAAATGAAGTGATTCTGAGCAAAGGATCTAAGACTGATTTAGATTGGACATCGCTCATACAAGAAGCATTCGCTGCCCGTGTCTCGCTAACAGAAAATGGACACTACTCCACTCCTCTTATTCATTTTGACAAGACAAAGGAAAAAGGACACCCGTTCGCCTATCATGTCTATGGTACAGCAGTGCTTACAGTCACTGTGGATTGCATTCGTGGCAGATATGATTTTGATTCCGTTAAGTTGGTGCATGATTTCGGAAAGAGCATGAACCTGCCTGTTGATCTGGGACAGATAGAAGGCGGATTGGTTCAGGGCATTGGCTGGATGACGATGGAAGAGTTACTCTACGACAAGAAAGGAAAGTTGATGTCGAATGCACTTTCTACCTACAAAATTCCGGACATCTATTCGGTACCAAAAGAGATCATCGTCGAGCACCTGAAAACTGACGGACACGAAGCAGCCATTCAAAAATCCAAGGCTGTTGGTGAACCACCGTTGATGTACGGACTTGGTGCCTACTTTGCCATTCAAAACGCGGTAAAGGCCTACAACCCCAACTACCAACTGAAATTCCATGTGCCCTTTACACCTGAGAAGGTGTTGATGGGATTGTATGAGTAGAGGATGAAGTCTGTGATCTGTCATGCCTGACTTGATCAGGCATCATACCTAAAAAGTTATCCGCCGAGAAAGATACCGTGTCAAGCACGGTATGACACACAGGAACTTTGCAGCGAATGTATCTGATTTTTCCGCCATGGTTCGTGTCAACACTAACTAATACCTCAAAGCCTACAACCCCAACTACCACCCAAAATTCCATACACCCTTTACACGGGAGAAGGTGTCTTCTCTCTCTTTTCATATACAGTAAATTTAGCTTTGCACGCTTTACTTACTGTCCAGTCTAATGTAGCAGATCCAATATAGCGCATGGCCTACTTAGTTATCTGAGAGAGCCTACCAAACATTCTCTAGCTAGCGCGAGCATGTTGCTCGTGACTATTTAATATGTGGAGGTACAAGCTTCAAGTTTGCACCAGCAATGAGATTTAAAATTCTCGGCTAATCCACGGAAAAAACTCTGGAATTTTAAGTGTCGGAGGCTGAACAATATGAGATGTCAAACTGCTTATAGTCACTATCCTACTATCAGAACCACAAAGCTTCGTCTTTGGATACTTCATTCACTTTGGCTTCTTCCCTGCTCTGGCTTTTACCTTCGAAATGCAGTTTTTTACAGACAATGTTGTGGTTGGGTCGAAGCTTCGCTAGCTTAGTTTTTCAGCAGTCCCGATAGCTATCAGGAGGACATACGCACCTCTGCTGGGTGTTAGGCACAATTGGTGCATTACATTAAATGTTTTAACCTACAAATAAAGGCCATGAAAAGATCAATACTCACTCTAACCATCTTCTTATGTTTCAACCAAGTAATCTTAGGGCAAGAGAGTCATTTATCTCTTATTTACGACTTTGATGGGGAAGATTTTGATTATTCAGTAAGGGGAATGGTTGGAACAAATGACTCCTTATACATAATTAGCAATACCCCAAACGGACAAGGGGTTTTCTTCAGAATAGATGAAAATGGTGATGGTTATCAGGAGATCTGGGAATTTAATAATATCAATTATGCACCTAGTAGCTTAAAAGCTAATGACACTATCATTTATGGTACAACAAGATTTAGCTCTAATGGTGGCGGTTCTATTTTTCAATATTCACTGCAGGATTACTCATTTGAAATTGTGAAAGACTTTGATCCAAATGATGCTCAAGAGATTCAAATCAAATATGTAACCGACAGTGTCTTATGGTTAAGTTCCCTACAATCGTTTATAGATGAGGGAAGTATATTTATTATTAACAAAGATGGAACGAACTTTGAAAAAATCTACAATGACACGAATTTCGAAAAGGGCCAAAACCCAGTTGATTTCATTTTCCATGAAGACAATATATATATAGCATGCTATGCCGGTGGTGGCATACCCTATCCGGATGGAACTGGAAGCACTGTAGCAAGCGGCAGTTTTATACGAATTAATGCTGACGGTACTGGTTACGAAAATATTATACAAGGCAGTGATCAAGTGGGTACGCAACCTCAATCCTTACTTATCCGGGAAAATAAATTGATTGGATTGTTTGCTTATTCTGGCAGCAATGGTGCACTAGGTGGCCAGTTTTTTAGAAGTAATCTAGATGGTTCATCATATGATTCTTTGGGTGCGTTGGACAACAGAGCACTTACCAAAATGCTATCAACTGATAGCTTGATATATGGAATTAGTGCATTTAACGTATTTGGAATCAATCCTTTTGATGGTGAGATTAGGATTTTTGACGATCTTCAGAGTAATCCAGATTTCGGTTATGATGTAGTTTCTAATCCTGCTTATCTAAATGGAGATGTGTTTTTGGCTGGTCAACAGGGTGGGCCAAATTCAGGAGGAACTATATTAAAGTGGTTAAATAAAGACCCTGAAGTAAATGAATCTAGCACAGTTAATAGTAACGGCAGATTGCTCAAAACAACTTCAGATATTGACTTGAACCTACTTTTTTCCGATCCAGAAGAAGATCTGCTCACTTTTAGCTTTGAATACGATGAAGAATCCGCTTCTATATCAGTATCAAATGGAATACTCACAATAACTCCGCTCATGCCTGATCAGGTTGATGTTAAAATCACAGCAACTGATGGATGGGCCGGATATAACTCTGCTACAATAACCTTGACTCCTGATGAAACCATTACCAGTGTGCAAGTACAAGAACCCAAGTCCTTCTTTTACCCAAATCCAGTACATTCAACACTAAAATTTAGCGGTTCAAACATTCAATCAATTGAAGTTTTAGGTCCTGATGGTAAAATCTACACTTCAGTTATCAACCCTCAAAATGAAATTAATATTAGTTCACTTAGAAATGGGCTTTATCTTGTAAAGAGTACTATTGATGGAAAACCCTATTTCCAAAGGATAATCAAATATTGAAACTTCCTGATAATAGGAATGAAAAAGGTGCTAACAAATGATATAGCACATGCCTCTAAGTAGTCACTTGAAACTGATGGCTCAACCGACGGAAATCAAAAAAGACGCAAGGTTGAGGTACTGAGGTGTCTCCTCGCTAGCGCGGGCACGTTGCCCATGCTTTCGTCAAACATAGTGTACAAACAACAAGCTTGCAGTAGTAATGAAATTCTAAAATTCTCGGCTAATCCACGGAAAAAACTCCGGGATTTTAAGTGTCGGAGACTAAATGACGCCAAAAACTGAAAGCAAACGTTTGCCTGGACCAAATGGAGATGAAAACACCGCGCCAGCGTTTTCCCGGAGCAAATCGAGAAAAAATGATTGGTCACTACGTGCGTATGAAACGCGTGCACCCCTCTACTAAGTTTTTCCACGAAATTCGGCTTCCTCAAGTGAGATAAAAGGATAATCCTTTTCGAACAAATCATACTTCTTTTCAGACAAATGAACCAGTAAGATATCATTCTCTTTTGTGTCTTCACTTAAACAATAAAGACATGAAAACATTGAAAGTATTCTTAATTGGCTCACTAATATGGCTGCTGGGAGCAAGTATCTATTCAGCTTCGTATTTCATTCCAATCCTGGAGGATTTGGAGTTGCAGGCAAATATTATATTGGCGATCGGATTGATTCCCGCTGCCTGGTTTGGAGCTGGTTTATATTTCAAAAAAGAGCATAATTATAGTGGGGTCAAAGTGGGCGTCACCATGGTACTGACAGCGATTGCGCTTGATGCTATCATAACTGTACCCTATCTAATCATCCCTTATGGAGGAAGCTACATGCACTTTTTTACAGCACCAGCTTTCTGGTTAATTGCAATGGAGTATTTCATAATCATTGTACTGTACTCCAGGTTAAAGACGAAGCGTAATTAGGTCTGAACCCAGCTAGTGTGCGTTTGCGACGCGTGCCCTCAAGGTGGATAAATTGGTAAAGCTGTTACTAAACAAAAGTGAAATTGTCAGCACGTCAACCAGCGGTTGATACATGCTGACAGTTTCAGGAAAAATTCAAATTGGTGCCTTCCCTATTTAACAGGGCGAACCAGGTCAAGTTGCATGAGCGTTGTCAATCCATCGTCCAGCCCTATCTCTTCTGCAACCTTCCCATTTACCACGCGAAAAACCGTGGTTCCTGTGAAGCGCATTTTTCGTCCGGTGGCAGCAGGCAAAGCGCCAACAGGCCAATCATTGAAGGCAGTACCAGTGTGTGTTCCACCACCAACCCATCTGGCGATTACATACTCACCATCTGCAAGTAATGGATAAGCACCTTCAAATGCCAGGTCAGGAAACGCATCCCGAAACTTTTTCATGAAGTCTTTGATGTCAGCCCTCCCTTTTCTCGGCTTGTGAAGAGAATATTGCAAGACCATATCCGGGGTTGCCAATTCGTCTATAACCGCTGGATTGTATTTAGGCCCCCAAAAATTGTCGAGCCACTTCCCTACAATTTCCTTGTTCTTCTCCTCTAGATTTTTCGTTTCGTTCTCTTGGGCATATGCAAGAGACGTTGATACATATACGATAACCAGAAGTGCGAGTATTTGCCTCACCAGGCTCATGTTGTTTTTAATTGTCATAATGATTTGTTTATTAATGGCGTAAAAATGTGCCCTAGGCAAATGCTGTAAAATCCGATTCTTGCTGAGTTTACAGATCTCTCCCTATTAGCTGCAGGTTCTAGCCACACCATCCTACATCACATCAATACGTCAGATATCCAGACAACAAGAACTTTAGTTACCTTGAAAAATCAAAAACAAATTTTCGGGGCTAGTACTCTAAAATTTACACGTATGGAAAAAAGAAATTGCGTTTTTATTGCCACAAGCCTGGATGGGTTTATTGCTGATAAAGATGGAGGAATTGATTGGCTACATAGCACACCAAATCCTGATGAATCAGATTTAGGATACAACAGGTTTGCTTCACAAATTGATGCAATCGTCATGGGACGAAATACTTTCGAAACGGTATGTGGATTCGATGTTGATTGGCCATATGAAATACCTGTATTTGTTTTAAGCAATTCGCTAAAGGAAATTCCAAAGGACTATCAAGACAAAGCATTTTTAGTAAGAGGCACGATGCGAGAGGTAGTGGAACATATCCATCAAAAGGGACATCATCGTTTGTATATCGATGGCGGCACAACCGTTCAGAGTTTTTTAAAAGAGGATATGGTAGATGACTTAATCATCACCACCATTCCAACCCTGCTTGGTCAGGGAATTCCATTATTTACTGCGCTCAGTCGGAAACTCAACTTCGAGCTAGTCTCTTCAGAGGTTTTTATAAATCAGTTGGTACAAAGTCACTATAGAAGAAAAAGATAGCAGCGGAAAAACCCACTAGTGCGGAAGTTCCTTTTGTGATTCTTAACAGATTAAGTTCTGCGTCCTAGTGCGTGTTACCTCCGATATCGCAATAAACGGGAACTTTCGTTAATTTGAAAAGATAGTTAACAAGCACATGCACGTTATCTACTAGTTAGCTACAATTAGAGAAATGAAGATCAGGAGAACCATGTTTTGCGTCTTATTTGGACTGCTGATTGTTTCAGGTTGTACATCTACGAAAAGTATTGCATCGTTGAACAATGGTGAGTACTTTAAAGAATCGCCAACTATCGCCTCTTATAAAGGCAGATATTTTATGCGATTCGTTTATTCAGATAATGAAGGGGTATTTGCTTTTTTTATGATGCCTCAATCAAAGGTTAATAGTGATTCTTTAATTTACTATTTACCTGTAACATCTAGTTCTGGGGACTTGAAAGGAAAAACTCAATTTCAAGAAATAATAAAAGAAAATGAGATTGAAATTATCAAAAAGAAAAAAGTCTTTTGGGAGGAACCAGACGGAAGCCTTGTTGTGATGTTTATAGAGCAATTAAAAGATGAAGAAATTAAATTACTTCCAAGAACAGAAATTGAAAAAGAAAAGTAGACAGGTTTAAGTTCAAGCTACCCCTTCCTATTTCGCATAAATCTTTAATTGACTCCTCAGTTGCCACTCCGCAACGCATACCACTGATGAATTTTAATTCCCTGCTCTAGCCGAACACCTCCTTCTAACATGACCCATTTCAAACCAACAAGCGGATGCTTTGATGTTTGATACCTTGGGTCAATTAGAAGTGGAATGGTTAACCAGTGGTCTGGTTGAAAAGAATTGTGAATTTGTAATTCTCTGCAATGGTACGATGGTTGCCTCAAAAGGGCAATACCCATTTTAGGGTATTTTATTAAACTTCATTCGCAGACTAACATAGAGCTAATTTAACACGGCTCTAACAGATGGCAGGCAGTTGATGACCGAATGGCTTATCGGTTCGAAACTTTCACAGCTATTTACAAGTACATACTAAAACCAATATTTTGGTGGAGCTTAATAAACCCAATGGCTCTCTCCATATCTAAAACGTTGGCAACTATTGAAAACAAAATGAGAGAAGTAGCATTTTCCGTCGTCCTACTATTGACAATTTCGTACCAAGCATCTGCACAGGATCGCGAGACAGATTATTTTGGACAATCCCCGCCAGGTCTTAAGGCCGAATTGTTTAATGGTGGTGGATTAGTACAACATCCAAAAGGGGAAAAAAGGAGCTTTAATGTTGCTTTCTCACCTGATGGTACAGAAATGTTCTTTTCCTATTACAAGGCAACTGAGGAGAAACCGGATCCTACCTATGAAATTAAAACTTTCAAACTGATTAATGATGAATGGATAGGCCCTAAAACAGCTTCATTTTCTGGCGAATATTCTGATGTAGATATTACATACTCATCTGATGGTAAGTATATATTCTATGCTTCAGATAGACCGCAGCCAAATTCAATCGGCCTTGATATCTATTATTCCATAAGAACAGGTAGTGGCTGGTCTGAACCAATTTATGCAGGCACAGACATCAATACAACGGAGGGTGAAGTGTACCCTTCGGTTTCAAAGAAGAAGAACATCTTTTTTCGGTCATCACGTCTTGGTGGTTATGGTGAAGATGACATCTATCGAGCTGAATGGGTGAACGGAAATTTTGTAAATGTGAAAAACCTGGGATCAAATGTGAATTCACCCTATGGCGAAAGCAATTCGGTAATAGCACCAGATGAAAGCTATATACTTTTCTGTTCTTCAAGGCCTGAAAGTGATAACATACAACAGATCTATATATCCTTTCAAATTGGAGAAAATATATGGACAAAAGCAGTTAGTGTAGGACCGGAAGTAAATACCAAAGCTGGAGCTGGTGCACCAACGCTATCTCCGGACGCTAAATTTCTCTTTTTCAAAAAATCAAAGGAACCTGATCGTGGCATCTATTGGGTAAGCACAAAGATTTTTGAAGAATTAAGACCCTGAATTCACATTAAGAGAACCCACTAAGTCCATACAGGTAGATGGAAAAACTACCCCCGACCACGTGTGGATTCCAGCCAGTTAGATATTCTTCGGACAATTCCAATAGCAAAAATTCGTATCTTAACCAAAGTCATTTTTCTCAAAATTAAAACCACGAATCGCTGTGAAAAGATCAATCGTATTTTTATTTATTCTACTGTTCAGTGCTGGAATAGCATTTTCTCAGGATCAGTATATTTTTCCTTACGGAGGTGGGCAAAACAAACTGTTCATCAAAGAAATTATCAAACTAACAGGCAAGGAACGACCGAAAATTTGCTACCTGCCCACTGCATCCGGAGATAGTGAACGCAGTATTATTCGATGGTATCAACTTGTACATGACTTATCGGTTGAACCATCTGTTCAGCGTGTTTGGATCAGTTCTTACAATCAAAAGAAGTCCTTCGAAGAGGTTCTTCTCAGCATGGATGCAATTGTGGTTGGTGGTGGAAACACACTCAACATGATGGCTATATGGAGGGCACAGGGCATTGATGTTGTACTTAAAAAAGCGTTGGAAAAAGGTATTGTCCTGGCAGGCGGAAGCGCAGGTTCACTTTGTTGGTTTGAAAACGGAACGACCGACTCACGTCCAATTGAATTAAGTGTGGTTGAGGGGCTGGGGTTTCTTCCATTTAGTCACAGTCCTCATTATGCGAGTGAAGAGTACCGTAGACCACTGTACCAAAAGAATATCAAGAATGGGATCTTCAAAGCAGGATACGCCATGGACAACTATTCGGGTATCATTTTTAAAAATGGAAAGCCGTTCAGAGTAGTGTCTCTTGGTGAAGAGTACAACTCGTATTTTGTTTCGATGAAGGATGGCAAAGTTGTAGAAGAAAAGCTGAAGGCCGAGATAATTAAGTAAGGGGTTGAAGTTCTTTTCTATTCCATCAAATTTGGAATTTCCGTATATTACATATAACACCGTTTTTGATCTACTCCGAATTAACCATAACTGGGGCAATCATGAAGCAAAAACGTTTTCTCCAAAAAAGTGCACTTGCTGTTTTCTTTTTAGTAAGTGTCATCTCATGCAATAAAGATGATTCGGTAAAGCCGCCGAATTCGGAGGATCAGAATCTTACCATTTTTTTCACCAACGACATGCATGGAGCATTGGAAGATTTTGCCAAAATAAAGCACATCGTGGATGCAGAACGAGCGAACACGAACACACTACTTCTAAGTGCTGGTGACATTTTTTCTGGTAACCCAATCGTGGATCAACATGAGGATAGAGGGTTTCCTATTATAGATGTAATGAATAAAACGGGGTACGATGTTTCTGTTATTGGCAATCATGAGTTCGACTATGGAGTATCCACATTAAACGATCGCATGGACCAGGCAACGTTCGGTTGGGTATGTGCCAACGTGGACGCCTCATCAAGTGTTCTGAACCAACCAGACCCCTACACCACAGTAACAGTTGGTGAGCTGAAGATAACTATCCTTGGCCTTGTGGAAACGAACGGAAAGCAAAATGACGTGATTCCCTCCACACATCCCTGGCGGGTGATAGATTTAACATTTCAACGGTACAGTGATGTGATCACACAATATGAGAATCTCAAAGAGTCTGAAGATGCAGATGTTTACATAGCACTTACACATCTGGGTTCCAACACCGATTTCACCATAGCAAATGATTTCCCATACTTCGATGCAATAGTTGGTGGACATTCCAACCATCTGAATGACGGTGCAGTGAACGGAATTCCGGTAGTGATGGCAGGAACGCGACTATCTCACTTAGGCAAGATGACGCTAACCATCAGAGATCAAGAGGTTACAAACTTTGAAATTTCATTGATTGACCTTAGCGAATACCCGGATCAAGACGCCGAACTAGCGGAGGCAATTGCAGACTACAACGACAATCCTGAATTTGCTGAGGTAGTTGGTTTTGCAAACTCACATCACGAAAGAAATGAACTTGGCTGCTTCTATACCACAGCGATGAAGGAGTACATGAATGTGGATCTGTCTTTTCAAAATGGCGGGGGCATTCGGGCAGACATAGATGAAGGAGATGTTACGCGACATGAGATTTTCAATATGGATCCCTTTAACAATGGAAGCGTAGTTTTCACAATGACTGCTAGGGAGATAAAAGACTTCTTTATTCAATCTGGAGCGGGGTTACATGTTTCAGGTGCCAGTTTCACACGAATCGACAATGACATCGAAATGCTTGACGAGGATGGGAATACAATTGGTGACAATGATCAATTAACGATTGGCATAAACGACTTTCTCCCAGCGATATATGATGATTACTTCTCTTTTGATGATGCTGAGCTCAGAGAACTGACATCGGCAGAAACAGTCATTGACTATCTAAAAACCACCAATAGCGTGATTGACCACGAAGGTTGCGTACGCTTTTTCAGGTATTGATTTTACTCTGTTTCAAAATACTAGTCCACAGCTTTTGTCTTCGTAAATGCAGCAGCAAAACTCGCTGTTTTACCTATCCTTCACCCAACTTTTTCAGAACCTTAACCAGACCATCTCGTACACGGACAGAACTTTCTTTTAGCCTGCGCTGAGAGAAAACATTTTTTTGAGTTCTTAAATAGATTTTAGGTTAAAAAATTATCGTATTATGATTCAAAAAACATCGAACGCCTTCGTAGCAGCTTCATGGATTGCCATGGGAACCGGAATTGTAGGATTTCTGATTGGTCTCTTTCGAGCCGAGATGATGCTCAATGAAAAAGGCTACTACTTCACTATTTTAATGTACGGGCTATTCTCTGTTATTTCGTTGCAAAAGGCCGTGCGCGATCGGCTTGAAGGAATACCAGTCACAGATATTTATTACGGGATTAGCTGGTTTTCCACCCTCCTGTCTATTCTTCTATTGATTATTGGTCTTTGGAATGCAGAGCTATTACCTAGCGAGAAAGGATTCTATGCATTTGCGTTTCTGCTTGCCATCTATGGTGCAATCGCTGTCCAGAAAAATACTCGGGATAATCAAGTAGCTTTCGGTCCAAAAGAGTAAATGAAGTTTAAATTCCTCTTTCTGACAGTCGTTTCGATTGCTTGCTCTTCTGGTAAAACACAGTACGATCTTATTACCGAAGACTACTGCGCACAGCAAGAAGAACTAAGCCCCAAATCTCTCAATGATCTGATTAATCTCTCGGAAATTGATTCCACAAAAACGGGTGTACTTGTGCTCGAAGAAGGTGACATTTCCATGATATTCAGAGCCTGGTTGAGCGAAGCGGCACAGGAAACGATCGATATTCAGTATTTTATTTTCTCTGGTGATAACGTCGGACTAATCGCCATAGATTTACTACTGAAGGCTGCAGAAAGAGGAGTTAAAATTCGATTGCTGGTTGATGACATTATGGTAGAGGCGGATGCAGATGATTTGCTTGCGCTCGACTCCCATCCCAATCTGGAAATCAAAATCTACAATCCCACGACCAATATTGGCAAGAACCTGCCTGCCAAGCTTCAAAGCTTGGTGAGCGATTTTCGAGGAGTGAATCAGCGGATGCACAACAAGACCTTTAGCGTTGATGGCAAAGTGATCATCACCGGGGGTCGAAACATCGCCGATGAGTATTTTGACTATGATCATGCCTACAATTTTCGAGATCGAGATGTCATGCTTATCGGCAAGTCAGTCACCAAGGTTTCTGAATCCTTTTCTCTTTTTTGGGAAAGTGATCTCAGTGTCCCCGTTGAGGACCTGGTTCGTGTAAGCGAAGCTGAAATGAATGTGGACGTCAAGTTTGAATACCTTCATCAGTACGCATGCAATCCAGACAACTTTTGGCCCGTCGTGCGAACAAATATTGAAAACGTACCGAACCTATTCGAACAACTGGCAACGGCTGGAGAAGTTGTCTGGGTGGATGATATTTCCTTTGTATCGGATCTTCCCGGAAAAAATGACGGCACCAATGGACTGGAAGGGGGTGGACTAAGCACCGACACACTAATCAATCTGATTGAAAATGCTAAAACATCGGTTCACATTCAGACTCCTTACCTAGTCACAACTGAGCTGAGTCAACAGCTTTTTCAACGAGCCGTCCAGAGGGGAGTGGAAATTAAAATTCTGACAAATAGTCTGTTGTCCACGGACAATCTTGAGGCATTTAGTGGCTACAAAAGGGAACGAGAAAAGCTTTTAGAGATTGGGCTTCAAATCTATGAATTTAGACCTGACGCCGCTATCCGTTACCAGGTAATGACCGGTGCACTACAGCGTGAAATAGACTTCACACCCATCTTCGGTCTACATGCCAAATCAATGGTAGTTGACAAAGAAGTTGCAGTAATTGGCACCTTTAACCTGGACCCAAGAAGTGCCAATCTAAACACCGAGTGTATCGCAGTGATAAGAGATCCCACCATTGCTGGAAACTTGTTTACCACAATGGCTGAGGAACTGAAACCGGAAAATGCTTGGCAGACTACGATCGACTCCAATCCAGATTCCTATGCTAGTAGAGGCAAACGATTCCAACTGTGGTTGCGAAGGGTGGTTCCAAAGTCCATTCTATAAGAAAAAAGCCTCCTGTTGATTCGACTCTGGTGACAATGTTCACGTACAGTTTTCGGAAGAACTCATAATCCGAAATGAGCTATCAAACTTCAAACTAACACGATAGCAAACTCCTATGGAATACCAAAGGGGGGTCACTTAACTATACATTCTAGCCCTAAACGACCAACAATCTTCTTTTCATCGAAATATTTCTCGATCATTTTTCCAACAACAAGAAAAGAGAGAAATTGCCTAACTTAATTTCCAGAACCAACACGTTGAATTTATCGAGTCACTATGAAAAATAGAATCCTGCTAACCATTACTTTTTTCACTCTAATCATCGCTGCCAGTGCTCAGCATCACAGCAAAAGATTTTCACATGAGGTTGGGTCATTCACTGATCCAAGAGATGGAAAAACTTACAAGACTATTACTTTCATTAAGAAACACCACAACGGTGACATAAAGCGGACGTGGTTCGCGGAAAATGTTCAGTTCGACGTGGAGGGGTCCTATGCATATAATGACACAAAGGAGTACGCATTAAAGTATGGTCGTCTTTACAACTACCGACAGGCCAATGAAGCTTGCCCGGACGGGTGGCATGTGCCTACGATCCATGAATGGAGATACCTTTTTGACTTCTTTGGTGGATGGCACCATTCAGGGAAATTTTTAATAGAAGGGAAGGAAAGCGATATGCATATGTTGTATGGTGGATTTGCGGAACCAGGTCACCTATACAAAGGTCTTGGGGTTAGCGGTAATTGGTGGGACAATGAGCTGAAAGACAGCAATACCGCTGGAATTATTACACTTAAAAAGGGTGATGCAACGATCTATCATTCCAGGGTTGGGGATGAGCACATGTTGAGTTGCCGGTGCGTGCAGTATCACAATTAGGAGCTGCAAGAGGCCCAACTATTCAAACCAAAAATGACTTGGCATCGATCAATCGATTGCTACCATTGACCATTTCGGCATAGTTGAAACCAGGGTGGATTGCATATGCGCCGGTGTTCCCCGCCTTGTCCATCGCGAGGTATCCAACCTGAAACGACTTATAATCCAACTTGTCGACAATCCGCTGAATGGCCGCCTCACACGCTTCCTGCGCAGTAGCACCTTGTCGGATTAGTTCCACAACTAGAAATGATCCAAGCGTCTTTAACATCAGCTCTCCCATTCCTGTTGCCACAGCTGCTCCATGATCATTATCAACAAATAAGCCTGCACCAATGATTGGAGAATCTCCAACACGTCCATACATTTTGTATGCAGCACCAGAGGTAGTACAAGAACCCGAGAGATTTCCGTTTTGATCCTGGCAGATCATCCCAATCGTATCGTGGTTTTCAGAATTTATTTCAGGCATGTAGTTGGACTCTCCTTTCCATTTCTCCCATTCCCTTTTGGACGCTTCTGTAAGAAGTACTTCTTTTTCAAAACCCTGATCAAGAGCAAATCTCAAAGCTCCATCACCAACCAACATGACGTGTGGTGTCTCTTCCATCACCTTTCGTGCTACCGATATGGGATGCTTAATGTGTTGCAAAAAGCTCACAGATCCTGCATTATCCTGATGGTCCATGATGCACGCGTCTAGCGTCACGTTCCCGTCTCGATCTGGCAGTCCACCCAGGCCAACAGAAGTGGATTTAGGGTCTGCCTCAACAACCATCACCCCTTTCTCAGTAGCGTCCAGCGCGGAGCCACCATCAGCTAAAACAGTCCATGCTCCTTCGTTGGCGGGCATGCCGTGTTCCCACGTGCTAACAACTTTTGGATTCTTGGACAGCTCTCGGTTTGCTTTAACTTCTTCGGCGCAGGAGACTCCGGTCAAACCAAGGCCTGCAGTAATGGCTACACTATTTTTTAGGAAGGTTCTTCTAGTATTCATGTTGAAGGAATTTGAGAAGTCAAAAGTTACTTCCAATTTTTCAATCTGCTACCGTACCAACTGTAAAGCTCGCCATCGACCAATTGAGTCTTTGCTTTTGGCCATTGGCTATTTGATACTGGAATATGTGAATCTTTAAATGGGTAGGGTTCGGAGCTTAACAAGATCTTGTCAGGGTTCAAGTCGGTAATTTCCTGGTCCGTTAATGAGGGGTAGCGGTCGCTCGTCACAAGGTTTTCATACCCCAGGAATTCAAGCAGATGGTCAATAAATGTATTTTTCCCTGCTGCCATCCATGGGTCTTTCCAGATCAGATAGATCACCCTGCCTGAATATTTACCTTTCACAGTTTCCAGCGCCGACCTACAATCAGAGATTATCTCTTCTCCTATCCTTTTCAGACCACAAATTTCCCCAAGATTTACCATCATAGCGAAAGAGTCTTCTAACGTGAAGATATCACTCATCCATACCGGGAATTCCTGACTTAATTCTTCAATACCTTCTCGATAATTTTCCTCTTTATTCCCGATAATAATATCGGGTCTAAGCTCTTTGATCTTATCAAACCGGAATTTCTTGGTTCCGCCTATAACGTCCAGGTTCTTTATCTCATCATCTGGATGGACACAAAATTTGGTTCTCCCTACAACAGGAGCACCAATGTCTAGCAGAAATTCAGTCTGGGAAGGGACCAAGGAAATGATCCGCTTTGGAGGGAATGAAAAAGTGACCTCCCGATTCATCTGATCGGTGACTGTCAGGAGGTCGCTCATATTTATTTTAAGTATCTGAAATCCTGGTTGTTTTTCATCTGGATCACAGTTTCATAGATCAACTTGATCACGCTCTCCACATCGTCTTTGTGGACCATCTCCACAGTAGTATGCATGTACTTCAACGGAAGCGAAATCAGTGCGGAGGCAACACCCTTGTCAGAATATGCAAAAGCATCAGTGTCAGTTCCAGTTGTTCGTGAGGCCGCAATTCGTTGGAACGCGATCTTCTTCTTTTCGGCCACTTTCAAAATCATATCCCGCACGTTATTCTGCACAGCCGGCCCATACGTTACAGCAGCACCTTTTCCTGCTGTGACATCTCCACTCGCGATCTTGTTGTACATCGGAGATTGTGTATCATGAGTTACGTCTGTGACTATTGCCAAATCGGGCTTGATTCGATGTGCCATCATTTCGGCTCCTCTTAATCCTATTTCCTCCTGCACGGCATTAACTACATACAGACCAAAGGGGAGCTTGACTTTGTTCTCTTTGAGTCGGCGAGCCACCTCAGCAATCATGAATCCACCTGCACGATTATCTAGTGCTCTCCCAACAATGTATTTCTTATTCAACTCAATCAGTTCATCTTCAAAAGTTGCCACCGTACCCACATGAATGCCCATCTTTTCAACTTCCTCTTTGGTAGAGGCTCCCACATCGATGCAGATATTTTTCATCGTTGGATTGTCCTCTTTTTCTTTTCTTACATGGATTGCCGGCCACCCAAATATTCCTTTTACCGGACCTTTCTTAGTATGCAGATTCACCCGCATAGATGGTGCTATCTGATGGTCTGACCCACCATTTCTGACCACGTAGATATATCCTTTGTCTGTAATGTAGTTTACAAACCAGCTGATCTCATCTGCGTGCGCCTCAATCACCACTTTGTATTTTGCCTTAGGATTTATCACTCCATAAACGCTTCCATACGTGTCAACTTCATACCCATCAACATACGGCTTGATGTAGTCCAGCCAGATTTTCTGGCCTTCGACCTCAAAGCCCGTTGGAGCCGCATTATTTAAATACTTAAAAAGAAAATCTTTGCTCTTCTTATCCATTTTTCAAAATTAGATTAATTCGATTTTAGATCATTTCGATATAGGGTTTGCAACTTAAATCAATCGATTCATTCGTCAATCGATTTAATCACTAAATCCTAGATCGATTTCACCAGTCCACCGTCAATCAAAAAGTCTTGCCCTGTTATGTAGGATGACTTTTCTGAAATCAGAAAGGAAACAAGCTCGGCAACTTCCTCTGGAGTGCCTTGTCGTAACATTGGAATAGTGTCGATCGTCTCTTGTTCTGCAGGGTAGCTATTGATAAAGCCGGGCAACACATTATTCATTCGAAGATTCGATGCTCCGTACTCGCTAGCAAAGAGCTTTGTGAAGCTGCTTAATGCTGTTCTGGCAACGGAAGAAATTGGGAAATTTAGAGAAGGTTCTTTTGCTCCAAAAGTGGAGATATTAACTATCGAGCCACCTTCTTTCATTTTTGGAACAACCAATCTAGCCATACGAATCACATTCATTAGAGCAAGATTGAATCCTCCAATCCACTGCTCATCTGTCAATTCCAGTAATTTCCCTTTCGGAGGGTGACCAGTGTTACAAACGACCGCATCAATCCGGCCGTACTTGATCAAAGTTGTTTCAACCAAAGCGCGAAGATCTTCAGCATTATCTGTCGATCCCTGCATTGAGAATGCATCTAGCGCATTCGACAAGGTGACGATCCCCTCTGACCTCGACATCAGTGATAACTTGTATCCCTCACTTGCCAGTTTTTGTGCTATTGCAGCACCCATACCTTTGCTCGCAGCGGTGATAATAGCGACTTTATCCATAACTCAACTTAATACTATTTACTTACTACTTTGTACCAAAAACTATAACGGAATATTTCCATGCTTCTTTCTAGGCAAACTATCCACCTTATTTTCTAACATTGAAAATGCGTGAATAAGTTTGATTCGTGTGTTTTTCGGCATAATCACTTCATCAACAAATCCTCTTGAGGCGGCAATGTACGGATTGGCGAATTTCTCTGTGTATTCATTGATTTTTTCCTGATGTTTTTGATTCGGGTCATCTGCTGATTTAATATCCTTCTTAAAAATAATTTCCGAAGCTCCTTGTGCTCCCATTACTGCAATTTCAGCAGTTGGCCATGCATAGTTCATATCTGCTCCAATATGCTTGGAATTCATCACATCGTAGGCTCCACCATATGCTTTTCGTGTGATTACAGAAATCCGCGGCACCGTAGCTTCGCTGAAGGCATACAGTAGTTTAGCTCCATTCGTGATAATGGCATTCCACTCCTGATCTGTTCCGGGCAAAAACCCGGGAACATCAACGAGCACTAACAATGGAACATTGAAGCTATCACAGAATCTAACAAATCGTCCAGCTTTCGTGCTTGATTGAATATCCAGAACTCCAGCCATTACCATTGGTTGGTTGGCGACAATCCCAATACTCCGTCCGGCCAATCGACCGAAACCACAGAGGATGTTTCCAGCAAAATCTTTGTGCACTTCCAGGAAACTATTTGCATCAATGATACCATCAATCACCTCATGCATATCATAAGGTTGATTCGGGTTGTCTGGCAAAATTGTATCTAATTGCTCTCGTGTTTCTTCACCCAATTCATAATCAAATCTTGGTGGTTCTTCTTCACAATTGGAAGGAATGTAGCTGAGCAACTGCTTGATTTGTAGGATGCATTCTGCCTCATTGAGGCATGCAAAATGTGTGACACCACTCTTTGAAGCATGTGTCTGTGCTCCACCCAATTCCTCGCTTGTTACATCTTCTTGGGTCACAGTTTTCACTACGTTGGGTCCTGTCACAAACATGTAACTAGAATTCTCTACCATGAAAATGAAATCTGTTATTGCAGGAGAATAAACGGCTCCACCAGCACATGGTCCAAGTATGGCAGAAATTTGCGGTACCACTCCAGAAGCCAACGTGTTTCGATAAAAAATATCAGCATACCCACCAAGTGAAACAACACCTTCCTGAATACGAGCACCGCCTGAATCATTTAATCCAATAACCGGAGCTCCATTTTTCATCGCAAGGTCCATAACCTTTACGATTTTCTCCGCAAATGTCTCAGATAACGAGCCTCCAAAAACTGTAAAGTCCTGACTGAAGACGTAGACAAGGCGACCGTCCATTGTTCCATATCCTGTGACTACACCATCGCCTAAAATTTTTTGTTTGTCCATCCCAAAATCTGTGGCACGATGGGTCACAAATTTTCCGATTTCTTGAAAAGATCCCGGATCTAATAAAAGATCAATGCGTTCCCGAGCTGTGAGCTTTCCCTTTTCATGCTGTTTTGCAATCCGGTCTTCACCACCACCCTTCAGGGCTTCCTCATTCATTGCCTCCAGTCGTTCAACCTTCTGTGCGATCGTTTGAATGTTCGTAGCTGTTTTTGGTTTTTCTGAACTCATAATTATTGGAAAGCGGCAAAGATAAGGACGACTCTTGGATTGATTCGACAGATGAATTAATTCCGTTTTCTTAACGACATAGATATTTTATCAATCTTTCATTTCCAGGAAATCAAAAATCGAAACAATCGCCATTATATTGCGGGCGCTAATGAAGATCGCTGTCATAGACATGGGTACCAACACCTTCCACTTAATGCTTGCAGAAGTGACGGAGGAGACACAGCATGTTTTTCATAAAGAACGTGTAGCTGTTAGAATTGGTGAGAAAGGCATTAACAAAGACAAGATAACCGACGAAGCATGGGAGCGGGCAATAAGCACCGTTGTTGCATTCAAAGAGAAAATAGCGCAATCAAAGATTTCAAAGATTTTTGCAACTGGTACTAGTGCGATTCGCAACGCCTCAAATGGAATTAATCTTGTTAAAGAAATTGAACGTAAAACAGGAATCTCCATACAGATTATTTCAGGAGAAAGGGAGGCAGAACTAATTCTAGTGGGAGCACGGAAAGCCCTTGACTTAGGGGATGAAAAACACCTCATCATGGACATTGGCGGAGGAAGCATCGAATTTATTATTGCTGACAACACCAAGACCTACTGGTTAAGAAGTTTCGAAGTTGGTGGACAAAGACTAATTGAAAAGTTCCATCATGCAGATCCAATTGGAAAATCAGAATTGAGTGATCTCGAAGCATATTTCCGATCCGAACTGGCTGAGCTAGTAGAACAATGTAGCATCCATAATCCTCGGATATTGGTTGGCTGCTCTGGAACTTTTGACACCTTGAGTGACATTTACTGCGCTTCTGAAAACTATGCCATTGAAGAGAATCAAACGGAATTACCCTTACCAATTAGTTCATTTCATCACATCTACCAGGAATTAATTACTAAGACAAGAACTGAAAGATTGGCAATACCGGGGATGATCGAAATGCGGGTAGATATGATTGTTGTTGCAACCACACTCATCAATTATCTCATAAAAAAACTAAGTATTACCAATCTCAGGATATCTGCTTATGCACTAAAAGAAGGTGTGCTTTTCAACACCATCGACACTGTGAGAAATTCCGAAACACCTAATTGATTTAATATTGTATTATGGCCGAAGCAACTCTTTATTCCAAAGAAGACTTATTTCGATTCACATCACAACTCCTACAAAAAATCGGCTGTTCCGAAGAGCATGCAAGTCAGGCAGCTGGAGTATTAATTAGTGCTGATTTGCGAGGCGTCGACTCACACGGTGTGGCGCGACTTTCTGGATATGTCAGGCTTCATGAGAAAGGAAGACTAAATGCCAACCCCGACATTAAGACAACTCATGAAACGCCCTCCACAGCTGTGGTAGACGGTGATTTAGGGTTAGGCTTGGTGGTGGGTCCCCATGCTATGAATCTGGCGATTGAGAAGGCCAGAACAGTTGGATCTGGATGGGTAGCAGTGAAAAATTCTAATCATTACGGTATTGCTGGATATCACGCAATGATGGCATTGGAGCATGACTGCATTGGAATCTCACTTACCAACGCAAGTCCGCTAGTTTCTCCAACATTTTCCAAGGAACGTCTGCTTGGAACCAACCCCATCTCAATTGCCATTCCAGCAAAAGATCAACCTCCCTTCGTTCTGGACATGGCTACAACTACAGCTGCAAACGGTAAATTGGAAGTACTTCAGAGAAAAGGGCTGGACGCTCCGGAAGGTTGGCTCCAAGATCAGGAGGGCCACATTACCACGAATGCAAAAGGACTCATTGAAGGAGGCTCAATGCGGCCTTTAGGAGGAGATCGGGAGCATGGATCGCATAAAGGCTATGCGCTTGGCGCTGTAGTCGATATCCTTTCTGCAGTGCTCTCTGGGGCAAATTACGGACCTTGGGTACCACCTTTCGTTGCCTTCATTGAACCAAATCCAAATCCTGTTGGAGACGGTCTTGGCCATTTCTTTGGAGCAATGCGTGTTGATGCTTTCCGGGAAGCAGATGAATTCAAGCGTCACATGGACAATTGGATACAGCGTTTTAGAGCTTCCGAGACAGTAGATAGCAAGGAGAAAGTACTAATTCCGGGTGATCCGGAGAGGGAAATGGAAGAACAAAGGTCCAAGGAAGGAATACCAGTACTCCCGCAAGTCGTCCAAGATTTGAGAAATTTAGGAGAGAAATTTGGGGTAACTTTAGGATAGTTGTTGAGCGTCCAAAACGCTAGAAATCGAACAACTATGGCTGAACTAAAGACAAAACCCAACGACGCAAGTGTAGAGCAGTTTATCGATTCAATTGAATCCGAAGTAAAGAGGGACGACTGCAGAGAACTATTGAACCTGCTTAGCAGGATAACTGGTGAAAAACCAAAAATGTGGGGCGCATCAATTGTTGGGTTTGGTGAATATCACTACAAATACAAGTCAGGAAGGGAGGGGGATTGGTTTCTTTCTGGATTTTCTCCTCGCAAACAGAACCTGACCATTTATATGATGGGCGGATATGGAAATGGAGCGGAGCAACTTTTAGCTCAGATTGGAAAGCACAAAAGAAGTGTTGGTTGTTTATATGTGAAAAAGCTGGCTGATATAGATATTGAACTGCTGGAAAAGCTACTGATCATGTCTGTCAATAAGTTAAAAAGCACCTACAAAGACATTAAATGACGCTTGAAAGCGTAGAGTTTCAAGCGTCAATTTCAAGGAAAAATAATTTTTTAGGGAATTAATTGTGTTAAAATAAGTCCCATTAACACATCGTCAAGCGATTTTTAGTATCCGACGAAGCATTTCTAACGCTCGTCTAACTTTTTTTTAAAATCCCCGTCTAGTAACTAAACTTACTATACACAAATAAGTACTCGCCCTGATGATTTATCAAAAAGACGCCACTAGAACTACTCCGGGAATAGATGTGAACATGGAAGAGGGATCTATCAAATTGTTTGGAAGATCCAGCCCTGAAAATAGTGTGCTTTTTTACTCTCCCCTAATGGACGCGCTGAAGTCTGATAAAGTAGCACTTACCAAACTCGATGTTGACATCAGGTTAGAATACTTCAATACAAGTTCTTCAAAATGTCTCTACGATGTATTCAAACAATTAAAGAGAATTGAAACTACAGGAATTGATCTAAACATCAATTGGTACTACGAGCCTATGGATGAAGATATGTTTGAGGCCGGAGAAGACTACAGCGAACTTCTAGATTTAGAATTCAATTTTGTTGAGGAAGAAGATTTTGTTGACTACGACTAAGATCTGAATTTAGAAAATACCAATGCCAACCCCAGCTCGAATCACCCAAGGGCTATCGTACGGTTGTATTGGGTCTGCAGGATCATAAAGCACATTGTACAACGCACTGATACTGAATGAAGCTCTACCCGCTAGCGACTCAGAATACCCAGCTCCTACAAGCAAACTGTTGTATCCAGTCCTGGCAGTTCTCTCAGGAGATAAGGAAGTGAAGTATTCAAATTGGAGATTCTCAAACTCTGAGTATGCAAAAAACTGACGGGTGATATTGTACCTATTGAATACGCTCCAACCATAATTATTGATACTAGAATCAATTCCCTTAATTTTAACATATTGGTAGGTGATCCCAACACCAGCGGAATAGCGTGGTGTAACTTTATACCCCACCTGAGGAGAAAGGCTAATATTTGTACCATTCCCTCCTGCACTAAGTCCAAATCCACCGCCAAAATAGAATCTATCAGACCATTTGCTTTGTGCAGTTAGGCCGATGGACGCCAATAGTAGAATTGAAAAAATACCAAGTTTCATACTCAGTCAACGATGATATAAAGGTCTTCGTTCTCTTTTTTCATCAAATATTTCTCACGGGCAATTTTCTCCAAAAGCTCCGGATTGTTAAGCAATGCTTCACGATCATTTTTGACCTCTAAAATTCGATCTTCATAAAATTTCTTAGCCTCAACCAATTCTGACTGCTTGGTTTTCAGTGCTCCCTGTAGAAATAAATCATTGCTATCAATAAACGATAGCCAAAACACAAAGAATAGTGTTGAAAGGAAATAGAAACTCTTCGTAAACGAAGGAATGTGGTCTAGTAGTTTTTTCATCTGCCGAAATTTATGGGTGGTTTGCTCTTCAAGCGCTCAGCAGATATGTGTAAAAGTAACGATTATATGGCTAATATGGTTTATTTGACTAAGTCTTTCAATTTCCGTTCCTCCTCCATAAACTTCCAAAAGAGAATCGAAATCACTGAAGGCCAGATGAGAACTATTAGAAATCTACCATAGCCAAAGTCAGAAATCGAATCGGTGACTACAAGGTCAAAAGTCAAAAAGAGAAATATCAAAACCCCGATAATAGCGATAATCAATCGAGCATAGTTTTGATTTTTTCTTTTTCTAAGTTCCTTTTTCTTCATCTTTTTGATGGTTAAGGTCTATCTAAAACTAGGAAAAACGTCAATTTGCTCAAAGTCACGCTCTCCCTTCTTCCAGATAAAATGCTTCAATCCATTACTTATTGCAAGGTATTTTGAATTGAGAACTTTGTTGTATTGAGAAAGTTGCGAAACGGTCTTTTGCGATAATTTCACTTTATGTGATTTACACTCAACCAAAAGAAAAACCTCTCCTTCACGATCTAGCACGGTAATGTCTGATCGCTTCATATTCTTAAAATAGTGCATTGAGTGCTCCAGTTTTATCATCCCGCGAGGATAAGAAAGGTGCTCAATCAGTAGGTTTAGGAAATTTTGACGAACCCACTCCTCTGGTGTTAGGCTTATCCATTTACGACGCACCAGGCAGAAGATTTCATCAGCTTGGATGCGCGGTTCATATTCAGGCAGCTTGAGGAGTTGCATCTTTTAGTTTGACCTGAGACAGAAAGAGGATTCCAATCACGAAAAAGGAAGCGAGGGCAAGAGCACTGTTTCTCATACTTCCTGTAAGCTGCTCAATGAACCCATAAGCGAACGTTCCAAAAACAATCGAAAGGTTGTAGGTAACATCATAAAAGCTGAAAAAAGAGGCTGTGTCCTTCGTATCCTGAGGCATGATCTTGGAAAAAGTAGCTCTGGATAATGCCTGAATTCCTCCCATTACTAGTCCCACTACTGAAGCTAAGGCAATAAATTCCACTTCTCTTTTCACCACGTACGCGTACAAGCAGCAAAATATCCAAATCACGATCATTGTCATCAGTGAGTTCACGTTTCCCCGTTTCTTTGACAAAAAAGCGAACAGGTAAGAACCAGCGATTCCTACAAATTGAATGATCAGAATGGTCATTATCAATTTTGATGATTCCATATGCAACTCCTTGGACCCGAAAAGAGCAGCCAAGTACATGATAGTCTGTACTCCCATATTGTAGAAAAAGAAAGCCCAGAGGTATTTTCTCATGTTACCAATTTCCTTGAGCTGCATCCAAACATTTCTTAGTTCTTTGTATCCATTGGTCAAAAAGTGGCCCTCTGGCTTTCGGTTGTGAACGTTTTCTGGAAGCTTTGAAATCGCATATAATGAAAACCCAATCCACCAGATGCCCACAGTAAGGAATGCAATCCGGGAAGCAATGCCTTGATTTGCCAACCCAAAAACATCATACATTTCAATAACCACCAGATTAATAACTAAAAGGATTACGCCTCCCATGTATCCATAGGAGTAGCCTTTTGCACTTACTATGTCTCGTTTGTCTTCCGTCACAATTTCATTTAGGAAGGCATCATAAAATACCAAGCTACCCGAATACCCTACACTGGCAAATACCGAACAGAATATCCCCCACTCAATGTTTTTTCCAGTAAAAAAGAAGAGACCCATACATGAAAGTGACCCTATTGTCATGAACACTTTTAAAAAGAATTTTTTCTTTCCTGCATAATCCGCAATTCCAGAAAGGATTGGCAATACAATTGCAACCAGTAAAAATGACGCTGAGAGGGCATAAGAATACAACACGGAGTTCACAACTTCCACTCCAAAAAAACTTACACGGTCCCCTCCATTCGCATTGACCGCAACAGCTTGATAGTAAATAGGGAAAATAGCCGAGGTAATGGTGAGTGAGTATACAGAATTGGCCCAGTCGTACATACACCAGGCATTGATGGTTTTCTTATCGTTGAGCATTAGGTTGATTTTAGATCAGCCAATATAGTCAATCTAGATAGCTCAGGCTTTTTTCGAAGCTGATTGATATTGACATTTGGAAAATTCAGTAAGCCATGTTAATGTTGCGCCCTAGTTCTTTTAAATAATATTCTTATCAAGAAAAGCCGAGGGAATGGCCCGATGACGCTTTAGCAACCCCGACAATTGGTCGGAAGGTGCTAACTCCACCCGAAAGGGGAAGATAAGTGCAGATAAAGCATTTTCCATTTTGGAACAAAAGGCTCTTCTGACTTGTCAGGAGAGCCTTTTTTTATGGTTCTTCCTGAAGCTGCTCTTGCTGAGATTAACTCTAAACAAATACTACAATGAGCAGCACAACAGAAATTATTCATTCAGTTCCGGTAGACGAATTAACCGGTTCAATCTCAGTTCCCGTGTACCAAACCTCGACCTTCGTGCAAGAAGCGCCAGGTGTAAACAAGGGCTTTGACTATGCCAGAAGCAACAATCCCACAAGACTGGCTTTGGAAACAATTGTAGCCAAACTAGAAGGTGGTCACAATGGATTCGCCTTTGCCACAGGATTAGCAGCAATTGATTCGGTCGTCAAACTTCTGGAGGCAGGGGATGAAATCATCGCTGTCGATGACATCTACGGAGGAGCTTACCGTCTTTTCACACATGTATATGAAAAATTCGATATTAAAATACACTACGTAGATACCACTGAGGCAAACAATGTGTTGGAATACATCAACGAGAAAACCAAATTGGTATGGCTTGAAACCCCCACCAATCCAACGCTTAAAGTCTCAGATATCGAAAAGATAGCGGCAATAGCTCATAGCTTCGATGCGCTGGTTGTAGTGGACAATACGTTTGCAAGTCCCGTAGCTCAGAAACCTCTCCAGCTCGGAGCTGATATCGTAATTCACAGCGGGACCAAATATCTGGCGGGGCATTCGGATTTAGTAGCCGGCTTGGTTGTCACTAGTACCGAGGAATTGTCCGAGAAGATAAAGTTCATTCAAAATGCATCTGGTGGTATTCTAGGTCCTTGGGACTGTTTTTTAACGATTCGTGGCATTGAAACACTGAAATTGAGGTTCGAAAAACAGAGTGAAAACGCCCTTGAAATTGCTAAGTACCTTCTTACAAAAGAGGAAGTTGATCAGGTATACTATCCGGGACTTGAAACGCACAAAAACCACG
Organism: Cyclobacteriaceae bacterium; assembly: GCA_039961455.1. Classification (GTDB taxonomy): domain Bacteria; phylum Bacteroidota; class Bacteroidia; order Cytophagales; family Cyclobacteriaceae; genus Ekhidna. Next base: position 73,814 of record JBDVJN010000092.1, on the reverse strand, counting down.
AAATCGCCAAAGAGCAGCAAAATGGAATTTTTGGTGGTGTCATCTCATTTAGCCTGAAGGAGGACAGTACAGAGGCAGCCAATGAATTCGTCACGTCGACCAAGTATTTCAAACTTGCTGAGAGTTTGGGTGGAGTAAAAAGCTTGCTTTGCCATCCAGCACAAATGACCCATGCTTCAATACCAAGAGAAAAAAGACTTCAGTCGGGAGTACAAGATTCATTGATACGCCTATCGTGTGGGATAGAGGACGCTATCGATTTGATCAGTGATTTAGACCACGCTTTTAGTTTCATTCAAGAAAAAGAAAAAGTGTATTGAGCGAGATGACCTCATTGGCAAGGGAGCACTCGGTAGTGCTCCCCTTTCAGGGTTAATCATCATTTTAGCAAGATTCGTCATACAAGCTTCCATTGCACTCCTTAATTTTGGATAATGGATATGCGAATTGCTAACACGCTCGACCACATAGAGGTCAATTTGCATCAGCAATTGACATTGGAGGAACTTGCCGAGGTTGCATGTCTATCTCCGTCACAGTTTCATAGGATTTTCAAAAAAGAGACGAAGCGTACTCCCTTTATTTTCATCGAAGAGATGAAAATGGCCAAGGCTTATGAACTAATCAGTGAGGGGAAAGGTACGGTACACAAACTCGCATTCCACTTCGGATACAAGGATTACGAAACATTTTCTAGGGCTTTCAAGAAGCATTTTTTTATTTCTCCCGATGACTTGAAGTCGATTGCAAAAAAGGTAAAGAGTTTGCTCGAAGATGAGGAACTTCTACTTATCACTGTTGAGTCAGATGATGAAGAAGAAATAAGGAAGAAATTACAGAAAGTGATGGACGAAAAAGGCCTTCCAATGGGTCTCCTCAATTTTGCAAAAGCTATAAAGGTTAGTGAAAAAACGGAGAAAACTCCTCCTGAACGATTGATAAAAAACAAGTTTGAAGTCTCACAAGGTCAGAAATTGTGGCAGTCAATTATAAGTACTGAAAAATGAACACGATAGACTACTCAATCATAGCCGCAATTATTGTCGGAGTGCTCTTTCCGCTCTACGCTGTCTTAACGAGCAAGAAAACCATTGAGAAACTGGAGGAAAATCCTGAAGCGTTGGCCGACGTGTACAAAGGCACAATCCTGGCCCTCGGTATTATCACTTTGACGGTAGCAGCGGCTATCAAAATAGAACGAGTTCCTCTTGAAGTTGTCGGACTTGAGTTTATTCGAAATCCAATTTGGATTCTTGCATTGCTCATATCTTCCGGGATTGCCTTTTTCTTAATTAGCAAAATCAGAATACCTGAGGATAAAATTGAAAGCGCAAGAAAAAGCCTTGAAGGTGTTCGACATATTTTGCCCAAAAATCGTAGAGAGTACAGATGGATGATGGCTACTGCCTTTGTTGCCGGAATTTTTGAAGAAGTTGTTTTCCGAGGGTTTCTTGTCTGGATCGTTGGTTTACATGTTCATATCTCGATTGCGATCTTGGGCGTCAACATTCTATTTGGCGTTGCTCATGCCACAACAAAACTCAATAATGCAGTCAAGGCTTTCGGGCTTGGATTGTTCTTTTCAATGATCTATTACTTTACAGGATCGCTGTGGCTCGCAATGCTCACACACATTATCGTCGACCTATATGCCGGAACATTTTCATACAAATTTTCACAGTTAGAGACTGACTAGACTAATATATTAAGCTTAACAGGTCGACTATAAATTGGCACTTAATCTTTGAATATTACCACTGATCACAAAAAGTGTAATAAATCATAACTTTTCTCCTACTAATGCATCGATTATAAAAAAGAAATGAACCTATGAATCTGACCATCCAAAATTTATCAAAGACCTATCCAAACGGAGTTAAGGCTTTAAATGATGTCTCACTTGATATCCCAATGGGAATGTTTGGCCTTTTAGGACCAAACGGAGCCGGGAAGTCGAGCTTAATGAGAACCATTGCCACATTGCAGGAGGCCGATGCCGGTTCCATCATGCTTGGTGACCTGGATGTATTGGCGGAAAAAGAAGAGGTCAGAAAGATCTTGGGATACCTACCACAGGAATTTGGAGTTTACCCAAAAGTATCTGCTGAAGTATTATTGGATCATCTGGCGGTTCTAAAAGGTATTACAAACAGCAAAGAGCGCAAAAACCTGGTCAAGACGCTTTTGCACAAAACCAACCTATACCAACATAGAAACAAAAGTCTTGGTGGGTATTCAGGAGGTATGAAACAACGCTTCGGCATTGCTCAGGCATTAATCTCCAGTCCAAAATTAATAATCGTGGATGAACCAACCGCTGGCCTTGATCCAGCAGAGAGAAATAGGTTCCTTAATCTATTGAGCGAAATAGGCGAAAACACCGTGGTCATTCTTTCAACACACATTGTAGATGATGTAAAGGAGCTATGCACTAAAATGGCCATCATTCATCAAGGGTCTGTTTTGATGGAAGGAAATCCAATTGATGCCTTGAAATCTTCAGAGGGAAAAATCTGGAGCAAATCGATAGAGAAGGAAGAATTGGAGGAACACAAGAATAGTTTCAATGTAATTTCAGAAAGAAGGATGGCAGGCAAACCTGTGATCCATGTTTACAGTGATAGCAAACCAGATGGGTCGTTCAATTCGGAACCAGTTGATCTGGAAGATGTGTACTTCACGCACATTCAAGAGAAAGAAAAAGAATCTGAAGCTGTACCAGCCTAAACCAAAACATCATGCTAGAAGTAATAAAATTTGAATTTAAGTACAGGCTCGCGAGGCCTGCCACTTACATCTACTTTGCACTTTTGTTCTTGATTGCGTTTCTGGCAGTCACAACAGACATCGTTCAAGCTGGAGGAAGTGGTGGCAAATTGATGGAAAATGCGCCAACGGTCATTATGACCATCATGTTGTTCACGATGTTCTTAGGGACGTTTATCGCCTCAGCGATTATGGGAGTACCGGTTCTGAGGGATTTTGAGCATTCCACCGCCTCAATGATTTTCACTACCCCTTTGAAGAAAAATGAGTACCTGGCTGGACGTTTTATTGGATCATTTTTGATTTTAGTAATCATCACATCAGGCATCTTGTGGGGGATGATGGCGGGTCATGCAATCCCATGGCCGTGGATGGATCAGGAAAAACTGCAGGCGTTTAATGCCTACCATTACTTTCAACCCTTCATGCTTTTTGCTCTGCCTAACCTGTTTTTCTTCAGCGCGATTTTCTTCGCTGGCGGCACTCTAGGTAAAAAAATGGTTGTAGTCTATGCTCAAGCAGTCATTCTGTTTATGGGTTATTTGATTGCCTCTTCGTTTTTAGCGGAACTAGACAATCGAAATATGGCCGGAATCCTTGACCCTTTCGGATTTGGTGCCAATGTGGTCATGACGCAGTATTGGACGGTTGCAGAACAGAATTCAAATCTCATTCCGCTTGAAGGAGTAGTGCTTTACAATCGATTGGTCTGGATAGGAGTTGGCATTTTCGCGCTGCTTCTCACCTTCTTCAAGTTCTCCTACAACATGGCTGGAAATGCCAAACGTGGAAAAAAAGAGTTGAAAGAAAATCAAGCATCAACTGGAACAGGTTTTGATATACCAAAAGCCCAGCTCAACTACGGGCTGAGTGCATCTTTCATACAGATCAGGAAACTGTCATGGTTCTATTTCCAATGGATCGTCAAGCAGATACCGTTTAGGTTTATTGTATTGGCAGGAGTTCTTTTTGTCTTTATCATCGCCTTTGTTTCCAACTCTGGCGGGTATGATATTTCTACCTACAGCACCACCAGCAACATGCTTCGAATCATTGGTGCCTTTCAGGTGTTTTTCATCATTCTGATAGTCTTCTATTCAGGCGAACTTATCTGGAAGGAGCGCGACACCAAGATCAACCTCATATATGACGCTCTACCCTATAAAGATGTAGTTGGTCTCACAGGAAAGTATTTTGGATTTGTCATGGTTCACATGACCATCCTTGCCGTACTAATCTTATGCGGGATTATCATCCAGATAATTCAAGGATATCCAGCTATTGAAATTGGCTTATACTTCAAAAAACTCTTTACAGATACTCTTTTATTGATGGCATTGTACACCTTCCTGGGTTTTTTCATTCAGGTGGTTGTCAATCAGAAATTCCTGGGATTTGCCCTTATGATCTTGTTCTATATCTCCTTCATCATACTAGATGAGTTGGGTGTGGAGCACAACATGTTCTACTTCGCCAGAGCTAATCTCGGGCAGTATTCAGAAATGAATTCATTTGGTCATTATGTGACTCCATTTTCATGGTTTAACATCTACTGGATAGGGCTTTCCATGTTCTTTTTTGGAATATCGATCATGTTTTCCGTCAGGGGCACGGATGCTATTCTAAAAAGCAGATTGAAGGTAGGTAAATTGAGAATGGGTCGAAGTTTACTGATTTTTCTTTTCGGATCGATTACACTGTTCCTTTTCTCCGGTGCATACATTTACTATAACACAAATGTCAAAAACCAATACAGAAATTCGGAAGATCAGAATGTGATACAGGCTAATTATGAGAAAGAACTGAAACAATACGAATTCATTAACCAGCCAAAGATTACTGAAACCAATGTTGCGGTTGACATATTTCCAAAAGATCGGAATTTCACAGCGTCAGGATTCTATACGCTGAGGAACAAAAAAGCCGAGCCAATCACTGAAGTTCATATTCAGGACGGAGGTAATAGTGATTTCAAAACCACGCTGGACTTTGGTGAGATGGCAACGGTAAAGGAGCGTTTGGATGATTATGGTTACACTATCTTCACGTTGAAAAATTCATTAGACTCTGGTGCTGAATTGAAAATGGACTTCAAGGTAGATTTTATTACCGAAGGTTTCAAAGAGAGTGGAAGCAACACGCGAGTAGTCTACAACGGAACATTTTTCGATAACAGCTATTTTCCATCTATTGGTTACAATGCAGGCTTTGAATTGGGAGACGATGATGACCGAAAAGATAATGACCTGGAAGAGAAGGAACGTATGATGGAGCGTGACGATCCACGTGGCTTGAGTCAAAGTCTGTTTGGTGATGATGCAGATAAAATCAAATTCGAAATTGTTGTCAGCACGGACTCTTCTCAAATCGCACTTGCTCCTGGTTATCTTCAGAAGAAATGGTTTGAAGGGGATCGTGTGTTCTATCACTACAAGATGGATGTACCAATGGTGAGTTTCTACTCTATTGTCTCGGCCGATTACGAAGTGGAAAGAGATGTTTGGAATGCTCCATCTGATACGCTAGATGATGTCAGCCTGGAGATCTACTACCATAAAGGACATGAGTACAATCTGGATCGCATGATGCGTGGATTGAAAAAGTCGCTTGACTACTACACGGCGAATTTCTCGCCATATCAATTCAGGCAGATGAGAATTATGGAATTTCCGCGATACTCTTCCTTCGCCCAATCATTCGCGAACACGGTGCCGTTTTCGGAAGCGATCGGTTTTGTTCAGAAAATTGAGGAAGACGATGTAGACCTTCCATTTTATGTGACAGCACATGAAGTCGCTCATCAATGGTGGGGACATCAGGTAACGGAAGCTGGCGTAAAAGGAAATGCGATGCTCTCCGAAACCATGTCCCAGTATTCAGCACTAATGGTCATGAAACAAGAATCTCCCGAAGAGATTATCCAGAAGTACCTCAAGCATGAGTTAAATAGTTATTTGTTCGGACGGACTTTTGAACGCAAGAAAGAGATGACTTTGGATCAAGTGGAAGGTCAAGGATACATCCACTATAGAAAAGGTTCTTTGGTCATGTACGCGCTGCAAGACTACATCACTGAAGATAGTGTGAATGTGGCGTTAAAACGATTCCGGAGAGATTGGGGGTTTGTAGAAGGGAGATATCCTACGTCAGCCGATTTGATTGGATATTTCCGAGAAGTTACGCCGGACAGTTTGCAGTACGTCATTGACGATATGTTTGAAAACATTACACTGTTTGAAAACAAGACAACAGATGCCACCTACGTTGTGAATGCTGACAGCAGCTACACCATTAATCTTGAGGTTGATGCAATTAAGTATCGGGCAGATAGTCTTGGTACGGAGACGACCATAGCCATAAAAGACTACATTGATATTGGGGTTTACGGAGAGGATGATGAAGGTGAGGATAAGTTACTCTATCTCAAAAAACACCTGATAGATGATCAGGTGAAAACTTTCCAAATCACAGTATCTGAAAAGCCATTGAAGGCAGGTATCGACCCTATCTACAAATTGATAGACCGTAATCCAGATGACAACGTGAAAGATCTGGAGTTGCAAGAGACAACAGAGCTTTAGCCAAACTGATTATTAAATCGAAAAGCAGTCTCTCGAAGGCTGCTTTTTTTGTTTACATGGACTAACTCTAACTTCGAGTGGGATGTATAAGAGAATTCTAACATCAGGTAGGTTATCATCAGAATTTTGCGACTTCGTGAAAAACGAGTATCCAGATTTTTCCATTGTTCGGGCTGAATCAAAGGATGAGATTCTTTCTCTACTCCCAACTGCCGATGTACTCGCAGGATTTAATTTTCTAAAAGGAGAGGATATTTCCCACATTAAATGGATACATGCTTTCGGAGCTGGTGTAGATTCTTACTTGAAAATACCCTCGTTAAAACAGGAGACAACAATCACCAGAACCACCGGAGCTTTAGGGTCGAAAATGGGCGAATTTTGTCTTTCTCAAATCTTAGCCGAGATTAAGTCTCTTTTTCCCATTTACGAAAATCAAAAAAGATCAATCTGGAAGCAGATTCCGACTGCCAACCTATTTGATCAAGAGGTGTTGATATTGGGAACAGGATCCATCGGTAGTGGAATTGCTAAACGGCTGAATGGACAAGTGAAGAAAATTATCGGACTGAATCGTTCTCAAAGGCCCGTTGAGTCGTTTGATGAAATACGAACGTGGGTTTCTCTAGGAGACCTATCGAATATTGATGTCGTCATTGGGGCCCTACCCAGTACCAGCGAAACTTCCTCCGTTCTTGGAGATGACTTTTTCAAAAAGCTCAATAATGTGATCTTCATTAATGTTGGGCGAGGTGATTCTGTAGATGAAGAGGCACTTGTAAAGGGTATTGAGTCGGGACGCGTTCGCAGAGCAATTCTGGACGTTTTCGCTGTGGAACCACTGCCAAAAAACTCGCCACTATGGAGTAATGAAAGTGTAACTATTTCACCACACCAATCCGGATTAACTACCATTGAAGATGTCGGTTCCAGCTTTCAGCGTTCGTATGAGGCGATCAAAAATGGGAAAAGAAATGAGCTTTTTATAAATACAGAAAAGGAATACTAATGTCGAAGTTACAATCAGAAAGAACAGTTGGTTTCACTTCTATGAAAGACGGATCTGTGGAAGATTACATTATTATCAGGGAAAATGATGAAGCAACAGCATCAGAGTTGCCAGACCGCTTGATTGACCACTTAAAAGAAATGGCCAAAGACGACGGTGCCTACAAGATTAGTCGGCTTGATCATGTACTTCAATGTGCCACGAGAGCTATGAGAGATGGTGCGGACGATGACTGGATTGTGGCAGCACTACTTCATGATGTTGGAGACGTGCTGGCTCCCTTTACTCACGGTCAAGTGGCGGCTGAAATTTTGAGACCGTTCTTGAGAGAAGAAGTAACTTGGGTCGTGCGATATCATGGGACGTTCCAGATGTACTACAACAAAAGCCTTAGTGAAGATGATCGAAACAGTCGAGAGCGACTGAAAGAGTCTCCCTATTACCAATCGGCTATTGACTTCTGTGAAAATTGGGACCAGTCCTCATTCGATCCAGACTATGATTCAGAAAGTTTAGACTTCTTCATTCCTGTTGTGCGACGTGTTTTTTCAAGAGTTCCGTTTTCAAGCTAGTTCACAGATGATTTTATTTCATCCGATTCATTACCTCAGTCACCGCATCAAACGCATTGACAAAGCCGTGACCTGACTGATAATCAAAGCCTAGTTCGCCTATGTCTTTGGCGGTCTTGATCAGGATTTCCTTTACTTCCCAGGGATTCAACTCAGGATTTGCTGACAACATCAATGCAACTGTCCCGGCCATGTGCGGACCGGCAAATGAATTGCCGCCAGCCATATTGGAGAGGTTGCCTTCTGGATCGACACATGATATCTGGTAGTTTAGAGTTGCGAAGTCTGGTTTTTTGACTGTTCCGTCCTGATAATGGTGGGTATTCCACTCCACCGGACCTTGACTGCTAAACGGAGGTCGATTGCCGTCCTCTCCTACTCCTGCCACGCCCAGCACAGCGTTCGGGATGTCTTCAGGATTTCGCATTTGTACTGGAACAGGTGCTTCGTTTGGTCCTGCCGCGAAATTGCCCGCTCCTGAGATAAACGTAACACCACAAAACGTTCCTTGCTCCATCACTTTTCTCCAATGGGTTCTAAACTCTCCCAGACTTGGCTGAGAAAAACTCATGCTGTAGGTATCCGCACCTTGTTCGATTGCCCACTCAACAGCTTGTTCAATGTTTGCAGAGCCAATCACTGGAGCCCACTTTGAACCTGGAGCTATCCCAATTGCCTGTTTTGTGCCAGTAGCAAAAGTACCTGAGATCATCGCCGCACATGCATTGCCATGTATGATGGTGGCTCTCCGCATAAATGGATTGTTAAGGTTAGCATTTCCTGCATCAAAATGATAGCCATGATAATCATCGATGTATCCATTTTCATCATCATCAATACCGTTTCCGGGAATCTCATCGTCGTTGATGTAGATCGTTTCCGCCAGTGGTGGAATATCCAATTTGAAACCAAAGTCATGAACAACATTCAGTGTGCCTTCACCAATAATACCATAAGCATTCCAAACTTCGGGTGCTCTTATCTGCTTTATGTTCCAAGGAGAATTTTCAACTTCTTTGATTGAAAATCGTGAGGCAGGGACCGATACAAGGTACTTGGGACCCATAGACGGGTTCGAACTTGAAAAAGCAGGCTGTTTTAGGAAGATCTTTGCTACACCGTCCAATTTCCGTAGTTCGGTAAGCCCGTTTGCTGTAGTCTCACAGGTAAAGCCATTTACGATCCAGTGTTGTTTCACGTTCTCAATCTGATTGACGTTTTGCAAGTTCTCCAACTGACCACTGACCTTTTCAAAGGATGAGTAGCTTTTCATCTTTAGTTCTGCAATCACTCTTTTTCTTAAGTCACTTCTTTTTTCTCCCTTAACCTTCTCAACCATCTTTATGAAGGAATCTCCGTTTTCTAAGAATTGATCTTCAAACCAAACGACTATGGGTTGGGAGCCAGCGTTCAGATCGAGTGCAGGATCCAGCCAGGTTGTAGAGCTTGCTTCATTCGCAGATTGCGACTGACAAGAAAGACAGACAACCATCAGAAGAAAATATGTATGATGAATTTTGTTGATTTTTATCATAGGTCAGTTTTGCATATTCAATGTGAAAACCCGGTATCAAAAGCCTACCAAAAACAAAAGGCTTACGACATTTACTTTTAGTCGAGCAGAATCATTTAAAACTAATATCAAGTACACCAGTATAGATATCATAGAATGAGTTTATTCACCAATCTATTTCTAATCTCCTCCATTCACGGCGGACTACTGATCTTCGTTCTGGTTATCCAAAACAGAAGACAATTTAATGAGAATGCATTTCTGCTTCTACTTCTGGCAATAGTGACCGGATACGTCTTTCGAGAATATCTCTATTTAAACGATCTCTTTGAAGCATTCCCACATCTTATGGCCTTTTTTGTGCCATGGCTATATCTGCTTGGGCCTATCTATTTTTTCTATGTTCGTTTCTCCATTTCTCGCAAAGTCAACTTCGAACAGCGAGACCTACTTCATCTTATTCCAGCGCTGATAGTTTTTGCCACAATCCTGCCTTTTTACATAAAGTCAGGAGCAGAGAAATTGGCAATGTTCGAACCACCTTCACCAGGAAATTTAGAATTAGCGACAAATAGGATTTTCTATTATGGTTTTCTGTTAATATCATGGCTTTACTATGCTATGCAATCTCTGAGTTTGATCAAACATAAAATGAACGCTTTTGATAGCAGGACATTAAAGCCAGTAAAAGCACGACTATTCTGGCTGAAGAATTACACGATTGTTTTTATCGCATTCTTGTTTTGTTTCTTGTCATCGCAGATACTTTTTGTTTTTACAGATTTCTACCCCTACTACGTAATGCTTAGCACGGTCTTAGCTGCTTCGCTACTGATTCACTTCGTAGGATACTGGGCACTACGTGAATCTCGAATTACGAATAGCGAATTGGGCAAAACAGATGAGCTTCCATTTACAGAAGAAAAAGTAAGGGAGCTTAAACAGCAAATTATTTATCTACTTGAAAACAAGAGAATTTACGTAGATGCAGATGTTTCGATTGGTGATCTAAGTCAAGCACTTTCAATCAACACAAAGTATCTTTCACAACTAATAAACAAAGAGTTCAATTGTAGCCTGACATCTCTGATCAACTCGTATCGGATTGAAGATTCCAAAGAGATGATCATAAGTAGAGATTACGATCATCTCAATTTTCTTGGTATTGCCACCAAAGTAGGCTTCAATACAAAGAACACTTTTACCCGCGCCTTTAAGAGACACACAGGTATGACTCCTTCCCAGTTCAAAGTGCAGATTGAACAGGAAACAAACATCCATTCATGAATTGTGGCTCCCTGATGCCAGTTTGATACAAGATTGCCTTCATAATTCATCAAAAAAACGAATCATGAAAAGAAAGACTAGTCTCATAAAATCTTCCTCTATTCTATTAGTAATAAGCGGCATATTCTTTACGAATCTGGCTAATGCTCAGACGGCTAAGATTGCAATGGAAGTCTACGAAGAAGGCCCCATCTGGCAAATAATGACTTTCAAGGCTCCTCCAGGACGAGTTGAAATGACATTAAAAAACACTTCGAAAGTTTGGCGCCATCAGCTGGAACTTGCCAAGGAAAAGGGGTTTATGGTCGATTACAAAGTATTAACCAAATGGGCCGCTAGTCCGGATGACTGGAATATAATGGTGGTAGAAATTTTTCCAAATTGGGCCTCTTATGATACTTTTTGGAAAGATTGGAATGAAGTTGATGAGCAAACGGTTTTTACTGAAGAGTTCAGAGAAATAATGGAAAAAATGGAGCCTACCGGAAGTGAGTTTTTGGGGACTGTCTTTGCTCGCGAAATATATTTGAAATAATAAAATACAGAGAGGAGTGAACTAGCATGGATCTAGTTTCGATTTTTCACAAAGTAAGAAGGTGATATTCCGATCTCTCGCTTGAATTGTTTGCTAAAGGTTGCCAGATCTGCATAGTTCATCAAATAAGCTACTTCGCTGGCGCTGTGGCGATCGGATCTTAGTAAAGCTTTGGCGCGGTTCAATCTCAACCAGAGATGCAGTCTTAGGGGCGTTACTCCATAAAACTGCTTAAAACTTCGTAAAAGGTGGAATTTTGACATCGCTGCTTCTCTGGCAATCTCTTCCAAAGTCACTTTGTGGTCAATGTTGTCAAATATGAATGATTTTGCAATTTGAAGTTTATCGGAATTTGCCACCATCGCCGCTTGACTTTTAAACCCGCTACTTTCCTCTATTTCAGCATTTTGAGCAAATGAGGTGGTATAAATTGCCCCTACCTCATAGTAGAATTCTTCAGTTAAGATAAGTTCTGGTTCTGCGTACAACTTATTCCAGATTGAATTGAAATTCCGGGCGTCAATTCGTTCAATGCTTTCTTTTCCCGAGATGTCGCTACGTTCTCGGTCACCATCTATCAGCTCGCGAGAGACTTCATTAACCAACTCATCTTCCAGGAAAATAGCAATTGCCTCCCCACATGACTGTGCGCTTACGTCTCTTCCTCCGTTCACTAGCATAGTCTCACCGTCTGAGAGCTTTTCATACTTGCCATCAATCACATATTCTTCGTACCCGCTTTTAACGTACTTTATGGAGTGATTGGATTTGTAAAGGTCATTTACAAGTTCGCTTGGAGTGAATCTGACAACGGTGTTTTCTGAGGAATCGCTTAGGCATTCATCTTCGGCTAAAAATTCTACTGTTGAATTAAAGTTCATAGTCCAGTTTACTAAGTGCGCAACTCTGCGCAACATAAAGTCGGTGAAGTTTAGAGTGTAACAGGTAGTAATCAGGAAACAACTATGTTCCAGTCAAAATATATGGAGTGTGAGTTGCCCGAAATCGATCAGGATGTTGATAAGGTTCCACGAGATGATCAATTAAGCAATAAATGACAAATCGCTACCTCCTGTTTCTGATTTATTTAGCTGAAGGATGAGTGAGCTTAAAATTCTTTTGTTTTCAAATGTTCAGGACTTGGCAAGAAATTCGAAAAAATCAACATGAAAAAAAACAGGCAACGGATCTTAGTCGTACTAGTCATGCTGGTTGCAATCCAGTGCTCAGAAAAGGAAGAAGACACCGTCACTGCACCTGAATCAACGAAACTTAGAGGTAGCTGGTCTCCGTATTGGAGTACCTTGTTTCACGATGGCGTTCCATACGAAGGAGAAAATTTCATTGTCTTCAGTGACAAATCAAGCCAAGAATGGAGAAAAACGGTAGCTGAACTAGCAGAGGAGTCATTGCTAGATATCAAAACCAATTTCAATCTGACTGATGAAGATTTCAGATTTGTGGGCACACAACCAGAAAAAAAGATTCATATACTTACCAACTACGATCAGTGGAATATAGCTGTGGCTTATCGAGACGGCATCATCATTCGATCAAAGGATGGTCCCAATTTTTTTGGAGATCATGACACCTGGCATAAGGTGTTTCAGCATGAAATAACTCACGTTATCGAATTTTTGCTAATAGGTGAATTCAATCAGCGTAACTCCAACTCTGTCTGGATGAGAGAAGGTTTTGGCAACTATGGAGCAAGGAATCATCGCATACAGACTGTGGCACAGTTAAAGGATTGGCAAGACACAATGAAGGATGTCCCAGGAGAAGGAAATCCTATCAGAATTATAAAATGGAGTGACTTCCCTAAATCTGTCGTTGACAATGGTACAACTGGAGAGTTCTATGGATTTTTCGAATTGGGAGTCAGATACTTACTTGACGAGGAGAACGGAAACGGAACAAGCATTGAGAATCTAAAAGCATATTTTGAAGATTTAGCTGGCGGTTCCAATCAAAATTCGGCTTTTACCAAAAACTTTGGAATTACAGTCAGTGAATTCCGAGACAGCTTCTGGATACTCATGGAGGACTACCTCACAGAGCAGTGAGTTACTGGTTGAATAATTTGTGGAGCATGTCAATCTGGTGCAATCCAATACTAATCTTATTAGTAATATCTCTTACATGGACGCTTGCAAGATCCAAACTATTTACAAGATCAAAGCCATCAAAATCCTCAAAAGAATTCCACAATGAGAGCAATGAAAAATATCAAAAATCTGGACTGAAGGAGAGCGAGTCATCTGCTCTCCTTCAAACGGTAACAGCGTATTTACAAACGAGTGAAGCTTACCTGGACCCCACAATTACGCTGGATAAAATCTCGATTGAATTAAAACTCTACAAGCATCATGTCTCGCAGGCGATTAACAATAATACCGGCATGAATTTCTACTCCTTTCTTAATGAATTTAGAATGGACAAAGCCATTGAAGCCTTAGGCAGCAACCATATTCACAACAAGACAATCGAGACCATATCATTTGAATGTGGCTTCAGCTCAAAATCAACCTTTAACAATCTATTTAAGAAGAAATTTAAGCTTACACCTTCCCAATACCTTAAGAAAATCAACCAGTGAATCACTCATCTTTTAATGATTGGGCAGGATTCATCAATGCCGCTCTACGCGGGTGAACTACGATAGTTGGTATCCGAAAAGAATGAATACTTCATCGACGAATTCGTCTTTGAGGATCATCCTCTGCATGCAGATCGAATTAGAGGAAATGCACGTAATCGAGGTAACTCAGGGATTACAAAACCTATCCTGGAAGAATATCTTCTTACCATAAAACGGAACATTACTTTAGGGACTAAATATCCCCAACTACAATTAAATTTCCCTCTTTTTCGTTAGCTTAGATTCCATGAAAAAACTAAGCTCACTCTTCTATCTATTTATTTTCATCAGCGCGTCTGCACAAGAGAAATTACCATTTCAAGAATTGGATGTTTTTCAGCTTGAGTGGGTTGCGAATCCCCAAATTTCTCCGGACGGTAAGCAAGTTGTCTATCGCAGAATGGGCATGGACATCATGAAAGATCGTAAGACTGGAAACTTGTGGATCATCAACACCGATGGCTCTGATCATCAAAAATTAACCTCGTATGATGGTAGTGAGTCGTCAGCTCGGTGGTCTCCTGATGGCAAACGAATTGCCTACACGCGCTCGACTGATCAAGGTTCAGAAATTCATATTTACTGGGCTGAAGGCAAGCAAACAGCCCGAATTACTCAGTTGGAAAAATCACCAGGGAGTATCACGTGGTCTCCTGATGGAAAACAGATCGGATTCAATATGACTGTTGCACAAAAACCTCCTGTTTTGGTTCGAGCACCAAAAAAACCTCAAGGAGCCAAGTGGGCTGACGCTCCCAGGGTAACAGACCGAATGCGTCACGAAAGAGATGGCTCTGGTTACATCAAGCCAGGATTCAGGCACATCTTCGTAGTGCCTTCAGAAGGTGGTTCTCTACGACAAGTGACGTCCGACAATTTCAATCACGGAAGTCCTGAATGGTCTGCTGATGGTAAGTCCATCCTCTTCTCCGGAAACCGGAGTGAAGATTGGGAATACGACTTCCGTAACTCGGAGATTTATTCGGTGGATGTAAACTCCGGTGAAATAAAATCCCTCACAGAAAGGAATGGACCCGATGGCTCTCCTACCGTTTCTCCCAATGGAAGTCATGTTGCTTACCTCGGATACGAGGACAAAGTACAGACCTATCAACTCAGACGGTTACAGGTCATGAATTCTGATGGAAGTAACCAAAGAGCTCTCCTGGATAATCTGGATAGAAGCATATCCAATCCAACCTGGGATGCCCAGAGCAAAGGTTTATACTTTCAGTATGATGATAAAGGCCGCACTAAAATTGGATACGTGAGCCTCTCAGGAAGTTTTCGGGAAGTAGCAGACAATATAGGTGGTGCTACAATAGGTCGTCCATATGGTGGGGGTTCGTTTACAATCTCCCAAGATGGAACAATCGCTTATAACTACACCCGACCAGAGCATCCGGGAGACTTGGCGATTCTTAAAAAAGGCAGTTTTAGTAAAATCACAAACCTGAATGCCGAACTTCTCAACTTTCGAGAGCTTGGTCAAGTAGAAGAAATCTGGTACAAGTCGTCCTTTGACCAACGTGACGTGCAAGGTTGGATCGTGAAACCTCCAAAATTTGATCCAAGTAAAAAGTATCCAATTCTTATCGAGAATCATGGTGGACCAATCTCAAACTATGGAGAACGTTTCTCGCCCGAAATTCAATTGTATGCAGCAGCAGGATATGTTGTCTTCTATCCTAACCCCCGCGGAAGTACAGGATATGGTGAGGAGTTTGGCAACCTATTGTATCACAATTACCCAGGAAATGATTACGATGATGTAATGTCCGGCATGGATGCCGTAATCGCGAAAGGCTACATAGACGAAGAAAACCTATTTGTAACAGGTGGAAGTGCCGGCGGAATCATGAGTGCATGGATGATTGGAAAATCAGATCGGTTCCAAGCTGCAGCAGTTGTGAAACCTGTAATGAATTGGTACAGCAAGACCTTGGTTGCCGATAACTGGTATGGCTACTACCATAGTCGTTTTCCTGGTTTACCCTGGACGAACATGGAAGATTACATGAAGTTTTCCCCTATTTCTCTTGTCGGAAATATCGAGTGCCCAACATTGGTGATGGTAGGAATGTCCGACCTCCGGACACCAAGTTCAGAAGCCAAGCAGTTGTATCACGCATTGAAATACAGAAAAATAGAAACAGCACTTGTGGAAATACCGGGATCCTATCATAATATTTCTAACCGCCCTAGTCAACTGATTACAAAAGTGGCCCACGTGGTTGCCTGGTTTGAGAAGTATAAGAGTAAATGAAGCGAATCAGCTACCAACAAACTTGAAAGTATATCTCAGGAAATAGAACTCTCCTAGATCCATGAATTCCAATGCCAATTGAACTAAAATCAACGCTTGAAAACTTTCACAACAAACTCTGGAGCTATTACATTCCTATTTCAAAAGATATAGGAGATCAATTCGTGGAAGGCGACAACCGAAGAGTTCTTTGTGCCATCAACGGAAATGAACCCATGCATAGCGCGTTGATGCACAAAGACGGAGAGTACACGATCTACGTAAATACCGAACTACAACAGAAATTTGGGATTGCGGAAGGTGATACTGTTAATGTAATTCTCGAAAAAGATACTTCAGAATTTGGTATTCCAATGCCCGAATCGTTTGAAGTGCTACTTGCTCAGGATGACGAAGGAAGGGAGTACTTTCAAGCCCTAACGATGGGTAAACAAAGAAGCTTGATTTACATCGTCCAGAAAGTAAAGAATGTGGATAGTCAACTGGCCAAAGGGTTGGCAATCATGCATCACCTTAAAGAGGATAAAGGAGCTTTAGATTTCAAGCGCTTGAATGTGCTGATTAAAGAATACAATAACCGTAGATAGGGAACTCGCTTTTGTTACGACGGTATGGTTACTGAAAAAATTGGTTTTGGAGGCGGATGCCATTGGTGCACTGAGGCAGTTTTCGCCTCGCTCAAAGGTGTAAACAAAGTAGAGCAGGGATGGATTTCCTCAGAGCCTCCGAATGAGGTACTTTCTGAAGCTGTACTTGTTCATTTTAATCCTTCAATAATTAGTCTGTCAATACTGATTGAAATCCATTTACTCACCCATGCCTCTGCGTCCAACCATTCGATGAGAGACAAATATCGATCGGCTGTCTACTCCTTTTCAGACAATGATGAAAAAGCCATGCGATCACTTGAAACACTTTCAGAGCGTTTTGATTCGCCCCTTATGACAAGAGTTCTTCCTTTCGTTTCATTTGAGTCCTCGCCAGAAAAGTATCAGGATTACTATCAGAAAAATCAAGGAAAACCTTTTTGTGAAACACATATCAACCCAAAACTCCAATTGCTGATGCAAGAGTTTCGTAGTCACGTGAAAGCGTAAAGGCTGGTATTCCACCATTTTTACATAATAACTGAAGCTAGTGATAGTTGAAACATTCCTATTCGCATAATCTTCAAATTTTTCATCTGAGATTTTCGTATCTAGCTATTGACAATGAAATACGACGTATTCGATAAAAATCGAGCCTTCAATGAATCCCGTACCAACTAAAAAATCAAACCCTATGAAACCAACGTTTTTCTCATTTTTGCTTCTTCTCTCTATCTTCTCACAAAGCCAGCCCGATCAAAGAGTTAACAACAGCACCATTGCATTCACCATACCAGAAAAAGACCTGCTCCCTGAAAGCATTGCATACGACCCCGTAGAAGATGCATTTTATTTGAGCAGCACTCGAAAAGGTAAAATTCTTAAGCGTTCAACTGACGGCTCCCTCTCGGACTTCGCTACTGTCGATGATGGACTTTGGATGACCATAGGAATAAAAGTTGATGAGAACAAAAGACACTTGTGGGTATGCAGTTCAGGAGGTGGCAACCTGGTTGGATACGAGCGGGAAGAAAGTAGGCCGGCAGGAATTTTCAAATTTGACCTGGAAACCGGGGATTTGCTTTGGAAACACACAATAGACGAGTCAGATGAAAATCATTTTTTCAATGATCTCGTAGTTGCGAAAAATGGAGAAATCTACGCTACCCACATGTTCGATGAAGCAAGTATCTACAAAATTAGAGGTAAACAGGTCCAGTCTGCCTTCAGTAAGGAAGTGACTATGAAGTATCCGAACGGGTTAACACTTTCTCCTGATGAGCAGTACCTGTTTGTTGCACATTCGGGAGGTATAGGAAGAATTGAGACATCGACAGGTAACTGGCTCAACATTTCTTCTGACAAGACAATAAGTGGAAATGATGGCCTCTATTTCTATAAAAACAGCCTCTTGGGTGTAATGCAGGATGAACGATCAGTTCGTAGATATTTTCTAGATGAAAAAATGGAAAAGATCATACGCATAGAAGTTCTCGAAAAAAATCATCCAATGATGATTGTGCCCACAACAGGCGTTCTTGTTGGAAACGAATTGTTCTACATCGCCAATGCACAATTTGAGTCTTTTAATGAAGACGGCTCATTATGGCCAATGGATCGGTTATACGAACCTGTAGTCTTAAAAGTAAAGATTGACTAAATGAAAAGGCATTTACTCATACTACTGCTCGCTTTTGCTACGAATCTATCTGCCCAGGATAGATCACTTGAAGATTTGTTAAACTTTACTGTAGGTGGTGTATGGACTTCAGAAAACAAGAGCAACGATAGCGAGCCAGACAGTTTTTCTTCTTTCTTCATGGAGTTCAAAAACTGGTCGTCCAAGTCCTCGGTAACTGCAAACATTTTTGGTGTGAAAAACAATGGAGATACCTCACAGCTTATGGAAGTCTGGAACTATCTCAATCCATCAGACAGTAACATTTTTTTTGTTCAGCGAACAGCTTGGGGAGCACATTGTACGGGTACCGTGACAGCTTTTGAGGGACAACACATCGAGATCATTTTTAAAACAGTGAATCCCGACGGGAGTTCATACGACACCAGGGATATCCATTACATCCTTTCAAAAAACGCAATGAGAGCTGAGACTTTTCATCGGCTCAACGAAAGTAAGGAATGGGAAAAAGCAGGCGAATCGTTTTGGAAAAGGGAAAAAACAAAATCATGAAAAAAGCTGCATCACTATTTGTCCTTCTCTGCATTAGCGCTTCTACACGAGCACAGGAGGTGAATGATCCATTAAAACCACTCGAATACTATATGGGAGTCTGGATACCACCCAAAGATCATCCAATGGGGAAAGATCCCAAAATGGCACATCTTCAGGTGATCAATTTTGAGTGGGGCGCCAATCGAAAACTGGTGAGATCAACTACCGGTATCCATTCTCAAGAATACAATATCCCTTTTTCAGAGGGTACTATCACGTATAACCCCATGTCTGAAAAGATAGTCTGGTTAGAATACCAGTATGATGGAGATTTACTTTTTGAAGGAGAGTATCTATCTCTGGAAAATGGTGGGCTGCAAAGAATTTACACGGTTTACTATGCTAAGGAGGATAAAAGCATACCCAATCCTCAGGAAGCAGGTTCAACACGTTTATACAGAGAGACTTTCACTCCCCTGGCGGCAGATACCATTGGATGGAAAACGGAGACCTACATTGGAAATGAATGGATTAAGGCCGGATCTGGTGGTGGATTCAAAGCAGTAAGAAAAATAGATTAAAAACACATCTTGAATAGAAAGCAATTCTTATTGGGATTCGAAATAGCTAGTACCGGACTCTTAGTTGCTTCCAATCTTGGCCCCAAAACAAGCCTGCTACTTACCACAAGGAAAGTGGTTTCCAATTTCGTAGCGCAGGGAGTTGCGGGCCCATTTAGAGAAAAAAGGTTACTGGGAAGCGGAATTAAGAATCTATTAAACTTCAAAAGTCTTCAAGATCCCAAGCGCCTTCTTTTTGTAACTTCCCCCAATGGGAATTTCCTCCACCCCCACCTCAACACTACCCTGAGTATAGGATTTGACTTTCAAACGTGAAACGATAAAGGATCTATGCACTCGAACAAAATCGTTTTTTGGTAGGATTTTCTCCAAATGGCTTAACTTCTGATAGCTGATAATCATCTTTTTATTCAGATGAATCTTCACATAATTGCTCAGACCTTCTATGTACTGAATGTCATCCAGGAAAACCTGAACCATCTTTTTGTCAGCTTTCAAATAGATGTATGCTCGTTCCGGAACAACCGCTTCAGGTAAAGAATGTTTACCCTGCACCTTTTCAATGGCTCGCATGAAACGTTCCAGGGAAATCGGTTTCAATAGGTAATCAACGGCATTCAATTCAAATCCCTCCAGCGCGTACTCCCGATAAGCTGTGGTTATTATCACCTTCGGGGGATTTGTCAGGTTGGCTAAAAAATTCAGTCCTGTGATATGCGGCATCTCAATATCAAGCAGCATCAAATCAATCTTGCCCTTTTGCAGGACATCATGAGCTTCTATAGCATTCTTGCATTTACCTATTAATTGAAGACCCTCCATCATCCCGATGTATTGCTCAAGAATTTCCTGGGCAATTGGCTCGTCATCCACAATCAAGCATTTCAATTTCTTTGATTTCATAATTGGATCGCTAAATGCACTGAGAACTTTGATCCGGATTTCTCATAGTCAAGCTGATATCTTTCGGGATAGAGTAATTCCAGCCTTCTTTCAACATTTTGAATTCCCAGTCCTCCCTTTTTTTCCTTCTCACTATAATCTCCAATACTATTATCAATTTCAAATAAAAGCTCATTTTCATCTGCCCTAACAATAACATTGATCCAAGCTCCCTCAGACAAAGTATTAACACCATGTTTAAATGCATTTTCAACAAATGGAAGGAGAAGCATCGGTGGTATTTTCCGCTTCTCAATATCGCCGTTCACCTGGAGATTGCACTTAAACCGATTATCAAATCGAACCTCTTCCAACTCAATGTAATTCTTAATGTAGTTTATTTCTTTCGAGAGCGCAACGCTCTGTTGATTGGTATCATACAACATGTAGCTCATCAACTCAGATAACTTCATTACCACATTCGCGGTCTGGTCAGATTTTTTCAGTGCTAAGCCATATAAGTTATTCAGCGTATTGAAGAAAAAATGCGGATTTATCTGATTCTTTAAATATTGCAATTCCGTTTTAGTGCGCTCCTCCGAGATCTCTGCTATTTTTTTCTGTGAATCAACCAAGCGGTACACCACAGTTAATCCAACTAAGAATATCATTGGAGATGTGATGATCATTCCTGCCTGAATGAACTTATAGCTCTGCCAAAAACCACCCTGATCCCAGTCGGGAAAAATCAACTCATTGATATAGTTATACATAATTAAACGATGAAGAAAGGAAGCAATCAGAATGCTAAGAAGTGTGTATGCCACATATTGCCGGGTTCTGTCCTTCATCAAAAGGTTGGGCATCAGCCAGAAATAATTCGAATAAACAACAGCCATGCGAACAGGAAAATAGGCTATCTCTATAAAGAAAGCCTCCTTGAATTTATTGTTATATCCACCTTCAATAAATGTGAAGATTGACATGTAAACAATCCAAAAAAGAAGGTGCCAAAGAAATACTTTGCTCTTCATGTGATAAAGGTAATTGCTCCAGTCACTCCGAGTAATTGTTCCGACAGATTGAAAGACATGGAGGAGGGCCTATTCACATCATCAGAAGCTTAATTGAGATAAAAAGGCAGGTTCTTGGCATATAAGAATAAAACCTTCCTTTATACATAATCGTATTAGGTGAAATACATAATACAATTAGGTATGCCTGCCAAAGATTTAGTTGGAGCTTCTACTGTTCCCATCATTCTTACTCTCCTACTTGAGGGTGAAAACTATGGGTACGAACTGATTAAAAAAGTGCGCGAATTTTCTGGTGGTAAACTAGAATGGAGTGACGCCATGCTCTATCCGGTGCTGCATAGAATGCAAAAGGATCAGATGATCGATTCTCGCTGGGTAGTGCTTAAAAATGGGAGAAGGAGAAAGTACTACAAGATTACTCCGACGGGAAGAGGTGTACTTGAGGAGAGAAAAGAAGATTGGTTGATGATGCTCGGGATGTTCAGTAAAATGTGGGACCTCAACTACAGCGCATGAATAGCTCCTTTGATCTTGAAGCAGCAATCCTGAGCTGGAAAAAAAACCTGCATAAGCATCAGGGCATTGAGCCGGCGGATATAGAGGAACTCGAAGATCATCTAAGGAGCAATATCGAAGAATTGGTTGACGACAATTATTCTATCGAGAGCGCCTTCAACACAATCATCGCCAGAGACTGGGAAAATGTAAAAACTGTTTCAAGAGAATTCTATACTATGAGAACCAAAAAAAACCAACTACCGATAGCACTGCTAAACAATTTTCTCAAAGTAAGTTTCAGAAGCATTCGGAAGAGATGGTCCTATTCAATCATCAACCTATTTGGCCTGGTCCTAGGGCTATCAAGTGTCTTTGGTATTTCCATCTACGTTGTTCAGGAACTGAGCTATGATCATTTTCACAAAAATGGGAGTGAGATTTATCGGGTCGTAAATGTTTTCACACGAGCCTCAGGAGAGCTTAGATATCCTTCTGCTCCTCCCGCATTGGCACCCGCCATAGGTACCAGCCTGCCAGGGATAGAACGAGTAAGCAGACTTCGGGTAACAGATGACATACTGATTGAATATGAAGGAAAGCAGTTTTTCGAGACAGAAGGATTCTACGCTGACTCTTCCTTTCTGAAAATGTTTTCATTTAGCCTGGAGCAAGGAAATTTGAACGCCCTTGATCTACCCAACTCCATCGTTCTCACCAGGTCAATGGGTAAAAAATATTTCGGAGAAGAAAATCCCATGGGAAAAATTCTCACGTTTGACAATGATCGCTCATTGAAAGTGACAGGGATTCTCGACGAGATTCCACAAAACTCTCACATCAATTTCAACTTTTTGATTTCTTTCTCAACCTACGTAGTTCCCGAAGGTTATCTCGCTGATCTTACTAGTTGGGGTTGGTTAGGGTTTCCCACTTACTTCCAGACAGACAAAAATGCAAATATTGAAGACCTGGAAGCTTCGCTTGTAGCCACATACAAAGAGTTAAACGCATCTAATGCAAATCGGGACATAGAGATAGTATTGCAGCCTCTGTACGATATATATCTTAAGTCTGGCAACCTGTCCAATCCACATGGAGGAGTCTTTGCTACCAATAGCATCCAGACCATTCTGAGTTTAGTTGCCATTGCCTCTCTTATTCTCTTCGTAGCCTCTTTCAACTACCTAAACATCACCACTGCCTCTTTCCAAACCAGATTCAAGGAAATGGGACTTCGACAAGTTATTGGATCAGGAAAATCAAAAATAATAGTCCAGTTAATAACTGAATCTTTTATTACCGTTTCCCTTGCAGGGATCATGGCCCTAATGGTGGCCTATGCTGGTCTGTCCTTTGGCTTCGAAGAAATAGCTACAGAAAGGTTAATCAATTTTGAAACAATTGCGGTAGCGATCACGATCATCGTAGCCCTCAGTCTTACCCTTGGAATGATCATAGGGCTTGTTGCTGGTGCGTCATTGGTGCGAGCCAAAATGCTTGAACTATTGAAGGGGAAACAAAAATTACAGTCGTCAAAAGGTTATCTCAAGCACTCTATGCTTTTCATTCAATACTTAATATCTGCAGGTTTGATCATGCTAAGCATAGTTGTCGGTAATCAGATTAACTACATGAGTGAAAAAGAACTTGGTTTTGAAAAAGAAGGAATCATCGTTCTTTCCGGGCTTAACGACCAAATCGCTGATTCCTATGAGAGATTAAGTCAAAAAATGAGATTGAACCCCGAGATCTTAAGTTCGTCACTTGCAAGTCATGCGTTCGAAGGTCACTCCTCTAGCAGTCCGATGCGTAGAGTAGAATGGGCGGATGATCAATCCTTTCAATCAGGATACTATCAGGTAGGCTATGAATTTCTCGAAGTCTCAGGAGTTAAATTAAAGGACGGCCGATTTTTCTCCAAGACCATTGCTTCGGACTCAACGAATGCGATCGTACTAAATGAAACTGCGGCTAAGGCAATGGATATAGCATCAGCAGATGGTCAAAAAGTGCGATTTGCTGGTGGCGTCGACTATGAAGTCATAGGGATCATGGAAGATTTCCACTTTCGATCTCTACACCATGATATTGGTCCGCTTGCTTTCATTATGCCTTTTGGCAATCCAGGCTATATCGTTGTGAAATATCAAACGGATGATCTCCCTTCAGTTATCTCGCAGATTGAGTCAGACTGGAATGAAGTAAACCAGGGGTCAGCAGGTGCTCTCACCGTGAGCTTTCTAAATGATATGATAAGCTCCCAGTACGAAAAAGATTACTACTTCTCAAGCTTGATTCGCTTCTTTACATTTCTTGCCATTCTCATAGCATGCATGGGTCTCTGGGGACTTACCTCTATTGCTATAAATCTTAAAATCAAACAGATCAGCATTCGAAAAGTACTCGGTGCTAAACCCCTGGATATAGCTCTTGGAATTGGCCGTATATTCCTTTTGGCTGCTCTGGCCGGAACCATAGTCTCCTGGCCTATCGTACATATTCTCAGTACCAAGTGGCTTTCAAATTTTGCTTACCACATCAATCCTGACATTCTTATTTTCATTCAATCTCTTTTGATAATCGCAGCAATAAGCGGAGCCACATTGCTGTCTCAGTTTTTTAGAATCGACAAAACAAATCCAACGGATATCCTACACAGCGAAGGATAATTTTCACTATTGATTCTAATAAATTATTGAGATTAATACCTTCTTCCTACCTTGGTACTATGAAAAAAATAGTAGCCTCTGTTCTCATTCTGATCACGGCATATTCGTATGCACAAACAGGAGATCAATTATACAAAGTGACCCTTCTTAGAGCTAAGCCCGGAAGCTTGCTGGAATTGATTGATGTGATCAAGTCAGACAATGCCAATTATCAAGACTATCAAAACTCAAAACCTTACCTTCTGAGACACAGTCAAGGAGACCATTGGGATCTGATGGTTATCGTTCCAATTCAAAGCTTGGATGGATATTTCTCTAAGAAAAGCACGGCAAAAAGAGTGAAATCAAAATCTATCGAACAGTCATATGGTGATGAATTCTTTGATTTGGTCTCCTTTCAAGAAGAGGCTATTGTAAAGGGGCCTTCGGTAGATCGATTCTCCAGGGCCATGGAAGACTTCAATCTTTTTCACATAGAAATCTTTACGGCACTTGCAGGGAAGCAAGCTGAATTGATAAAGCAGAGGCAAGATGAGAATAAGTTCTACGCCCTTTTCCAGCATCGGCCGAACTTCATATTCACCAGAGTTTTCGGTCCCTCATGGGACATATTCACCATCGGCTGGTACAAAGACATGCACGACTATGCCGGGCCTGAAACGCCATTTGAAGTAGAAGATAAAGCTGCAAAAGATGCTGGATTCGAAGGGGTGAACTATATCGGAAGCTACCTACGTTCACTTCTTTTAGAGCATCACGATACCTTAGCGGGAAAAGTAAATTAGTTTTTTTCCTCTTCAAAGCTAAGAACTTTCCCTAGCCATATTTTTATAAAAGAGGGAAAGAATTGCATAGCAATTCTAGGGTTAGCTATAGGAGCCATTTACCAAGCCACTTCAGAATTTAAAGAAACTCTCCCCTGACCCCTCTCTTCTAAGAGAGGGGAAGAATTGCACAGCAATTCAGGGTGAGTCAAAAACGAAAATTCATGAAGTACAAACAAATACTCCAATACGCTCGCGATCTTCGAAAAAGTCAAACTAGAGCAGAAAAGTTCTTTTGGATGCAGGTTCGAAATCGGAGATTGAGAGGATTCAAATTCAATAGGCAATTCATTATCGAACATGAGAGTAGCGCATATTTCATCGCTGATTTCTACTGTCATCAGAAGAAACTCATAGTGGAGGTCGATGGAGGAATTCATCAACAGCAAGTGGAGTACGATAGAATTAGAGAGGACATACTGATAGAAATGGGGTATAATATCATCCGATTTACCAATGAAGAAATTCTTGAGAATTGGAATGAAGTAGAGGAAAAACTGAACAAAAAGCTCTCGCCCACACCTCCCTTTTGAGAGAGGGGGAGAATTACGCACTAGTTCAGGGTGAGTTAACTTTGTTCTATGAAAGTAGAATTATCATATAAAGGCGACGAAGAGTTTACTGTCGTAAATGAAACAGGAAACGCCGTGGAGATCGACATGCTTCCTGCCGATCAAAAGAAACATCAATCTCCCACTCAACTGTTGTTATCTGCTCTTGCAGCTTGCGCAGCTGTCGATATTGTCTCGATGGTAAAGAAACGCCGTAAGACTTTTGTAGACTTAAAAGCAGAGACGAGTGGAGAGCGAAGAGATGAGCACCCACGAGGTTTCACAAAAATCCACATGAAGTATACAATCACTTCTCCAGACCTGACACAAGAAGAAGCAGATCGCATCGTCGATCTTGCAACAACAAAATACTGTTCTGTGGCGGCATCAATTAGTGCTGAACAAACGCATGAGGCAGTGATAGTGAAAGACTAGTGAGACATGCACCTGACATATGGCCAAAAACTGTAGCTTCTTACATTGCATTGTCTATTGGTGTCCTCTCAGTTTAGATATCTTTAATTTCCTAGCTTTAGAAAACCAATAATTCATTCCGATGCCTATAGACGAGATGAAAATAGCACTTGCCCAGATTGCACCTGTTTGGCTAAACAGGGAAAAGACTCTACAGAAAGTAATTGACTACACTACACGTGCTGCGGAGAAAGACGCTAAACTGGTGGTCTTTGGAGAGGCGTTAGCTCCCGGTTATCCTTTCTGGATTGATCGCACCAACGGGGCAGAATTCAACTCCAGCATTCAAAAGGAGATTCATGCGCACTACATGGATCAATCGGTGTGCATCGAAGAAGGTCATTTGGATCGATTATGCGAAGTAGCCAAGAAAAAGGAAATCGCAATCTATCTCGGCACTATTGAGCGTCCTCTTGACAGAGGTGGGCACAGTCTCTATTGCTCCATGGTTTATATAAATGAAGGCGGCGAAATCAAATCCGTACACCGAAAGTTGATGCCAACCTACGAAGAACGACTTTCATGGAGTCCTGGCGATGGAAATGGCCTTGTTACTCACTCGCTACCTCCATTTAGAGTAGGTGGTTTAAACTGTTGGGAAAACTGGATGCCATTGGCACGAGCAGCCATGTATGCTCAGGGAGAGGATCTTCACGTTTCCATCTGGCCTGGAAACAAGCGAAATACCGAGCGACTTATCCCTATGATAGCGATGGAGTCACGCTCATATGTAGCTGGCGTATCTGGTCTTTTCAGGCCCGAAGATATCCCAGATGACTTTCCTCACGCCAAACTGATGCGTCAGAACACAACGGAAACATTGGCAAATGGAGGGACCTGTCTCGCTGCTCCTGACGGAAGTTGGGTTATAGAACCCTTTGTCAACAAAGAAGACTTAGTTATCGCCACAATCGATCATCAAAAAGTACGGGAAGAAAGACAGAATTTTGACCCTTCCGGTCACTACTCCCGACCAGACGTACTGAAATTACATATCAATCGTGAAAGGCAATCCGTGATAGAATAACGGTCAGTGGTTTCGCCAAAAACCTGTTTCTTTGTGCCATGCACAAAACGCTAGTTTATCTCCTGATAATACTCTCACCGGTATTAAGTTTTTCTCAGTCAAACGAACAAGATGAATTGGTCTTTCAATCCGCAGTGGACTGGCTGAATAGAAAGCTTGAATACATCTACCACGATGAAGTCTCGCAAAAGTGGTGGCTAAACAGGTTTTATGTAAACGAAGAGAAGGTAGTTACTATCAAGAATACACACACGTCCAACCCTAGATCTGTTAGCATTAAGGAGAAAATTTTCCACACCCGTACTTTCGAGATTCAGAACATAAACCCCTATCAGATTTCGATGCGAAAAATAGAGCGGAATCAAGGCCGGATAGTCAAGGGGACATTATTGGAATTGAAAACTGTCAAAAACAGAAAAGACATCCATCACAAGATCAATGATAGAACCGGGACAGATGTCTCTTTTGTGCAAATTTCGCTTCCGTCTTTTATGACTGATAGTATTCCCGATTACGCTGAGACCGTTCAGGCAAAGCTTAAGGAAGCAATTATTGCTGCTACCAAGGTGTATGCTTCCGGTAGCCTTACTGAAAATAAGAACAAGATTTTTGAGATCTTGGAAGGATCTTACACAAACGATACTGGTGATGAAATGCAGGGAACCAAGAGATTCGACAATGTCATGTCTCTCGGTGGTGGAACCTCAGAAAATTATTTTGTTTTTACACCTGCAGACAATCTGTTTTACATCACTACCCTGTCGAGTGAAGGAGTCACCTTCAAAAAGTATCAGTTGGTTGAAGGTGAAAAGATTGTGCTTCAAAACATTGAATCTGAAGATGATATTATCACCTTCGAAACAATCAATTCGTTCACGTTCAACAATCAACTATACTACAGGAAGTAGCTTCCTTGTTAAGCATTGCCAACATTTGACCACTATACTCTCTGTCCACCAGAAGTTCGAAAAAGTGTTTGTTCCAGTCAATACAGTCAAGTTTCATCTAAAGAACATTTATCTAAAACTTGGAGTTGGTAACACTCGTGAGGCGCTCCAAATTGCCTTACGACCTACTAAAGTGATAAATTAATGACCATTTAGAGCTACCCGTGCGGGTAGTTATTTTCCCTAAGTAACTGATTATATGAGTTTTACAAAAACTACCCAGTGACGGGTAGTGGAATTGTATCCAAAAAAAAAGAGTTTCATGGCTCAAACAAAATCGCAATGCCATGAAAAAAGAATCAGAATCCAAGTCCTCTATACATGTCGAGCCTATCTATCAATGTTGGTTTACCTGGGCAAGCCTACTTGTTTTGATTACCTGCTTTAATACAGCCATTCAAGGGCAGACACCCTTTTTAACTTATGGCCATCCAGTAGACATAACTACCGATATACCAGTTTTTGAGGAAACACTGGATGTCAGTACTCAGACCACAATAGTTAACGATGTTCTTTTCAATCCTGATGGCACCAAAATGTTTGTAGTAGGAAACAATGGAATCTTTCAATACTCGGTAGCAATTCCATATGATTTATCCGAGACCACCCCTGACAACGTGTCCATCTTGACCACAAACATTCCTGCAGCATCTGGTATCATGACAGGCATGACTTTTGGACAGGATGGAAATTTTCTCTTCTTATCTTTTACAGGTCAAAGAGTGGTAAAATTAGGACTTAACTCTCCATACAATCTGTCCTCATTCACACAGCAGGAAACTATGGATGTAAATGAAGTCATCACCGCCGAAAGTGTGGCTATGTCCTTTGATGGTAAAAAATTATTTGTTCTGGATGGGTTTAACAACAGGATCCAGACATACAACTTGACTCTTCCTTTCAATATAACAACGGGGGTGAACGCTAGCCCGATAACCTTTTCTGTGGCCAATGAGGAGAGTTCACCAGCTGGAATGTTCTTTTTCTCTGCTGGGACACAGATGATGGTAGTTGGTACCAATGGAGATGAGGTCAACCAGTATTCACTTGGCAATGTGGCATATAGGATTTCAACGGGAGTAACATTTGATGGCTCACCATTCAATATCAATTCTACCGAAAGTTCGCCGCGAGGGATATTCATAAGCCCCCAAGGCACCAAAATGTTTGTAGGTGGAAACAACGGTATTCATTCGTTCAAGCTTTCTTCTTCTGAGGTATTCACAGAAAGTTCTGTTAACGATGGCACCATTGAAGGCACCATGCAGATTAGTCAGGAAGGCACTTTATTTAGTTCTCTACCAAACTCACATTATACTATTCATAATCTTCCGGAAGGTCTAGCCCCATCCATCAGTGTCTCTGGCGGTCATGGTAAAACAGCGATCCTCTCTTTCATTGGGCAGGCTATCAGCAATGGGAACAGTGCCGACATTTCTAGCCTCCGATTCACATACACTGATGATGCTTTTACTACCCTAAACGCTTCAAATGTGGAAAATGCCATATCCGCAAATAGTGGATTGGGAATTAATTTCCAAGGCAACCCAGGACTTCGCTACTCTGCACCTGTTGATATTGTTGCTAACTCGCCTCAATTTAATGGGCCTCCACTTAGTATTGATCCTGAGGAAGAATATGCACAGGGACTGGTTTTTAGCACTGATGGAACCAAGCTTTTCATAATTGGAAGTAAATTTCTAGGACAGGGTACAGCAGAGATCAATCAATACACTCTGACCACTCCATTTGACCTCACATCAGGGATGTCCTTTGATGGAAATCCGTTCGATATTTCCAATTTCACAATCAGTCCTACAGATCTGCTTTTTGATCCTTCAGGTACTCGCCTGTTTGTGTTGGGAGAAGATGAAGCAACAATCTTTCAATTTCGGCTATCCGAACCCTATGACATTACAACGGGTGTTGCCTACAATGGAATTTCGGTAGATATCCGTGTCAATGACACACAGCCCACAGGAATGGTTTTTAACAACAGTGGAAAAGCACTCTATATTATTGGAAAAGAGCACAATGAAATTGTAAGATATTCTGTACCTAATAATGAATATGACCTTAGTAATGGCCTTGCTGTAAGCCAGATTTCCTCCTTTGTAGCCTCCGAGGTATCTAAGCCTGAAGGGTTAGTATTTGACCCAACAGGTACCAGATTATTGATTATAGATTCAAGCGCTGATGATATCAGTCAATTTAGCCTGACGAATGGGTTTAGCCTTCTTTCCAGCACCTACAATGGGCGTTTCAGTATTAGTGCACAGGAGGGTGTTCCGACGGGCCTTACCCTGAATAGTAATGGCACCAAACTTTACGTTACTGGTTTTGTAGGCGATGACATTAACCAATACACACTTGCCGATACTCAGGTTTTCAAGGAGACACCAGCCAATGACGGATCAGTAGAAGGTGAAATGAAGATCCGCCTCGCCAATGATCAATTTTCCATTTCTGGAGTATTATCCCCATCCTCTTATTCGATCAACAATCTACCTTTTGGACTCAGTCCTTCCGTGTTTGCCAATGCTGGTACTGCAACTCTTTCGCTGAGTGGCAATGTGGATTTTTCGGCCCATAATGACGACATCGCTGATGATATCAGTGACCTCCAGTTTACTTTTAGCGATGCTGTTTTTGTTTCAGGTGATGCCTCCAAAATGGAGGGTACTACTAATGCTTCCAGCGGGCTAGGAATCGATTTTGATGAAAACATTGCAGTGGATCAAACAATTACTTTTTCAAGCCTATCTCCTGTGACTTATGGAGGTGATTTTGCACTAACGGCTACAACCTCTTCAGGGTTGACTCTGTCTTACACGAGCTCGGATCTTTCTGTTGCCACAGTAAATGGATCAAGTGTGACAATCATTGGTACTGGAACAACCTCGATTACTGCTTCACAAGCTGGGGATAATCAATACAATCCCGCTACAGATGTGATTCAAGATCTTGTTGTCGATAAAGCAACACTTACCGCCATAGCAGATGTCAAAAGTAAAACCTACGGTGATGCCAATCCTAGCTTTCCTGTTTCGTATACTGGATTTGTAAACGGTGAAGTATCCTCTGTGCTAGATATTCTTCCTTCTGCCGGTACTTCTGCCTCCTCCTCAAGTGACGTAGGTACGTACGATATTACGGTTAGTGGAGGAACGGACGATAACTATTCATACAGTTATGTAAGTGGAACACTTACAATTAATCGCGCAAGCCTTATGGTTTTTGCGGATGATCAGACCAAAGTGTTTGGAGATCCGCTTCCGGAATTTACTTTCTCTTATGGTGGATTTGTCAATGACGATGATGAAAATAGTATTGACATATTACCAACTGTTGCGATTTTAGCTACTGAAAACTCGAATGTTGGAATCTACGATATTGATTTAGTAGGAGGGTCAGACAACAACTATACGTATGTCCATGTAAGTGGCACTTTGGAGATCCTCAAAGCCAATCAGGTAATAACTATCTCGTCTATTGAAAATGTGGGAGTTACAACAGCAGCTTTTCCTATCACTGCTAGTGTGGACAGTGGGCTTGAATTAGACTATGAAGTAAGTGGCCCAGCAACCTTAAGTGGAACCACCATCATTTTGGATGGAACTGTAGGTACTGTTACCGTGACAGTGAGTCAGGCAGGAACGGAGAATTTCAATTCAGCAAGTAAACAGATCACTTTTAACGTGAATGATCTTCAAAATCAGACCATCACTTTTGAGAATCTCGCAGACCGAACATTCGGTGATATGGACTTTGAACTGACAGCTTCTGCCTCTTCAGAACTGCCAGTAACGTATAGCGTGGTGAGCGGCCCTATCTCTGTGAATGGCGCCACGATTTCCATCAATGGAGTTGGGGACGCTACGATCGCTGCAGAGCAAAACGGAAATACTAATTACAATGCAGCCAGCAAGGTGACGCAGTCATTTTCCATTGCTAAAGCGGATCAGGAAATTACTATTGAACCTATCCCTGACAAACTCACATCTGACGATCCATTTGCCATCTCAGCAACAACTGATTCAGGACTTGATCTGACATACAAAGTAGATGGTCCAGCAGAGATTGACGCTCTCACTATCACACTAACTGGTCAAGCAGGAACTGCCACGCTAACAGTTACACAAGTTGGCAATGAGAATTACAATCCCGTCGAAGGAATTATCAAATTTGAAATAACCGAAGAGATGGCATTAACTGTGGTGGATGATTTGATTTCGATTAGATTTTATCCTAACCCTGCCTCCGAATTTCTAATCATAGATAGTGCAGA
Organism: Cyclobacteriaceae bacterium; assembly: GCA_039961455.1. Classification (GTDB taxonomy): domain Bacteria; phylum Bacteroidota; class Bacteroidia; order Cytophagales; family Cyclobacteriaceae; genus Ekhidna. The sequence goes on along the minus strand of JBDVJN010000092.1, from coordinate 41,106 downwards.
ACCGATTTCAGCAAGGCTCTTCGATTTACACGGAAAATTGATAACGCAAGATCTTTCAGAATCAGGAAGAATCGATATCCAGAATGTCTTACCTGGTGTGTACATACTGGAGATCAAAACTGATCAGAATATTTTACAGAAAAGAATTGTAAAAGCGAACTAAGGCGGCTACCTGTTTTGGAGACAAAATGGGAGCGATTTTGGGCGGCTCAAGGAGTCGCCCTTTTCTAAAATCCTTTCTCTCGCGCAAAGAAGTTAAAATCCTCAAGTGCACTCTTTAGCAATTGCTCAACTTGTCTCATATCCTGAAGCATCAGATTGCACACCTTCACCAAATCCGGATCATTGAAATAGGCAGGTTGATAGATCAACTCCAGCACATTTTGATTGTGCTGATCAACAAGGACCTCGTACTTTTCTATCTCAGCAAGACGGTTTATAAATTCGTAGTCGACAAGCGTATGCTTGGAATCCTGAATCAAAAATTTCCAGGTAGTTGATTTTAAATCTGGCGTATTTAGTCCCCCTGCCATTTGATTGATTTCGTAGAGCGAACTCTGATCATTCGCATATTTATTAAGTGTATCAAGAAATCCTCTTTGCCTGTGGAGCGAGTTGACAAGTTCCCTGATATTGGACTCGTTTTCCTGGATAATTGCCCTTATTGAATTTTCAATATAAGATTGATCTGAGGCCGACTGCTGCCAATTACTGATGAAGAGAGCTAAAAGAATACCAATGAGCACCGGAACAATGTCAATCACAACCTTTTTCATAGTCGAAAATTAACAAAAAGAGATGCCATCACACAGACATGCTATTGGCAAAAAACAGGGGCAGCATAACCCATTAACGCAAACATGCTGCACCCTGTCAAACAACAATTATAAGACTCTTACCTAGTACTTTACTTTGATTCCTTTATAATCAGCAAATTTTCCCGTGACAAGCCAGCCTCCAAAATCTTCCGATACAGCCATCAGAAGTGTATTGTCTCCCTTCTTTAGATTTAGGTAAATGGAATCGAAAAGTCCGATGGTTCCAAGGTAGCGGTAGTCACGTGACCTCCACTTATTGTTTCCCCGGTAAATCGCCTCGCCATTAAGAATTGCAACTACGCGATCGCTATAGCCAAAATCAAAAAGCTTGACTTGATCTCGATTTGAGCTAATAGTAATCTTAGCAAAAACAGTGTTTCCAGGCTGCCCATTGAAGAGCTGTTGCTGTCGGGAAATGTTAGCTGCAGTCCCTTCTTCTACTTGAATCTTCCTACCCCATGTTCTAGCAGAAATCACTGGATCCAGTTTTGTCGGATCATCAAGGTTTTTTTCTTCGAACATGTCAGATATCTCCCACTCTGAGACCAGTCCTTCAATCGGCTTTCTTTCGATCGGGTTGAAGTCTGATATTTCGAATGAACTCTTATCAACCCTTACATCAGCTATGTGCATAGCCTTGGTTCCGCCTCCTCGTAGAACTATGTCTCCCTCAACTGGTTCTAAAAACAGATTCCAGGAAAGATTGGGTGTTTCAGAATAATCTAAAAAGACCTGCGCTCTTCCCTCATTTACAACAATTTTCACATGCGTCCAATCATCATACCGGTATTCGTATGGAAAAGAATACCTGGGCCCAAAGTACAATTGCCATGGGCTAATTCCGTTGATTAGAGGTGCTGCCTGGTTAGCATCCGGATTCCCCGATTGATGAGGTCTAACATAAAATTGCTCTGCATTCTGCCCGCTAACCCGAAAGTAGATTCCCGGGAAAGCCTGAGTTTCCTTTAGAAAAAGGTCAAACTCGATTGTTCCATTTTTGAACTTGTTGTTCCTCAATGTGATCGATCCTCCTTTCATATATACAGCATCTTTTCCTTTGTAATTCTCAATCACAAATGATCCGGTCATTCTCCAATTATTGGTGTCAAGTGGAATAATTTCCTGTGCTGCTAAATCGGTGAGAACGCCTGCAAATAGTAAGTAGATAAGTAGCTTTTTCATTTTTTTGTTGTTCGTTTTTTTTAATCCTTTTTGCATACTTACGGTTAGTAAATTTTTCGGTAAGCCGGAATCATTGACATGTTGATTCAAATTCATTCATCGTTGTTCAGCAGATGAATATTCACCACCTTTGGTCGTAGAATGTCTTCAAAAGAATCAGCTGATAATAAGGAAATCGCACGCCTGCGAGAACATCTCGAGAAACATCTCGAATGGGGAAATGCTGCAGATTGGCATAGTTCAATGTACACTGAACTTAGCGACAAAATCTTTAGCAAATGCCAGGTAATGCTCAGCGCTGCCACATTGAAAAGGTTTTGGGGAGCTGTAAATCACGAAGGTGCCCCCAGCATCAGCACGCTGGATACGCTGTCACAATTTCTGGACTATGAGAACTGGCGAGCATTCAAATTCGCTTCCGGCAATAAAAAAAGGCGCAAATTTGCGGCCAGCGTTCCGAGAAAATCCCTCTACGTCACCGTTGGGTTCTTCATTGCCTTGTTTATGATTTTGATTGTTGGAAACAAACGAGTAGACGACCCAGAGGTACTGGCAGCAATTCCATTTTCAAGCAGACCAGTAACAAACTCATTTCCAAATTCTGTCGTCTTCGATTTCGATTTGGAAAACGTAAGATCGGATAGTTTGCTCATCCAGCAATATTGGGATCCTACCAAAACCATCCGAATCAGACGAGATCAAAAACAAGCTACCGGCATCTATTACTTTCCTGGGTACTTTCGAGCTAAGTTGGTCGTAGACGGACAACCCGTCAAAGAGCACGATTTATACCTCAGGAGTGATGGTTGGATTGGTACAATTGACTACCAGCCAGTCCCCAAGTACTTTTCTCCTGAAGTCCCGAATAAAGATAGACTCATCTGTCCGGAGCCACTGCTTGCTGAGATAGTAGAGAGAGAAAATCCGATTACATCCACCTACCACTACGTAAGTGACCTTGGAACCATATCAGGAGATAATTTCACACTCAATTCCAAAATAAAGATCGGCTGGAGTGAAAAATGGGCTGTTTGCCAGTTGGCAAGAATCTACATTTTAGCTACCGATGGTGCGATGATTATTCCCTTCTCAAACATTGGTTGCAGTTCAAACAATGGCTTGATGCTAAATGATGTTTTTCTAAGTGGGAAGGAAAATGACCTTTCGGCTTTTGGTACCGATCTATCAAAGGAGACAGATTTGGAAATAAAAGTCCGTAGCAAAAAAATCTATGTATCGATAAATTCTAACCTGGTTTATGAGGGAGAATACTTTAAGAGTATGGGGAGATTGGTCGGTCTTCGATACAAATTTCTCGGAGTAGGCGAAGTCGAATCCTTCTCACTAAAAGACTGGGGAAGCACAAGTATTTTGGAGTTGCTTTAGTCCTGCATGACTTCTAACAACAAAGTCATCGCAAATCCTTTGACTTTGGAAAATAGTTGAATCGGCCTGAATGTTCTTGAACAGTATTGAATTTCAATCAAGATACATTCTAACACTCTTCTTATCACTTTCGTAGTCTAAAACTCAAAAATAAAGCACATGATTTCGAAAAAGTTTCTATTCACAATCTGCATAGCATGTTCTCTCAGCAGTCTAAAGGCGCAGGACGTAGGAGCTCCCACTCTTGTCAGTCAAAAAAGAACCACTACCGCCAACATTGGCAATGCCGACATTACGATCACTTATCATAGTCCTTCTGTTCAGGGAAGGAAGATTTTTGGTGGTCAGGTTCCATTTGACTTTGAGGTTGACGGGAAAGAGTATCCCTGGAGGGCAGGATCTAACCAACGTACCACCATTGAATTCTCCCATGATGTTATCATTGAGGGGCAACCGTTAAAAGCTGGCTCATACGGATTCGTTGTTCTAGTGTCAGAAAAGGAGTGGACAATGATTTTTTCCAGCGGTAAAAGCTGGGGGAGTTTCAACTACGACTCAAAAAATGATGTCCTTCGTGTGCCTGTAAAAACGGAAGTGATACCACATCAGGAATGGCTCAGCTACAATTTTGCAAATCCAAAAGGTGAAGAAGTAGACGTGCAACTTCGATGGGAAAAAACGATGGCAAGCTTCAATGTGAAAACAGATGCATTTGCAAATTCGCTTTTAACACTCCGGGGAAAAGAAGAAAAAACAGCCGGTGATTATCAGGATCTTGCTGAAACTATGGTGAAAAAGGATCCATCCACGGTCACAGAAGCAATAAAATGGATAGACAAATCCATTGAACTCAAGCCCTCTTTTTACAACAAAATGGTAAAGGTTGATCTACTGATGCTTAGTGGAGATAAAAAAGGTGCGAACGCGCTGAAGAAACAAGCATTGGATTCAGCAGCCGGTTTCAACTACTATTACCATGGATTACAGCCGTTACTATTGCGCGGTGATAAAAAAGAATCCTACAAAATTCTTAGTCAGCGGATAAAGGAAAAGCCCGAAGAGTGGCAGACGTACCTTGCGCTGGGAGAGTACTATCAGAAAGTAGGTGATCAAGAAAAGGCGACCGAAAATTTCAAAAAATCATTTGAGTATTCAAGTGATAATTGGAAGAACTATGCGCGATATCTCTATCTGCAAAACAAGTTGATGTTAGAGCGATAGGGAAGCTAGACTACTGGATAACCAAGTTGGAGTTGCTTTTATCATCTTAGTGACTCCAACTTTCGCTTTGCTTCCGACATTCCTTTTTCATGTTTATTCAAACGAGCATTGTTGAATGCTTTTTGGAAAAAAACTTCAGCCTGAGATTTGTCGCCTTGCTCAAAGTAGATTGTGCCAATCTGAATGTTTGGGTAAAGTTGATACCGGATAAAGCCAATTTCCTCTGCTAGCTCACTTGATTTATTGTACGCTTCTATTGCTTTTTCATAGTCCCCCATCGCCAGGTAAACGTCACCAACTGAGGAATAAGAAGCAGGAACGAATGGCCGAAAGTTGATTTCGACCCTGAGTTCCAAAGATCGCTGAAATAACTTCAAGGCTTCCTCCATATCCTCGGTTTGTCTTCGATGGATTTGTCCGAGGTGTCGTGTGTTATAAGCGAGCGCATATTTGCTGTATTCGGCGGAAAACTCAATTTCTTCCCTGTACTCTGGAATCATCGCCAAAATCTCCTGCTTCTTTCCTTCTCGTAGCAGTGCATTCTGCCTCCTCGAAATTTCACTCGCTCGTATTTCAGAAATTTTTCTGAAGTCCCTGAGCTCTGTATACAACGAAGACGCCTTTGCTACAAAATGCTGGCTCGAGTCAACCTCACCTATCGATCTGTAAGCCGATGAAAGTGCCAGATAGTAGTTTGCCTGAATGCTCGTATCGAATGTGTTTGAGTAAGGCTGGTAGGAAAGCAGTTCAGCTAACATCTCTTCGCGATTACTCTTGATCTGGAAGAGCAAATTTCTGAATCCCTCAACCCTTTGTCTCTGCAGCACAAGTTGCACTTCTTCCTGGGGTTGGTAGGAATCAAATTGCTGAAAGTATGAAGTATCTAGATACGCTAGCGCTTGTTCAAACTTTGCATCAAAGAGCGCTTCTTCTGACAGCTTGATGGCTGTAGTTACCAGCAACTCAAAATCTCCGTATGACGATTGTCGGGCTATGCTTTCTCCACTCAAAAAGAAAATGAAAGACAGTACAAAGAGACGTAAGCATTTGGACATCCTTAATTTTACCATGAATCAAATTCAAAAATGCCATCTTCAGAAATGATTAAGATTACTTTAACATTTCCAAATCAACATAACGAAAGAACCTATGACCGCTCAAATCCAGGAAATTATTGATCTACTTGAGATGCAACCTCATCCTGAAGGAGGTTTCTACAAGGAAACTTACCGAAGCGTTGGAGCCATCACTTCCGAAAGTCTTTCTTCGGATTACTCTGGTCCCAGGACCTACTCAACATGTATCTACTTTATGTTGGTGTCTGGCAAATTTTCGGCCTTTCACAAAATCAATCAAGATGAAGTTTGGCACTTTTATGATGGGTCACCAGTTGAATTGCATACCATCTCGCCAGATGGTAAACATGCAAGTCATTTGATCGGAAGAGACTTCAAAAAGGGTCAGGTCCCACAACTGGTTGTTCCTGGAAACCATTGGTTTGCTTCAAAGGTGTCAGAACCTGACACCTTTTCCTTGGTTGGGTGTACCGTTGCTCCCGGCTTTGATTTTGATGATTTTGTCCTGGCCAAAAGAGAGACATTACAGCGTTCCTATCCACAACACGAAGAAGTGATTGAGGCATTTACTCACTAGCAGTAGATATCCGCTCCTTTTTTCCACATGTCGATTGTCTTTGAGATAAACTCATCTAGCCGAGTATCTGAGATTTTGGTGGATTTCTTAAATCGCAAGCACCCTTTTCCCACATCGATACCCTCGAGTAAGTCTCCAGTCTGGTCAACTTTGCTGGCATCACCCATGTACAAACTCACATAGTTTTTTTGCGCATTTAAGTGAAAGAAAATACCCTTCGAATCTCGGTAGCACAACATCTTATAGTTGATGTCCTCCACAATGCCTTCATCTTTAGATAGAATCATCTGTCGCAACTCCCCCACTTTTTCCTTTCTCCAGTCATCTTCAAGACCATCCATGTATTCCTTGGGTGTTTTCGCTTCATACTGCATGACACTAATTTAGAGATTATCATTAACTTGTATTTCTAACCCAGCAACCCCATGAAACGATTTACATTTCTTCTATCCCTATGCTCAGTTTTATTTATTTCAGCACAAAACACGCAGAAACCAGTCTTACACGGCAAACACTGGATGGCCATTACAGGCAAGCCTCTTGGTGCCACTGCTGGTGCAATGATTTTTAATCAAGGTGGAAATGCAGTAGATGCCGCTTGCGCGATGTTAGCGGCCACAAGCACCATGTGGGATGTGTTGAGTTGGGGTGGAGAAACCCAGGCACTCATTTACAACCCAAAGACAGGAAAAGTCATTGGCATAAATGCGCTCGGTGTAGCCCCATCTGGTGCCACAGCAGAGTTTTACAAAGGGGAAGGGTACGATTACCCACCACAGTTTGGCCCTCTGGCAGCCGTGACTCCGGGTACTCCCGGCGGACTGATGACCATGTTAGCGGAATATGGAAAAATGAGTTTGAAAGACGTTTTAGCGCCAGCAATGGAAATGGCTCAAGGCTACCCAATGGAGGCACAAACAGCCAATCGAATTGAGGGAAGCAAAGATAAAATTAAAAAGTGGGCACCTTCTGCAAAGGTGTTTCTAACCAATGCGGGCGAAGAGTACGAAGCGCCGAATCCAGGGGAAATATTTGTCCAAACGGACCTTTACAACACACTTACCAAGTTAGTTGAGGCAGAGCAAATAGCTTTGAAAAAAGGTAAGACTAGAAAAGAGGCTATCTATGCCGCCTATGATCGGTTCTACAAAGGTGACATCGCCGACGCTTTTGTGAAGGGAGTAAAAGAACAAGGCGGATTGATTACCAAGAAAGATCTTGCTGACTGGGAGGTGTATGTTGAGGAACCAGTAAAGACCAACTACAAAGGCATTGACGTGTACAAATTGACTTCCTGGGTGCAAAGTCCAGTAATGCTTCAATCATTGAACATGATAGAGAAACTGGATGTGAAATCGATGGGCTACAATTCGGTCAACTACATCCATGCGCTATACCAGGTGATGAATATGACATTTGCGGATCGGGATTTCTATTATGGTGACCCGTACTATCCACCAGTGGAGCCCATGGATGGACTGATGTCCAAAGAATACGCAGAGCAAAGACTGAAAGAAATCAACTGGGAGAAAAACGATCCAGATGTTAAGCCAGGTGATCCATATCAATTTCAGGAAGGCACCAATCCATTTCTTAAATACCTCAATGGATGGTCGAACGAAGAGAACATGAAGAAGGTGGGCTACGTTCCGGACACGCAGGCACCATCTGAGTTCCCAACGGAAACAGCCATTTTCTCTGGTACAACTTCCATTCAAACAGCAGATGAAGAAGGTTGGGTTGTGTCTATCACGCCAAGTGGCGGCTGGGTACCAGCAGTAATTGCCGGGAACACAGGCATTGGTTTAAGTCAGCGAGCACAGAGTTTTGTCCTGGATGAAAGCGAAAACCCGTACAATGTCATAGAACCTGGCAAGCGACCAAGAGCCACTCTGACACCTACCATGGCATTGAAAGATGGAAAACCGTTTCTGTCCTTTGCAGTTCAAGGCGGAGATTCCCAAGATCAGAACTTGCTGCAATTCTTCCTGAATATGGTCGAATTCGACATGAACGTACAGGAAGCAGCAGAAGCTGCGAACATCAACAGTTACCAAATGCGTGGCTCGTTTGACCAGCATGTGATTGAGCCAGGGAAATTGCTGATTCGGGAAGACACGCCAGACTACGTTCGCAAAAAACTCCGTGCCATGGGCTACAAACTTCAGATCCGCGAGCGTACCTCCGGCCCGATCAATGCTATTTTCTTTGATTGGGAAAATGGAAGCTTCTGGGGCGGAAGCAGCAACTTCGGCGAGGATTATGGGATTGGGTGGTAGTTAGGTTATGCACTCCATTAATAGTACATCTGGTTAGTTTTCTGTAGATACACTCTTCACACGTAATGTTGTGGTTGAGATTTAGTATTAATAGCTTAGTATTAGAACAGTGAGCTATTGCTACTGCGCAGCACAAAGTTGTTTCCTCGCATTTCTCAACATTAATATTTCAACAACATGAAAAAATTCAAACTAGTACTTCTCTTACTGATCATCTCTTTATCGACTTGGAGTCAAACGAACACTTTTCCACCCTCTGGAAATGTGGGAATCGGGACAACTAGCCCTCTTGGTCCCTTACATTTGAAAAATATTAACTTCCCAAACATGATCATGGAAGATTCAGATGAATCATCAAATGAAAAAATTTGGCAACTACTAGGCAATGGTGGAAGTTTTGATTTGAGAACTAGAACGGATGGAAACGGTGCGGGACAAACAGCATTTTCGATAGAAAGAAATGGTACCACTATTACAGAAGTGAATTTTCCAGGTGGGAACGTAGGAATTGGCACCAGTAGCCCACAGGGAACTTTGCATGTTACCAGAGGAGTAGGTAGTTGGGGAACAGCGGTTTTTGCGGGAACCGATAGAAATTCACATTTTAACTACTCATCTGAAGAGAATACGTATATAAGAGGTGGTAAAGCAAGTTCACATGTCTTTATAAACGATAACGGAGGCAATGTTGGGATTGGAACAACAAACCCAGAAAGTAGGCTAAGTATTAATTCAGGTGGAGCAAATGGATTTTCCTCAGGAACGCTACCCCCGGGCACTACAATTTACGGAAGTACCCAGGATGGCTATGGAACTGCACTGACGTTTAAACCTGGAATCGGTGACCAGGGAGTCAGTGCGATAGGTTCTTTCAGAGTCTCCAATTACAGCACAGATCTAAGGTTTTACACGAATAATACAAATGGTCAGAATTCATTCTCAGAAAGAATGCGAATAGATCAAAACGGCAATATTGGCATTGGCACACCAACCCCTCTCTCCAAACTCTCGGTAAACGGTCACATTCGAGCAACAGAAGTAAAAGTGCTTGCAGACATCAGTGTACCCGATTATGTATTCGAACCTGATTACGACTTGCGAACGCTTGAGGAAACCAAAGAGTACATTACTGAAAACAAGCATTTACCGGAAATTCCATCAGCTGCTGAAATCGAAGAAAATGGAATTGATCTGGGAGATATGAACATGCGGCTGTTGAAGAAGATTGAAGAGCTGACGCTGCATCAGATCGAGCTTCTTGAACGACTTAAAAAAGCAGAGAAAAAAATATCGAAGCTGGAAAACGAAAACTGATTATGACAGACGTTGTATCAAATTCCCACCAATCAAAATTCAACAACATGAAAAAATTCAAACTAGCACTTCTCCTACTGATCAGCTCTTTATCGACTTGGAGTCAAACGAACACTTTCCCACCCTCTGGAAATATTGGAATTGGAACGACAAGCCCGCTTTATCCGATCCACATTTCTGGGAACGGAGGTTCTTCCGATCCTTTAGCAACGTTATATCTCGATGCCACTGGTAATCATGGGGGAATTGTGATCAACTCAGAGACCAGTAAGCAAAGTCATTTGAGATTTTCGGAAAATGGCAGTCTGAAATGGCAACTGCGAGCTGCTAATCAAATGACTGACGATTTTCGCTTGTATAGTTGGGGAGCTGCTGCCGATGTTATGACTTGGCAATACAATACTGGAAACGTAGGCATTGGAACAGTTACACCCTCCGCTAAACTCCACGTTCAGGACAATAGCGGGTATGCTTTCGGATTTGTTCTTTCTAACACTCATTTTGCTGGCCATGGACTCTTAATTCAGGGGGGTGGTACAACGGGAAATAGGTATATTTTACAGTTGAAGGACGCGATAGGCAACGATAGAATGACTATTCATGATACAGGAGAGGTAGGTATTGGCACAATCTCCACAGGAAATCATAAACTCGCGGTTGAGGGAACTATTGGAGCGAGGGAAATTAAGGTTGAGGCTTCTGGCTGGTCTGACTTTGTTTTTGAGAACGACTACGAACTAAGAAGCTTAGAGGAAATCGAGGAGTTCATCTCTAAAAACAAACACCTACCGGAAATTCCAAGTGAAGCTGAAGTGAGCGAGAACGGTATCAACCTAGGTGAGATGGATTCTAGGTTGCTTCAAAAAATAGAAGAATTGACTCTCTATATGATTGATATGAACAAACGGATGGATCAACTTGAAAAGAAAAATGGAGAACTCATAAAAGAAATATCTAGCCTGAAAAAAGAATAAAGATTAAAAATGCTTCAATAATGAAAAAAATAAATTTAGTTATCTACTTAGTAGTCTGTTCTCTGTCCGCTTCTGCTCAATGGAGTGGTCCAACTCCGGGGAACATTTACTATAGCCAAGGGAATGTTGGAATTGGAACAGCATCTCCCGAAGCTTTGCTTGATCAGGTCAGCACCAATTCAACAGTACACCAAAGAATGTTTTGGAATGCAAATAATACCGATGCAGCCGAAGTAGATCGTGCCAGAATTTCATTTGGGACCAAAAATTTTGCTGGATCAACCAGAACCTGGGGTATATACGCCTACTCACAAGGACTACATCAAAGCTTTGGTGGAGGATTAAGATTTACTGGCTTAGTTGGAGCGGTTGAAACCGAAGTCATGAGAATTCACAACGGAAAAATTGGAATTGGAACAACCGCTCCTGAAGCGTTGCTTGACCAGGTTAGCACCAATTCAACGGTCCATCAAAGAATGTTCTGGAATGCCAATAACACCGATGCAGCCGAGGTAGATCGTGCCAGAATTTCATTTGGGACCAAAAATTTTGCTGGATCAACCAGAACCTGGGGTATATACGCCTACTCACAAGGACTACATCAAGGCTTTGGTGAAGGATTAAGATTTACTGGCTTAGTTGGGGCGGTTGAAACTGAAGTCATGAGAATTTACAACGGCAACGTTGGCATAGGAACACCAGACCCCCTATCAAAACTCTCGGTCAATGGCCACACCCGAGCTACCGAGGTAAAAGTGCTTGCTGACATTACCGTGCCGAACTATGTATTTGAATCCAATTACGACCTACGAACCCTAGAAGAAACCAAAGCATACATTGCTGAAAACAAGCATTTACCGGAAATTCCTTCCGCTGCTGAAATAGAAGAAAATGGGATTGATCTGGGTATATGAATATGCGTCTGCTAAAGAAGATTGAGGAATTGACATTACATCAGATCGAGCTCATGGAGGAAATGCAGGAGATGAAAAAAGAGCTGAAGGCCTTGAAAGACTAAAGAGACGTTCATAGCGCCTACCCTTAGATAAGGATTTCTCACTACGTTTCGAAATGACGTGGTCTCACCCACTTCAAACCATCAAACGAGGTACTTTGAAGTGGGGAGGGGTACTTCCGAGGTGGGGAGGGGTACCTCTGAAGTGGGGGTGGGTACTTCAAAGACACAAGCGAATTGTAGTTAGCTTCAAGTGGCCTCCGAAAAGTCTCAGTGGAATTCAAAAAAGATGCGAGCTTGAGATAAAAAGATGAGAGCTTGAGACAAAAAGATGCAAGCTTGAGACAGAAAGATGAGAGCTTGAATCGAAAAGACGCAAGCTTGAGACAGAAAGATGCAAGCTTGAATCGAAAAGACGCAAGCTTGAGACAAAAAGACTCGGGATTGAAGCAGAAAGTCGCAAATGATCACAAAAATCGTTCACCGGCGTCCCGAAAAGAATCAAAGGAGCGCGGCGAGGGAATTCAAAAGGTCTCTGCAGATGCTTCGTTGCATGAAAAAGAGACTCGCTTGCAGCTTTTTGAGTCATGGCTTTTGCTTTTAGCATCAACGGTGCATCTCAGAACGTGTCCCGAAAGCCTGCGCATACCAACGGAGTACTAGAATGGGTGCGTATTAGCTCAGCTTGCTTATTCTCTCCTATCTATTTCAACAATTTCCCATTCTCCACCCAAACGTCTTCTCCCACGGTGACCGTGGCGTCAGTAAAGAAGTTCCAGCGAACAAATCCGCCGGTGACGTTTCCTCCTAGCTCAGTATTATCTCCAAGGGACAGTCTTACCACTCCGGAACCATAGCCGTAGTATGGAATCCAGGGATCTGTCTCTGGGATCGCAAGTCTTGGATTCATCCCAAGTGCAAATTCTCTGAACGATTTGGCTGCCTCACCTGCTTCCTCCATTACTTTTTGAACCGCTTCAATGCCGCTATTAGCTGTCATACCAACCACTTTGCCCTGTTCAAAAGTCAACACAAGGTTCTGAACCAAAGAGTCGGCCCACAAGGCATCAGGAAAAGCAATCTTCCCATTTACAGACGTCTCGATTGGTGCAACCCGAATCGCTCCCGATGGCAGTTCCATCTCACGATCGATCAGGTTCCGAGCTGATTCGGCAGTTGCCGCAGAAGCATCACCACTTTGCTTCGTCACTGGACGATCACCAATTTCAAAGGAGATATCAGTGCCCGCTGGCGTGGTAACGTTAACTGCCTGATCGCGCATAGCTTCTTCAAATCGCTGTTGATCTTTTGCCAATTTTCCATAGTCGGTTTCTAAAAGCACACGCTGATAGAACTGATCTATCTCGGGAGTAGCATCCAAAAGTTCTCCATTAAAGTCATACGCTCCTGCCCAATGAAAGTGTATCGTTCGACTTATACCTTCATCCAGGTTCTGTTGCATCAATCCATAGATTTTATCCTCAGGAGTCGCTCCTGGCAACATGATTCCAATATCCACTTGCTTCAGATAATCCTTTAGTTCATCATCCTTTAAGTCGGTCATTTCGGAGATAAAGGGCGTTGACCATTCAGTCGGTTGTGTCTCCTCAATGCTCACTGCACCAAGATATTCTCCTGGCGAATTAGTTATCCGATCATTTAATGCAGTAATGAGAGGATCAAATTGTCCGGGAGTGCCTACCAAAAGGACCTTCTCGCCTACCTGCAAATTCATCCGTTGCATCATCAAATCAGCGAGCGCTTCGAAGTTCAGTTCATTTGGATTCTGCTCTGCTTCCGTATTTTTTGAAGGCATCGAACAGGCAGCTAGCAGCAGAACTAATAAGAAAATAGGGGCTTTGGAAAACTTTAAATACATGGTTGGGTTTTTAATCTTCTCCGAAAGATAGAAAAAATACGCGTGAAGAAATCCGCAATTAGTTCATGACGAAGCTAATAGGAAGAATCATGCTCACCCTTACAGGTCGTCCGCGTTGCTTACCTGGCTGCCACGCAGGAGCATTCGACAACACCCGAATGGCTTCCTTGTCACAACCTCCACCGATTCCTTTGACTACCCGTATGTCTGTTAAGCTGCCGTCTCTTTCTACAACAAATTTCAGGAAAACGCGCCCACTTACACCCAACCGCATTGCTTGCCGAGGGTACTTGATGTTCTTGGCTAGATATTCATTAAAAGCCCTCATACCTCCAACAGGCTCCGGGAAATTTTCTACAACGGTAAACAACTCGTCGGCATCTTCCTCCTCAACTGGAATCTCGTAGACAATGTCTTCTATGGTTGTCTCCTCATTGATCTCCACATCTAGTCTAACCTCAATTTCCTCGATAATTTCTTCCTCAACCTCCTTGATGATAAACAGGTCAACTGTCTTTTTTGGAGGAGGTGGCGGGGGCTGTTTGCTTATTGGAATATCTAATAACTCATTTAGATCATTATCTGCACGAGAAAATTCCAGTATCCTTATCGTGTCCGGAGTCTTCCACATAAACGCTGCATTGACAAATAGTAAGCTTACGCAGAAACCAATTGCCAGGTACAGGGTGTGATGCCTACTGTTCCACTTTTTCCAATACCTCTTTATGTCAATGAACTCTTGATACTGTTTGGGAGTTAATTTTTTCCATTTAAATGACTTTTTTTTTGCTGAAGCTTTCATAAGATCATTTTAAGAAATAGAAGATCCTCAACTTTCAGAGCAATTCAAATGACAATCATCAGGTTCAAGACTGATTCAAAAAAGTGGAAACTAAGGTTGTCAGCGCTATTTCTTCAAATACGATGCTACATACAGCATTGAAATCATAAAAAAGGCTATGTAGGAAGCATCTGACCAACCTACTCCATGAATAAGTCGTGTTACAAGAGCTCCTAGCATTACTATCGCAAGTGTTATACCACCATAATGACGAACCTTCGGAATAAGGATCGCAATTCCTCCAAGTGTTTCGAGCACTCCGATGAATATCATAAACCACGTTGGATAGCCCCAGCGCTCAAATGCACCGCTCCAAAAGCCATCGACATCGAATTTGCGAATCCCATTGCGAATAAAGCTTTGGGCATAGAAAGCACACATTAACCAAAGTAGTACAGATTGAATTTTTGTCAGTTTAGTCCTGAGCAGTTCGATTGTTTTTTCCATTTCTTTTTTTCACCAAAGTAGATGGAGCGACACTACTGCTGCAATTAAAAGTGGCGAACCAACCGATTCCAGTGGCTAACGAATCGCCGACCGAAGCTTTGATCGATAGGTTTTGCTCACTTTTAGTTTCTTCCCGCTGGAAACTTCAACCTCTGTACTTCCTGATGCATTAACCTCAAGCGAAGAAATTGCATCAAGATTGACGATAAATTTTCTATGAACACGCTGAAATTGTGCCGGATCTAGTTGTTTTTCCAAATCGGACAGAGGCTTGCGGATTAGTTCATATCTCCCATCTCCAAAGTGTATAGAGACATAGTTATCGCTTGATTCGAAAAACAGAATATCTGAAACATCAACAACAAACGTTTTGCCTTTCGACTTGTAAGACAAACGATCCAGGTAAGTGATTTCCTGGTCTGGTCTTTCTTGATTGATACCAAAGAACATCAAGACCACCCCAATCACGGAGTAACTTAGAAGAACCATCAAACTTGCGTGCTGAAGAGAAAAAACAAAGCCGTTCCATATCCTCGTTACCGAAAACCCAAAGGCCCACTCCAAAAAATTGAGAATAAAAATGTAAATGACAGCAAACAGAACTGCCGAAAGCCCCACCGCAATTGCTCGTTTTCTTGTGGTCTTAAAGAGATTCCAACTATACGGGAAAAGAAAAGCAACGACAGAAAAAGCTGAGTATTCAAATAAGGAAGGATAGGGAACCAACGGTGGCGGATTCTTATACCCCTTGAAGATCAGGTAGGTTTGGAGCAATTTAAAAGACCACACCAAAAGTCCAATGACGAGCAGAAATACAAACGCCCTTTTCTGAGAAAATTTTCTCTTCTGAGTAAACACCCGATAAAAATAGTGCACTCAGAAGTTAAGTGCCTTCTTAAGGTTAATATCTCTAATCGATAATTGATATCTTTATTTCATGGCCATTTTCCATGTTTTGATTGCTTTTGGCGCGTTTCAAGCACTATTCCTGTCGCTTGTCTTTTTTTCGCAGGCGAAGAACAACCTTCCAAAGAAGTTGTTTGCACTTTTTCTCTTTATTGAAGGGTTCACGCTGGTCGAAAGAGTTCTCGTCGAAAGCAATTTGATCGAGAGTGTTCCCCACATTCTTGGAATCAGCTATCCAATCAGCTTCATCAAACCTCCTATTCTTTTCTTCATGGGTCTGGCTATCATTAGTCAAAAGTTTAAGCTTCGAAAAATACATAGCCTCCATTTTATACCATTCTTCCTCATACTTCTCATGAATGTCCCTTTCTATCTACAGCCCGGTAAATCCAAGGTTGAATTCGTTGCTGCGTTCGTCAACTATTCTCCTGCCTATACAGACTTCAACTTCTACCTGTTCTTCTCTTTTTTCCTATATATCGGAATCTACGTTTTTCTGACAATCAGAACTTTGAGGGTCTATCACGAGCACGTAAAAAACAACAAGCTCTCAAACTGGTACCTGTGGGTCTTGTACATGTACGGAATCTCGTTGATAATCAGTTTTGCATACTTTGTCGTCCGGCCTTCTGGCTTAGTTGAAATTCCCTTGTTCAATGTGATCAGTATGTTGATCATGACGTTCCTGGTACAGTCAATCGCATACAGCTTCCTTACAAAATCAAGCATTTTTCACCATCGATCTCCAGCCATAAACAATCTTGAACAAATAATTAGAGATGAAAAGGCTATTCGAAATAAGCTTGAGATAGAGAAGGTCTACCTTGATGACGCGCTCAATCTTGAAGAGCTAGCTCGTTCGCTTGATTTTTCAAAAAAATACGTATCCGACCTCATCAACCAACGCTTCGGAAGTTCATTCAAAGAAGTACTCAACCAATACAGGGTCGAAGAAGCCAAGCGACTGATGAAAAGAGAGCTGGGCACAAACCCACCATTGATAACAATTGGACATCAGTCAGGCTTCAACAACAAAGTCAGTTTTTATCGCACCTTCAAAAAACAGACAGGCAAGTCTCCTTCTGCCTACTTTCAAAGCTTGAAAAGTGGGCAATCAAAAGAAACAGTTCACTCGTGAAAACTTTTTTAGGTTACAAAATGATTCCGTAACCTCATTTAAACAACGCTCTTTTATCCTTGATGAAATTTGTTTAACCTAACAGAGTAAGGAAATGAAATTCAGTGGTTCGATAGACATTAACCAGCCAATAGAAAAAGTTGCTGCAATTTTTGCAGATCCTGAAAGCCTTAAGGAGTACCAGGAGGGTTTCGTAAAGAAAGAACTGATTTCAGGTGTTACTGGAGAGGATGGTGCTGTTTCAATGATGTACTATAAGAATGGTAAACATGAAATCGAATTAAAGGAAACGATTACCGCCAACCAGCTCCCCCATTCGTTTGAGGCATTTTACCATCATAAACACATGGACAATACGCTAAAATGTAGATTTACTGCATTGGCTGATAACAAGACAAGGTATGAGTCCGAAGTAGAATACACTCGCATCAATTGGCTGATGCCAAGATTGATGGCTATTTTATTTCCAAGTATGTATCGGAAACCTGCAGAAAAGTGGATGAAGAACTTTAAAGAACTTGCAGAGAAGTAAAACAAACGTAATATGACCTACGACGAAGCGCTAACATTTTATGATCAATTGGTTGCCCTTAATCCAAACTTCGAACGACTGGGCAAGACCATGCCTTACACCGCAGCAAACACGCACATGTTTTCATTATTGAACAAAGCAGGTGAACTAGGAATTCGGCTCTCAAAAGAATCGGGCAATCAGTTTATGGCAGAACACGATACAACTCCCTTTAAGTCCCATGGGGCTTTCCTGCGAGGATATGTCTTGATTCCGGAAAAACTGTATGCAGACGTCGATTATTTATCCTCGGTGTTGAGTGAAGGCTATGAATATGTGATGTCACTAAAACCACAGCCTCGCAAGAAATAAGAAACTACAACATGAATGCCCTATCTGGTCTTCCCGGGTAATTGCAAAGAAGCCATTGAGTTCTACGCTGCTACTTTCAGCGGATATATCACTTCGATGCTAACATCGATCACTCCAAGCATTGTAGCCTCATATTTTGCACTCTCATATTGTTTGATGAACTTTAATTGACCTCAACTTCATCAAACCTAACCAACTATAAATATGAGATCTCTCTATTTCCTATCGATATGCGCATTGCTTTTCGCCTGTGATTCTGAACCATCAAATCAGCTAGCATTACCAGGTCTGCAAGAACCTGTGGAGATTATTCGCGACGAATGGGGCATCAACCACATTTATGCGAATAATCAGCGTGATCTCTTTTTTGCCCAGGGTTATGCCGCAGCGAAGGATCGTCTATTTCAATTTGAAATCTGGCGAAGGCAAGCCACTGGCACTGTCGCGGAAATTCTGGGGGAACGAGAATTGAAGCGTGACATTGGGACAAGGCTCTTCAAATTTCGGGGTGATATGACTGACGAAATGAAGCATTACCACAAGGATGGGGTGGAGATCATAACAGCTTACACAGCCGGAGTAAATGCTTATATCGAGGAAATTCTGCAATCACCTGAGAAGCTACCAATCGAATTCAAACTTCTGAAAATTGAACCCAAGCTTTGGACCCCGGATGTAGTGATCTCAAGACATCAAGGCCTTTTGGGAAACATCGGGCAAGAGCTACAAGTTGGTAGAGCGGTAGCTAAGATTGGTGCTGAAAAAGTAAAAGATTTGTCCTGGTTCCACCCAAAGGAACCGAACATTGATCTGGATCCGGCAATCAACAAAGACCTACTGAGTGATGATATTTTGGAAGTATACAATGCGTATCGCAGACCTGTGCGTTTTCAGAAAAGTGATATTGCAACAGGAGATCAAGCCACACTGACTGGTGATTTACTCCTTGCCAGCCACAACGACAATGATGATCCTTTCTCCATTGGCAGTAACAACTGGGTAGTCAGAGGTGAGCTGATGAAAGATGGGAACACCTACATGGCCAACGATCCCCACCGTACGATAGCAGTACCTTCACTCAGATACATGGCACACCTGGTGGCACCGGGATGGAATGTGATCGGTGGCGGTGAACCGGAGATTCCTGGAATATCGATTGGACACAATGAATACGGAGCTTGGGGCTTGACAGTCTTCCGAACCGATGGTGAAGATCTCTATGTGTACGACACAAATCTTGATGACCCCAATCAATACGAGTATCAGGGAAAATGGGAAGACATGACGGTGATCTCAGAAACAATCAAAGTCAAGGGAATGGAAGATGTGAAGGTCGACTTGAAATACACAAGACACGGCCCGGTTCCTTATACTGACAACGAAAACAACAAAGCCTATGCTGTTCGCTGCGCTTGGTTAGAAGTGGGCGGCTCACCGTATCTGGCTTCACTGCGAATGGATCAAGCGAAGAACTGGGAAGAATTCCGTGATGCATGCAACTACAGTCACATTCCGGGAGAGAACATGGTCTGGGCAGATAAGGACGGAAACATTGGGTGGCAATCTGTAGGAATCGCTCCTGTCAGGAGGAATTTCAGCGGTCTGGTTCCTGTTCCTGGTGATGGGCGATACGAATGGGATGGCTACCTTCCAATTATTCAAAAGCCAAACATCTACAATCCCGAAGAAGGCTATTGGGCCTCTGCAAATCAAAATGTTACTCCGGACACATATGATAAATGGGATGCTGTTGGATTCTCATGGTCCGACCCATACAGAGGTGATCGCGTTGAGGAAGTACTCTCTTCAGGCGAAAAACTCACAATGGAGGACATGAAAAATCTACAGGTGGATTACCTATCAATTCCAGCCAGAATTCTTGTACCCCTGTTGAAAAGTCTCGAACTTCAGGAAAGAGCAGGAGATGCTAGCACCAAACTGGAGGAATGGGATTTCATCCTAAATCCAAATTCAATTGAGGCAGCAATATATGTTGCCTGGGAAAATGAACTCAGGTCTCAAGGTCGTGAACTGTTTATTCCAGAGGAAGCTCAAGACCTTCTTCGAAACATTCAAATGAAAAAACTTGTGGACTGGATTGTTTCTCCTCTAGGCAAATTTGATAGCGAAAAAGCACGAGATCAATTTCTCGTAAAAACCTTCTCAGATGCTATAAGGCATTTGGAAGAAACGCTCGGCGAAGACATGAATGGTTGGCAATACGGTCAGGAGAAATTTAAACATTCTTATATTGCTCACGCGCTCAGCGATGCCACGGATGAGGCGACAAAATCAAAATTGGACGTTGGGCCATTGCCGCGTGGTGGTAATTCTTATACCCCAGGCTCATCTGGCGGAAACAAGAGACAAAGCAGCGGTGCCTCATTTAGAATTATTGTGAACACGGGAGATTGGGATGCCGCTATCGGCACCAACAGTCCGGGACAATCTGGAAACCCCGAAAGCCCATTCTATCGAAACTTGTTTGAGTCATGGGCTAATGACCAATATTTCCCAGTCTATTTCTCTCGTGAGAAAATCGAATCAGCCGCAGCCGAGAAAACCAGCCTGGTCCCTGCGACGGAATAGCTCGTAAGAAATCACTAAACCAGTCCACTGAAACTACCAATTCTACCATTAGTAAAGTGATCCAAGCACGTGATGTGCCTTGGACCTATCTTTAATTCCACATTCAACGAAATACATATGAAATTTTTGACTACGCTCTTCACGCTAGCTATTCTTTTTCAATCCCAGGCACAAGATCTTCCACCATATTCGGGAAAGTTCAACGCAATTGACCGACTGCTGGAGCCGCCAAGTCCATATAGAACAGCCTCAGGTGCTCCCGGAGCAGAGTATTGGCAGCAACGAGCAGATTATGTAATAAAAGCAGAACTTGATGAGGAAAATAATACGCTAACAGGCTCAGAGACCATAGTTTATTATAACAATTCTCCCGACGAGCTCAAACTCCTTTGGGTACAGTTGGAGCAAAATGTAAATAGAAAAGGAAGCGAAGATTTTGGTGATGTCACGGGTGGAGTACGAGATAACATGAACTCCCTCACTATGCAGCGGTTGGTCCGTCCGATTGATTTTCCTGCAGGCACCGACATTGAATCTGTAAAAGATGGGAGCGGCAAAGACTTGCCATTTATTGTGAACAACACACAAATGCGAATCGATCTTCCACAGGCGTTAAAGTCGGGGCAGAAATTCACTTTTTCTATTACATGGAAAAATTACATCACCGACCGAGGCAATTTCTTACTATCCCGAGAAGGCTACGAGTACTTTCCAAAAGATGACAATAAAGTATTTCTGCTCGGACACTGGTTTCCAAGAATGGCTGTATACAACGACACGGAAGGGTGGCAAAACAAGCAATTTCAACGGCTAGGTGAGTTCGCTCTTGAATTTGGAGACTACGAGGTATCCCTGACCGTCCCGGAAGATCATGTCGTTGCCGGAACGGGAAATCTTGCGAACGCTCAAGAAGTTTTAAGCAAAGCTCAGCAGGATCGAATGGTACAAGCCAGAAATTCATTCGATAAACCGCTTATGATAATCACCCCCGATGAAGCGAAGAAAAACGAACAGACCAAATCAAGAAAGAAGAAAACATGGGTTTTTAAGTCGGAAAATGTGCGGGATGTGGCATTTGCCAGTTCGAGAAAATTCATCTGGGACGCGCAAGCAGTAAAGCTTCCTACGAATACGGTTATGGCCATGTCTTTTTATCCGAACGAAGGTCTTCCTGTTTGGTCCGAGGAATCTACGAATGGAGTTAAGAATGCACTAGAAGTTTACTCCGAAGCTACCTTTGACTATCCCTACCCAGTCGCGATTTCTGTAAATACTTCAAACATCGGCATGGAGTTTCCAATGATCTCTTTCAATGGGGGACGACCAGTCAATGGAACGATAACCGAGCAAGCCAGAAGAGGCATGACAAGTACAATTATCCATGAGGTCGGTCACAATTGGTTTCCAATGATTGTAAGTTCTGATGAAAGGAAATGGATGTGGATGGATGAAGGACTCAACACCTTCCTACATCAGCGAACACTTGCTGAAAGGTATCCGCAGTGGTCGAGCACTACACCGAGCAGTATCGTGCCTTTCATGCAAGGAGATAAAACCATTCTTCGTCCTGTTATGACAAACTCTGATAATGATCTGCTATCTCAAATGGGGAACAACTATTATCAAAAACCGACTGTTGGACTTCAGATGCTTAGGAATTCAATCATTGGAAAGGAACTTTTTGATAGAGCGTTCAAAGAGTATGCAAATCGCTGGAAGTACAAACACCCTAACCCATCGGATCTTTTCCGCACATTGGAAGATGGTACCGCTGTTGATCTTGATTGGTTTTGGAAGGGATGGTTCTTTACGACCGACAACGTGGACATTGAGCTTGCAGATGTCAAGTGGTTCCAGGTAAAGCAGGATGAGGTAGCCATAGAAAATCAGGTGAAGAAAGGACAGTCAGCAAAGATTTCTGGATCAGGAAAAAGTGACGAAAGCAAAGGTTTCAGTGATGGCCCTGAAGAAATCAACATGCTGCCGACCGATGATGCTGCTTATGGTCAATTTCTTAGCCGACTGGATGAAGATGAAGTTAAGGCAAGACTTGCAGGAAAAAATCTATACGAACTCACACTTAAGAACAGGGGCGGTCTGGTAATGCCTGTGATTATTGAGTGGACCTTCGCTGACGGGACGAAAGAAATTGAGCGTCTTCCAGCAGAAATCTGGAGATTAAATGAGGCAGAAGTGAAAAAAACCTTTCTCAAAGACAAGGAAGTTGTGAATGTTATGTTGGACCCAAACCTAGAGCTGGCAGACGTAAATATGGAAAACAATGCATTCCCCAAAGCTGAAGAGAAATCAAGGATAGACGGATTTAAGAATTAGTTTCTTAGCACGAACAACATTTTTACAATGCCCTCTTACGGAGGGCATTTTTTTGTTCATTATCCCGTCAAAATCATAAGTTCCAAATGATTACTGCTTTCTCACTATCTTAATAAGAAATTAACCTAACATGCGGACCTTATTCCACCTACTTGTTGTAACACTCCTATTTATTTCATGTCAACCGGCAACACCGAGTTTTAACATCAATGTTTCATTTTCTGAGGGACTTTCATCAGATACCTATGACGGTCGCCTATTGTTGATGCTATCAACCGATGATAGCCAAGAGCCTCGGTTTCAAATTTCCGACAATGTAAATACGCAGCTAGTTTTCGGTAAGAATGTTCAAGCCATGTCCCCCGGACAATCGGTGAGTTTTGATGGTTCTGAATTTGGCTACCCAATTGAAAACATTGAGAGCATTAAGCCTGGTGAGTACTGGGTGCAGGCTCTTCTTCATACTTACGAAACCTTTGAGTTGTCAACCGGACACACAGTCAAACTACCTATGGATAACGGCGAAGGACAGCAATGGAATCGATCACCTGGAAATCTCTACAGTACTCCTATGAAAGTTCGAATAGATCCAACCAGCTCAACCTCACTCTCAGTAGAAATGGACAAGGTAATCCCACCAATCGTACCTGCAGAAGATACAGAGTGGATCAAACATGTTAAAATGAAAAGCGATCTGTTAAGTGAATTCTGGGGGCGTGATATGTATTTAGGCGCTCATGTGCTACTCCCAAAAGGATTTGATGAACACCCAGAAGCCAGGTATCCACTGATGGTTTTTCATGGGCACTATCCAAGTGACTTTGGAGGATTCAGAACCACACCTCCAGATCCCGATTTAGAACCAGATTACTCTGCTCGATTTGATGTGAAGGGATATAACATCATGCAACAACAAGAAGCATACGATCAGTATCAACAGTGGATAAGTGATGATTTTCCGCGCTTTCTAATTATTGAAATTCAACATCCT
Source organism: Cyclobacteriaceae bacterium (assembly GCA_039961455.1). Lineage (GTDB taxonomy): Bacteria > Bacteroidota > Bacteroidia > Cytophagales > Cyclobacteriaceae > Ekhidna. The sequence goes on along the minus strand of JBDVJN010000092.1, from coordinate 17,316 downwards.
ACTCCTTACTATGACGATTCCTACGCTGTAAATTCTGCCAGTCAAGGGCCTTGGGGTGATGCAATCACATACGAACTAATCCCTTACATCGAAAAGATGTTCCGCGGACAAGGTGAAGGATGGTCTCGATTTCTTTATGGAGGATCAACCGGTGGCTGGGAAGCGCTGGCTGTTCAGGTCATGTATCCCGATGAGTACAATGGATGTTTCGCTGCCTGTCCCGATCCAATCGACTTTCGAGCATTCTGTCAGACGAATATCTACGAACACAAAAATGCCTACTACTACGAAGGTCCAAACAAGAAGAACCTGGTGCCTGGACGCAGAGATTACCTGGGGAAAGTGGACGCCTCGTTGCGGGACATGAATCATCGAGAACTTGCGCTGGGAGACAAATCCAGGTCAGGACAACAATGGGACATTTGGGAAGCCACCTATTCCCCACAAGGACCTGATGGCTACCCTGTCAGACTGTGGGATAAATACACTGGCGAAATCAATCCGGTAGTAGCTGATTATTGGAAAGAGAACTACGATATCAAGTACATTCTGGAGCGCGACTGGGACAAAATTGGAAAGAAGTTGGAAGGAAAAATCAATATATACGCAGGGGATATGGACAATTACTACCTAAACAATGCCGTCTATCTCATGGAGCAGTTCCTTGAAAGTACAACGAATCCATACTATGGAGGTGAAGTGGCGTACGGTGACCGTGCGGAACATTGCTGGAATGGAGATCCGGAAAATCCAAATCACATTACGCGTCTTAGATACAACACCATGTACGTGGACAAGATCATGAAACGTATTGAAGAGAGTGCTCCGAAAGGTGCAGATTTGACTAGTTGGAGATATAATTAGAGGTTAGTAATCCTCTTCAGATGGCGTGATTTGCACCCATTTTTCACCGTTCCACTTCCAAAAATCTCCCAAGGGTAGTTGTTCCTCATTAACATATTCCTTTCCACCAAAGAGAAATCCTTCTTTTTGGTTGCGATCAAATGTAAATCCAAAACTATGTCGTCCCGATGGGCCATCACTGGCAATAGTGGTCACTTTGCCTTCTACAATTTTAAACGTATTTCTTTGAAAATTATACCTGTAGTTCTTCCCCCCGAAGCCTACAATCTGCTTGCGCTCACTGTCGTATATCATATTATAGTGATCTAGAGATGAGTTCTCATAGGGTCCACCAACCTGACTCCATTTCCCATCAAATTCCCAGATATCGGCATATTGCCCATTGATCCATAGCCCGCCATACAGGATTACTTTTTGGGCGTCTCTATCGTACGTTACTGAATGTGAGGCTCGATTGGGGGGTGAAGGAACATCAAGTTTCTTCCAATCTCCTGACCAAGTCCACGTATCACCAAGAACTTCACTGCCGTTCCATCCGCCGAAGCCAAGAATCATCTTCTGACCGCCCAAGTAAACAATTTGATGATGATCTGCCTTATAAGGACTCTCCTTTTCAAGCTGGGTCCAGCCTTTACCGTCCCACTCCCAAAGATCTGAGTACGTGACACCTTCATTTCCACGACCGCCATGAAGAATCACTGTCTCTCGCTCTTCATGAAACGTTACAGCACAAAACCCTCTGGATTCCGGGCCTGCAACTGACAACTTGCTCCACTTGTCTTTTTCCCATATCCAGGTGTCATCAAGATACTTGCCACCCCTTGCTGTTGTGCCACCAAACAACAAAATCTGATTGTTAGTCGGGTCGTGGATTAGAACATGTCCCCATCTTGCTTCAGGTCGGACAGCGCCCTGAGCCTTTGTTTCTGACAATGGCAAAAAGAACATTGCCAAGGATAGAAATTGGATACAAAAGATTGTAGTCTTTGGTTTATTCATTTCATGCTTTTTACCTCTAACGTTCCAGATATGGCTCGTGTTTTCAAACCCTTGGTCTACGTAACCGTCGTTAAAAACTAACTAGTAAGATTCGAACGCGTTGCAAACACACTTCCTGGGTCCAAGGGAGGCCTCAAGGTCTCCCAGGACGGGTCAAATTCTCCCAGAACAGCCCCAAAGTCAGCCAGGAAGGGGTGCAAGCCTTCCAGGACCAAATAAAATTATCCCAGAACAGGTCAGATTCTCCCAGAACCAAATAAAATTTGGCCAGATATGCTCAAGAACGTCTAGCATCAATTGAATATGAAAACTAGCGGTGTTGCAAAAGCCAGCTGAGCTAGGTTGGGTCTCGTAGAATCTTTTCCATTTTTCGACCTTTCGCTAGTTCATCAACTAGTTTGTCTAAATACCTCACTTTTTTCGTTAAAGGAGTTTCTATTTCTTCAATTCGATAGCCGCATATCACTCCCGTGATAAGCGAAGCATTCGGATTTAATTTGGCATTCTGAAAAAATGTTTCAAATGTGGCTTTCTCATCAATGAGTTCTTGTAGTTGACTATCATCAAAACCCGTAAGCCACTCAATTACTTGATGCAACTCTTCTTTTGTTCTTCCCTTCTTCTCGACTTTTGTGATGTAGTGAGGGTAGACTGCCGAGAATGTCATCTTTGCCATACGCTCGTCATGTTCAGGTGTTGTTTTCATTTGTATGCGATTCGACTACTATTTCAATGATCTCAAAGAAACAGTTTGCAGATACAAATACCAACAGCGGGAAGAAAACGAGAATTGGGTTGAGTACGCTGTGTCGGTTTTTTATGTACCTTTTACAGAACCATTACGTTAAAACGATCAAAAAATAAACCAATGAAATCGTCGCTACTATTGCTTCTTTTATCACTTAGCTTATCACCTTCAAAACTGCCAGAGCTCAATGCCAAGGTCATTGAGTTTGTAGACAAAAACATGGGCAAGAAGGTAGACCGTGGCGAATGCTGGGACCTGGCTGCTGGTGCCTTGGCCTTCGCCAATGCCTACTTCGATAGAAGTTCCATTAAGAATGCCATGATCTACGGGAAAGGACTGAATCCTTTAAAGGATGAAATTTTGCCTGGTGACATGATTCAGTTTAAAAAGGTGAAAATGAAATGGAAAGAGGGAAACACTACCTACCAATCGGCCTTGGGCATGCCAGACCACACGGCCATTGTTTATAAGGTCAATGGACCAGGCGACTATGAAATTGCCCACCAGAATACTGGCGAATGGGGAAAAAAAGTTGGTGTTAATAATTTGCGCCTTGATAGGGTCACTGGAGGCAAGCTGAAATTTTATCGGCCAGTTGCTTCCAAAGCTGACATGTGAGTCTTTTGGCTATACGTAAGACATTGTACAATAATCTACCTATAACGGCTGTTCCGTTGCAATCACCGAAACAATCGCAACTGCACAGTGTTTCTCTTCTCCATCCTGAAGTCCGTAGACGTTTACTTCGCACACTTTAATTCTGCGTCCATTCTTAAGAACCTTGGCCTTGGCAATGAGCTTCTCCCCTTTCGCGGGATTGAGCAGATTGATCTTAAACTCGATGCTGAGCGGCTGTTCATTTTCCGACATTAAGGTATATCCTGCAAACCCACTTGCATTATCTGCCAATGTCGCGACAACACCGCCATGATAGAAGCCATGTTGCTGGAGCAATCTGTCATCATAGGAAACTTCAATCTGAACGTAGCCCTCTCCAACATCAGTTAGTTGAGCTCCGATGTGCTGCATGAAGGACTGTTTCTCAAATCCTTCTTTTACTCTTTTGCTAAATTCTTTCATATTCTTTCTAATCCTTAAAACTACGCCCAATAACAAAACCACTACAAACCGCTTCATCGTCGGCTTTGGTATAGGATTGCACGTGCCTATGTCGTAGGATCCTTCAATTTAGCGAGACTCTCACGTCGATTCTCAACCCGCTTGCCCTCGCAAATCGACTCAGAGTGACGGTAGTGGAGTTGCAGCTCTGCCCGAGCTTCCTTAATCAAATTAATCAATTGTGCAGAATCTCGCACCAGGGACAGAGGCGATACCGCGCCTTTTGCGCAGCTGGGTGTGTGATGGATAAAAGGGGTAGTAAAGCCGATGGCCCGCTCGGGTGCCCAGAGTCATCTCACAAAAACCGCCCGGAATGCAACCCTTCTCTGTTTACAGACATCTCTATTAAAAACCAAAACTCAAAATGAAAAAGCTACTAATACTTCTACTTGTAATTCCGATCTGCTCGTTTGCAGGAGGCGGAAAGGGCGATGGAACTGGATTTCCATCTAAGAAATGGTTCGTAGGATTCGGCAATTCCCCGATCTTCACAGGTCTTCGATTCAACTTCAAAGACCGAGATGTTGAAAAAGTAAATGGCATGTCATTCACTATGTGGCAACCGAAAAATGGAGATGGCGAAGGAGCTGTTAATGGGGTTAGTTTGGGTCTTCCTCTTGCCGGTGGAACGGCTGAAAGGAATGGGTTGAATCTTGGTTTGGCAGGAATCAGTGCGAATCAAAACCTGAATGGTCTTAATGTTGGCGGTTTTGGTGCCGGAGCGGGAAACAACGCAAATGGCATTAACGTCGGAGGAATTGGTGTTGGCAGTGGTGGCAATCTGAATGGTCTTAACCTGGCGGGCATCGGTGTTGGATCTGGTGACGATGTGACCGGACTGAATTTTGCAGCAATCGGTGTCGGGGCCGGTGGAGATTTGAAAGGAGTAAGCTTTGCAGGAATCGGAGCTGGAGCTGGTGGTGATGTGAAGGGTGTTAACGTGGCATTGGTTGGAATGGGAGCCGGTGATGACATGACCGGGATCAATTTTGGCGGTGTAGGAATGGGAGCCGGCGGTACCTTGAAAGGAATAAATATTGGAGGAGTTGGCGTGGGAGCAGGAGATGAGGTGATGGGAGTCAATGTCGCAATTGTTGGCGTGGGGGCACCGGAGGTGAAGGGAATTAGTATGGCAAGTGTTGTTGGCGGTGATCGCATTGTGGGAATAGCGATTGCACCAGCCTGGTTAAAAGTTGGAGAAAAGGGCGATAGCGTGGAAGATGATACGGAATTGAAAGGCTTGGCAATATCAGCATTTAATCAGATTAGAGGTGAGAACAACGGACTTTCGATCGGTGTTCTTAACATCGCTGAAGGAGGTAAGGGATTCCAGCTTGGCATTCTCAACCATTACCCAAACAACCCAAAAGGGTTGAGGTGGTTGCCAATCTTCAATGCGAATTTTAATAAAGAATAACAGTAATGTTTTTTATGGAACGGGGAGCGACGTATACGTTGCTCCCTTTTTTATGATTTAGCATCTGAACATTGTGACTACTTCGAGCAGTTCCGCGGATAGGTCACACAACCTACTCCACAATCTCCGCCTTGATCAACTTGTCCAGTTTGGGGAAGTTCTTATCCAAATGTGCATTCCCCTGCGTCAGCATTTGTTGCTGCTTTCCTAAACGCATGCCTCCACCAGCACTTTCATCGTACTCCGAGTACAAGGCATCTACTATATCCATCCCTTCAATCACTTCTCCAAAAGGCGCAAAGCCTTGTTCGTCCAATCGTGCATTATCCTGAAGGTTGATATAAATCTGGGTAGTTCGCGTATTGGGACCTGTCATGGCATACGCCAAAAATCCTCTCAGATTACTTTGAACAACCGGATCATCTTGAAGCTCTTGATTGACCCAGTTTGCCGTTACTTCCGGATTACCGGGGATACCAAACTGCGCAATAAATCCTTTCTTGACTCGAAAAAACCTGGAGTCATCAAAAAAGCCATTGTTGACTAAATGGTAGAAACGAGTGGCGCCTATTGGAGCCCATTCGGTTTTGACCTTAATTACAAAGTCTCCCTTTGTGCTTGTGATTCGTACCTCAAACTCATCGGGAGCTTTCTCTTGCCATGCCTGATCATCTGGAGCCAAAAGAAGCTCCTTAGATGTTATTGCTTGCTGCGCAAAACTTGCGGTCAATAGGAAAAGGCATATGAAAAAGAAGGCTACTCTCATGAGGTTACTTTATCCAAATGTAAGCAACCCTAATTTAAGCTTGGTTGACAAGAAGGCTGTGAATCTACTCCTCTCTTAAGCCTTTTACAGGATTGGCATTCGCCGGCGCAGCAACAGCTCCTGTAATTGCCATTAGTGACATTATCAAAATGAAAAGCCCACATATCGCAACTGTCACTGTAGAAACATCGACATAATATTTATAGATGAGACCAAGCACCGTATCAGAAATGAAGTATCCCAAAGAACAACCTGCCACTAGTGCGATCAATAGGACGATCACAAAAGATCGATTGATGCTGTACAGAAGTTCATTGATAGAAGCGCCCAAAACTTTTCGTACACTGATCTCCTTGATCCTTTTTGCCACGTTGAGCTTGGCCAATGAGAAAATCCCAACAATACTAAGAAATCCTCCAAGGATCGCCATTGCAACAAAGATCTTCTGGAGGTTCTTCGTATCTCTCCCAGCATCGCCAAGGGCAAGATCCTCTTGCAATGTCCCCTCGTAGGGTTTATTGATGTTTTGGCTCCAAATGAGCTTCAGTCGATCTTCAATTTCAGGTAGATTGCTACCTGGCGCTTTAACAATCAGGTGTCTTAATTCCGCTTTGCGATCAAGAGCAAAAACCTTTGGCGTCAGTTCTGAATCTTCGTAGACGTCATCAATAATATCCGAAACGACGCCAACGATTGTCCTTCTTTCCCCTCCAATTTTTACCACTTGGTGCAATGGATCTTTTCCACCAAGATACATGTCGCCAAATGACTGACTAACCAGTATAGACTCATTTTGATCCGCATCGCTTTCTTCAATAAAATTTCGTCCGGAGATAAAATTGACCTCCATCAAATCAAGATAACCAGGTCCCACGGTATAGTGGTGTACTTCGTGTGTTACAGTATCAATCTCCAAAGTAGCCCTACTACTGTAGCGTCCAAAGTTTCCCAGGTGATTTTGAGTACCAGCAGTAACCACTCCCGGTATTTGCTCGATCTCCTGTTTCATCTGAGCGTAATATTCTGAGCTACCCAGATCAAGGTCAAAAACACTTTCATCCGTGTAGCCAAGATTCAGGTCTTTCAAGAAATCTGAGTTTTGAGAGAAGGTTATGCCAGCAGCCAGAACGGCTATCGAGAAACTGTACTGCGCTATCGTTAATACCTTATTTAGCCCGTTGACTCCTTTCAACTTAACAGATTTTCGCATAATTGAGATTGGTTGAAATCTCCATGCGTACAGCGCTGGAAGTAAACCAGCAACAAATGTTGTGAACAATAAGAAACCTAACACGAAGAGAATAATTCCGGTAAGATTGGCATCTTGTAACAAAAAACTCACCCCAAAAAGACCCATGATCATTCCTGACGTTGTATTTGCTGTGAGCAATGCAATAATGAAAGCAAGGAAACTAATGATCCCCATTTCAAATAAGAATTGCAACAGAATCTGCTTGCTCCCGGAGCCCAGGGTCTTTCGAATCCCTATCTCTTTGAGCCGCTTCGCAATTAAGGCCATGGATGTATTAGCAAGATTGAAGCAGGCTGTTAAAAATATCATACCAATAAGGACAGTAAAGATCATATACACCTGAGGACGTAAACGTCCATTGGCATATTTTCTATACATGACATCGTCCGCATTCAATTTTGTAAGAAAAGGAACGAGTTGAAATTCACTAATCTTTCGCTCCTCATGGCCCTCGTTTTGCACGGCGATGTACTTGTTAATTTCCTCTGTGACTTGTTTTACTTTGTTTGCATTTAACCGTAGATACTGGCCCTCATAGCGCTTGTTGGACCAATCGTTTGGGTCCATACCTCTTGCCTGCAAATACTCACGTTGATTGAGAATTAGATTAAAATCAAAGCTTGAATTAAGTGGAATTTTCTGAAGAACACCTCCTACTTCTACTTCCATTTTTTCCTCATCTCCGAAGTACAGCGTAAGCTCTTCACCCAAAGCAAGTTCATTTCCAAACAACTTTTCAGCCAATGGCTTACTGAGATAGATTAACGGTCTCTCACCAAATCCCTCGTAAGAACCATACCACAAAGGCATTTCAAACATGTCTACCAGATCAGTTGATGCAATTCCTGCGTACTCTGAAAAGAATTCATTTCCTTTTTTAATATTTATACTTCGGGCGAAGTAGCTGCTTACAGCATCAATCCCAGCAATCTCGTTCCTCAATTTATCCTCCAGAGCAATTGGCGAAGCTTCATTTCTTCTCTGCTGACCATTCTCGAAAGTCATAGTATGGATGCGATACAGATTATCTGTATCCTTATAGAAAGAGTCGAATTCGAAATTGTAAGCGTATAAGGTGTACAGAAACACACACATGCTCAAAGCCAGTCCTAGTCCTGTGACATTGATCAGAACCGACCACTTGTTTTTCCAGGAATGTCTAAGTGCCAGCTTGAAGTACGATTTAAAAAGTGAAGTCATGATTAGATTATTTTGAGTTTTTGTCCTTGCATAAGATTTGTAGCATCTGAAAATATTCCACCAGAAGAAACCCTTTGCTTTCCATACCGATCCTCCACTACTTAGTCTTCTGAAAAAAACTTCCTCCAGGTCCCCCTCCAGTTCCTCTACTCGATCCGGTCTACAGTACCATCGAAAGATTCGAAGCGCCAACTGTGGCGGTTTATGTGTTTGATCAAAAGACATACTCAGCCTTCTTTCCATGTAAGTGCTTGCTTCGGGATTTGATACCTGAGCTGCTCTCGTAGTGAGGCAAGCTCATCGAGTGCACGACTTGCATAAGGAGTGAGATAGAAAAGTCGCTTTCGTTTACCCCCCCTTTCACCAGTGGATTCACTTAGTTTAGACTCAAGGAATCCCTTTTCCTCTAGTCGGTACAGCACTGTGTGAATGGCGCTGATGTTGATTTTCTTACCGGTCTGCTTTTCATATTCGTCAACTATATTCACAGAGTACGCCTTTTCATAAAGCACGCCCACCAATAAGAGCACCAATTCTTCGAAGTTTCCTAGCTTAATATTTTCCATTTACTACACTATTGTAAGTATTATACTGGGCGAAGCTAATTAAAGTTTCACTATTGTAAGTAAAATAGTCTGCGCCTCTAAGAAAGCATTATTACTTAACTTGTCTTTTCAACAATTAGCGCATCAATGAAAAAAATAATCATTCCGATCATTGCAGTTATAATGGTTGCATGCCAATCCTCGACAAAGGAGGCAACGGTCGAAAGCAGTGAAACGGTGACACCAAAAGCCCAGCGGCCCATTTCCGTTGAGAATGGAAAAATCTTCACAGTTGGAGATAAAAAGATGATGTACGGAGGTGAAGACAGTCTTTCGCATTTTGACATAAGCAATAGCGAACTGAATGACGAGCAATTCCACTATGGAATCGGCAGGGAAAAATTTCCAGCACTACTTGCTCCTGCCTTTAGCACTGTCGAAATGGCGGATACCTCATGGCATGATTCGACACGGTTTTTAGTTGCCTATGTTGGCGATGAGGTTAAAGCATATTCAGTTCCTGATCTCACTCGGCATGAAGTTGTGAACGACATGCTCGGCGGTAGACCAATCATGGCTGCTTATTGCATTCTTGCGGATTTGGGAGCCATTTACGAGAGAACCTATGGAGACAAAGAGCTCACATTTGCGTTGACAGGGTATACCTACTACGATGAAGAAGTCTGGGATGGATTGGACGGATTCGTTTTCTGGGATCGGGAAACCGAAAGTATGTGGTGGCCACTTATCGGTCGTGCTGTTTCTGGTTCTCTCAAAGGTGTTTCTCTGCTGGAAATGAATAAAGCCAATTGGGAAGACACCGACTGGAAAACTGTCAAAGAAAAGTATCCCAATGCTATGGTTCTCATTACAGGGCAGGACTTTGAGAGACCAACCAAATGGGATAAATACGATGACGTGAGCGATATCGTAAGTAATTTTTCCGCTAGTCTCAACTAGATCTAGTTAAGTTGTACGTATGAAAATTCTCAAGAGAGTTCTGATTGTTCTCGCAATCCTGATAGCAATAATCTACTCTTTCGTATGCTGGACATTGTCTGATCGGGTTCTCCTCCCGACCAGTTCCATGGAAAAGACGAAGTCCCGAATTGTTCAGCTCTGGGGTACAACTTATGAGGAGTCGATGGAGATTATGCCTGCATATGAGGATTTTTCAATCTCAACTACGGACGGATTATTGTTAAAGGGGAAGTATTTCAAAACCTCTGACAGCTCCTCATGTGCTATTATATTCCCACATGGATGGGGTGCTATCTGGGCTGATATGCTAAAATACGTTCCAGCCTTTACCGACTGTAATTGTGACTATGTGCTATACGATCACAGAGCACACGGAGATAGTGAAGGCAGGTACGGTACGGGTGGCTTCAAAGAAGCTCAGGACCTGTGGCAGGTGACTCAATGGGTGCAAGAAAACTATCAGTATAGCTTATCTCAAATAGGATGGGTTGGGAGTTCATGGGGTGCTGCAACCTCATTAATCGCTGGGGCAGATGAAAAAGACGTGGGCTTCATTATCGCTGATTCTCCATTCCAAGATTGGAATTCGGCTGTGTTTGAACGAGCGATTCGTGACTATGGTAGTGGCATCAACATGATTGCTCCGGGAGTCATGCGGGTTGCTGGATTTCGTGCAGGCATGAATCATAAAGAAGCAAGTCCCTTAAACAAGGCTTCAGCAATTACAGAACCTGTCTTGCTTATCCATTCGAAGGCAGATTCGCAAACCTCCTCGAGTCAGTCAATCAATATTTCTAAGAACTTGAATTCCACCAATTCGACTTTTTACAACACGGAATGGGGAAATGATCACGTGATGGATGTGGTTAAAAACATGGAGGACTACCGCACATACGTCCGGGAGTTCCTTTCCAAAGAAGCACCTCAATTCTTGAAGTAAGAGTTCTCTCCTTGCACTGAGGCAAGAGTTAATTTAAAGGCAAAATCGCAAGCCTATATTGATCTTTGTTGAAACTGTTGCCCCCTGGAAATTTTCCAGCTCGGTACCTGAAGGGAAGTCCAACGGTTCCCAAGAACTTGAATTTCTGAGCACCTCAATGAAGAACGTTTGCTCAATGGCAAATTCACTCCCAAGCCCAGCTTTGTAGAATGGCGCAGATTCTAAAATATAGATTTCACGATCAAGGCTAGCTAGTCGATTATACTTGGTATCAAGATAGGTTGTTATTCCGTAGGTTGCGTCAGGTTGGATATCCAGATTTTGTTCCCAAAGAAGAACTTGATATCTGCAAACTAAAACCCGAATCTATAGCCCACATTTAACTTAATGATAACAGACTCCGATTCAAAATTGGCGTGTGGTGTATCTTTTAGGAATTCTTCAGGTTTCCATTGCTGGTCATTTCTGGCAAGCTCTAGGAAGATAGCTTTTGCAACTCCAACGGCAAACTCAGTCCTGATCCCTATTTCATAGAAGATACGAGGTTCCAACTCGTAGGCTTGATCGGCAACATCTACAAATCTATTGTACTCCGCATTTAGGTAGTGCGCCCTTCCAATCCGGAAAGTAGGTTGTATATCAATGCTCTCGCTCAAACTTATTTTGTAGGAGCCAAAAACAGCCAATTGAAGTCTGTTAGTAGGGTGCTCATCGGCATTATCAATGTGATTAACATTGTCCTCGAACTCTGGTTGACCAAAAGGCCCCTCTCTATAGAATGGTTCACCTAAGCGAACATCCAAGCTAGAAGTGAAGTAAAAAAAGTTCTGAAGGGATGCGCTAATCCCAAAATTGAATTTTTCCCAGTCATATGATAATGCCGCTGAAATACTCTTCTCAGTCGTCTTGACAAAATAGTTAGTAGGATAGCCAATGGTTAGATCATCATAGCTGTATGTAATATCACCAGATCCAACGGCTGCGCTTAACCCAAGCGCAAACTGTCTGGAAATCTTACTGATGTCCTCCTGGTTTCTAAGCAAACTAGACAATCTTAGACGTACGGGTCCCTTTGTCGTGCTAAGCACGACCTCCTCAGGATCACTTCCCTTTACTAGTTTAATTGGGTCAAGATCATTATTGAAGTTTCTATCTTGATCACTATCTACAAAAAAAGTCGAGCGAGAATCGCTTCTTCCAACAAACATCACGACCATAGATGAGACATCATCATCTTCCTTCAATCCTACCACTAGAATCACTTGCTCGAACCTTTTCAGATTTGGAGGTTGAACGACGAATGAATCTGGCAATGCAGCTCCTGTGTTAGATTTTAGCTTGCGGAGATCAATAGTTGCCGTTCTATAATTTAACTCATAAAACGTAAGATCTGTTTGCTCCGCTCCATCGATCAACTCAATTTCAAATCTATCCGAGGAGAGCGGTTTTTGGCACAAAGCACCAAAGCCCATAGTGCACAAAAAAAGGCAGGAGAAGAGTTTGGTTATATTCATATGATATTTTGTACATTCAACTCTAACCCCAAAATCATCACCTACTGCAGGGACTTGTGCATTTATCAGGCATACCTCCATTAGTTCAAAAAGAAATCCAAGTGCTATTCTCATCCTCTATATTTTGATTACCTAGTCTAGAACGTTGGTCAAAGAAAGGCGCTAACAAAAATCTTTTTGTCCTATATCATGATGATGAACCAATTTTTCAGGAAATGATGGAAGAGGGTTTTTGGGAATATCTAGTATGATCGGATCCAAACAAGACAATGTTTCGGGAAATACTTAATTTGACAAGTGACAGTGTGCTGGGTCTAGATTGCACGGTTATGAATATGTCCTCCACCTTCTTCAGCCATCCTAACTTCTTCCTGACTGTACTGATTTCTAAACTTCATTGGAGTGGTTCCTGTAAGTCTCTTAAAAGCGAGGTTGAAAGTGGATTTTGAATTGAAACCACTTTGATACATTACCTCCTGTACAGTAGTGCGTTCATCAGTTAGCGATTTCAAAAGTTCTTTTGACTTTTCTACTCGGAACTCATTTACAAAATCTGAGAAAGATTTGTTAAACCCTTGATTAATAACCTGGCTCAACTTCCTTGGCTGCATAGACAATTCCCTGGCAAGGTCATTCAAAGTCAGGTCAGGATTGAGGTATGATTGGTATTCATACATGTGGGCATTGGTCTCACTCAACAAGTCTTCCATCGCTGAAGGTGGTATCTGAGAGTTAACATATTTTCTCTGCTTTACTAAAAGTAGATAGCCAGAAATAAAGAAAAGTATACTTACAGCAAAGCCAAACACATAATCAAGGTTCAAGGTCATAAAACCTAGTTTGGAGCAAAGTTCATAAGAAATTTGACTCGCAATTAGCACCGGTAGCGATAGGAAAATCAAAAAAACCTCATCCCTGTTGATTCCCTTTCTCAAAATCAAAGTCAGGTATACAAGATTGTGAACCATAGCTAAGTCTGCAATCGTGTAATGAAAAAGTGGAAGGTGAGTTTTGATCTCCGGAGGAAAGACCAGTGCACTAAATCTAAACATCCAAATTATGAGAAACAGAACAGTCACAATCCCGGGAATCAGAAAACTTTTCCATCTCAGAGACTTGATTAGATAAGCATACAGTAGCGGCCCAAGGTAAAACTGTGCTGGCAAACCTAGGACTACTACATATACACCGCTTGGTAGCCCTGGTTGCCAATAGACAAACCATGATAATAGAACCATGGTAAAAAGAAGGATGTAAAATCCAAGCTTAATATTTTGAGAAATCCTTGAGCTGGCAAAACAGAGAAAAGATAATAGAAGCCCCTGACTAGAGAAAAGTAAAAAAAAATAGTTGATCATCTCAATCTTTAAATTTTGTTCATCTTCAGAAAGTATACAACAAAAAAGATCCACGAATGGCGGCAATCCTGGGTCAACAAATGAAGTTGGTGTCTCATCATTTTTTTACATGAAGTACAAGAAGGGTACAATTAATAACAAAACTTAATACCTCATTTGCATTGGTCTGTCTTAAAAAACAACCGTCATCCAGACAACACTTAATCTTTAGCGAGGAAGCCAAGAACAACCTTTGCCAGGGCATTTAGGTTTATTGAAGAGAATACTACCAAGTAACCCTGAATATCACACTAGCAACATGAATGAATTAAAAGTCGCACTATTTCTCTTTTCATCCCTACTTTCAACTTTCGGAACTTTAGCTCAAGCCTCTGAAGAACAAGAAGTACAAAATGCTCTCGTTGGCAACTATCTGGAAGCTCTAAAGTCAACAATGCATGGCAAGTCGTCAGCTGAGGACATTCTCCTGCTAACGGAGCTTTACGCTACCAACGTGATCTATGAGCATCCTGGAATCGGTATCAAACTTGAAACCAAGGAGGTAATAAGCAAAGGTCTGCTTAGTTTTTTGGGCAGCTATGGAGGGGAAAAGGAAGGCACTCAGATAAAAATTCTAAATCAAATTTTTGGAAAAGGGCGGTCTACAGTTGAGTTTGAAATAAAATTCCGAACCAGCGATGGAAAAAGCATTTCCAGAAAGCAGGTACAGGTCTTGGAATTTAAAGATCAGCAGATCAGGCGAATCATCGATTACTGGTAGTAAATTAGAAGGACGAAGCAAATCATCTTTCGGCAACATCCTATGCGATTCGACAGCTCGACCGAGACCATTTTCTATACCATCGAACAAACGATTAAGGAATATCGGAAATTTGCACACAAGAAAATCGGTGAGCTTATTTCCGACCTATCACTAGACCAGGCCCTTATTCTGATCATCATCTCTGAAAACCCTAAACTGCTCCAGGTCCAGATAGCAGAGTTGATCTTTAAAGACTACGCTTCCATCACCCGGATGCTGGACTTAATGGTGAAAAACGGGTACTTGAAAAGAGAAGCCAACGAAGAAGATCGCCGTCGCTCACATCTTAGAATCACAACAAAAGGGGGAAAAGCGATTGATCAATTGCAACCGATCATTCTGAAGAATAGAAAAACAGCCTTGAACGGACTATCCGAAAAAGAAATTAACACGCTAGAGAAAACACTAAAAAAAATCGTTTCGAACTGTAATCCCTGATCACCGATCTTTACTTCTGTACACAGGACTAGGTTGAAGCCGAATCTGTTGTGGTTTTTTCTGAATCCGCTTTGTGGTAAAATTGGATTCATCTGGACTCCACCCCGGAGGACCAAAAACATACGTCATGGCTTCCCTAAGATTCCTAGCGTTTTTCACATCTTTATAAATAGCGGAAAACTCATGTGTGTTCAGTTTTACGGGATTATATGTTTTTGGGTCTTTAATGATTCCGTACTGTGGCTCCACATTCTTAAGTTTGCGCTGCCAAGTCCCAAACAACCGATCCCATACCAGCAGAATACCACCGTGATTTTTATCTAGATACTCTGCATTACGTGCATGATGAACAGCATGCGCATGTGGATTATTGAATATTTTCCCGAATCTTCCATAGGAGCCCAACAACTTTGTGTGCAAGAAGTATTGGTAAACTGAGCTAATAATCAAAGCTGATCCGATCATTAGAGGTTCAAATCCAATACATGCCATCCATATCCAGAAAATGGGTTTGTAAAAAGTCACAAACCAGCCATTTCTAATACTGACTGCCAGATTAAAGCTCTTCGATGAATGATGTGGAACATGCGCTGCCCAAAGTATTCTAACAGTATGGCTGATTCTATGATGCCAATAGTAACTAAAATCGTCCGCTACGATTGCCAATACCCACGACCACCAGGTATATTCGATAGAAGAATAGCCGAGGTATTGTTGTCGTAAAGGTGCTAGTGTATCAAAAAACCATTGAAAGATTACCACCACAGCTATCACCTTGGTAAAAGACGCAACAATCGATGAGCCTATGGCGATTCCGAATCCAGCCAGCACGTCTTTCATTTCGTAGTTTTCACGTGCTATTAGAAATTCAACTATCATAAATCCTATTAGGATTGGATAGATATATTTCATTCCCTCGAAAGCGCTAAAATCAGGCATAGTTTTGTTTCAAGTTTTCGCGACAGAAATCCATCAGCGTGATGTTTGTATTTGCTTTTTTCATGCTAGCAATCAAACGTTTGATACAGAAGGCAGGACTTCCTTAAGAGCGTTGTATGTACTGAATTGATATAAAATTCAACCTGAATTGCTGCCAGAAATTGAATTGATCATTTTCGACCCGATCTTTTCTGAAACGGCTTAGGTTCGTGTGTAGGTTGGATCGGGAATCTGAATGGCCATCGGTTGAAGACTTCTCCAATACTCTTAAGGTAGCATACATCTTTTTCGCACATAAAATTCTAGTTTTCATATGGGTGAGTTGTAAGCAAATCAATGGGTGAGATACTTCCATGCCATCAGTGTCATGGTAGTGAAATACTGAATTGATATTAAAAACTCCCCGAAGCGATGGGAGTTCACGAGATGAGGTGGCACTAACCAGTAATTAAGACACAAAAAAAGGGATAATTTCTTATCCCCTTAATCAAAGAAACACCAAACCTATTTCATCCCATCTATCGCTGCTTGAGCAAATCGTTTATTGCGCTCAGGCGTAAGTTCCAGGGCTTTTTCAGCTGTTTTCAGGCCAACCTTCGTTTTACCACCAGCAAATTGTGCTTGCGCTAAACCGAGATTCATAATCCAGTTTTGATCTCCGAATTTTTCAATTCCTTTCTGGTACATCTCCTCAGCAATTGGTGCTTTTTCGTTCTCTATCAGGAAAAGTCCGAAAAAATAGATCGAACCAAGGTCATCCAGTAAAGTATGCATTTCCTTCACCGTGCTAACCAACTCTTCTTCCCGGTTTAGCGCAACAAGAATTCGCGCCTTCGTCGACATGTTCGTGAAATTTTTGTTTGCTGCGAACCCTGTATAA
Organism: Cyclobacteriaceae bacterium; assembly: GCA_039961455.1. Lineage (GTDB taxonomy): Bacteria > Bacteroidota > Bacteroidia > Cytophagales > Cyclobacteriaceae > Ekhidna. The sequence goes on along the minus strand of JBDVJN010000092.1, from coordinate 554 downwards.
CCGCCGTTAATGGAACGATTCGCCCATGCCAAACCTTCCTCCAGGTTAATGTTTTGATCATAACACCATCTCGCAGCATCATTCCATGCCTCCCAGCGATACGTATTTTCGCCCAGAAGCTCGTACCGGAAATTGGCGAGAACCGTTTCAGCCAAATCTACCGACACTGCAAATGGTATTCTTTTTTCGCCCCACTCCAAAGCAATAACTACTGAACTGTCGGTTCGATTGATAAAACGATAATCCAACTGTTCAGAAAAGGCACATTCGACAGGCGTTGTTTCCACTTTGAGCGTTACGTGATTCTCCTTGTCCAGATAGTAACTTCCCCATTGATTGTCGTGGTGAGCAAAGAGTAAGGTCCAGCTGCCGTCTTCGCTGGTGTCGATGTGAAATCCATAACTTCCAGCTTTTAGTTTTTGTCCCTCAATCATCACATCGGTATTGAAGCTAATCCGGGTATTTACGTTTGCACCTGCACGCCATGCAAGGTTTGGATCTGCGTAAGATCCGACAACGTCGTTCCAGACATCCCGCCCTCTGACCGCCGGACT
>JBDVJN010000091.1:0-4932 GCA_039961455.1 Cyclobacteriaceae bacterium | reverse complement strand
CCTAGATATGCTATTTGTACTACTACCCCTCGCACGTTTCCTTGATCGCCTCAATAGTTCCATTCAATCCCCAGCTAGGTGCTATAGATTGCTCATTTTTTCCTTCTGACTCGAAGATTGCCTTTGCTGTAGCATAGCTCTCACAGGCACCGCCGTCGCCGCCTCCCATAAATTGCGCACTACCCAATTGCATCCTTCCAAGTAGAAAGTGCGCACGTCCGTTCTTTGGGTTCAAGACAATTGCTTTTTGGAACGAACCAAAAGCCAGTCCACTGTACTGCATCCCTCGTGTTGCCGGGTCCACCGTAAGTCGCATCATGTGCACATATCCTCTTAGAGACTCCAGCTCCGAATCGTTAGCTTTGATCGTTTCTCCCTTTTTTATTTCTTCTAAGGCCTGGTCGAGGTACTTGTCCTTGTCCTCATTTGCCTCTGACATCGTCATTGCCCTGATGTAGCCAAAAGCTGAATAGTAGTAGGGTTCCCAACGGTTTCCTTCCGCATCTCCAATTCTGGTCAGCTGATTGATCACCCCCATCAAAGTCTCGGTATCTGAAGCCTGATACATAGCTGGGATGTTTTTAGCCATCGCTTTTTCAAATTGGCCGGCATTTGCAAATAGCATAGCAGCGCACACTATTCCGATCATTGTTAATACTGTCTTTTTCATGATTATTTACGTTTTATTTTATTGGAAATTTTGTGTTTATAAATTCGGTAGCTGACTGATTGATTTGTTCTTCGCAAGCGTGATGAAAACACCCAAAAAGAGAAACCTCTTCGCCGGTGGTTCTATCGCACGTCTTGCATAAATTCCGTTGGTATCCGGCTGATCTGCATACTCATATCCGAAAATGTTATTGATCCCAAATACATTGTTCACCATCGCATGGAAAATGATCTGGTTGCTGTACAGGTAGCTGATATTAAAACTTAGGTTGTGATAGTTCGGCGTTTTCCCACTCAAAAAATTCTCAGTATTCAAATCGTTGTATCTTCTTCGACTTGCAAATGCGTATGTAAGGCCTACCTGACTTTTAATGGACTGAATGAAGCGTTTTCCAACCACTGAAAAATTATGAGTTGAGATAAACGGCGGCCGAAATGAACCAGGATAATTGCGGTAGTTCCGCTCGGAGTTTAGGTAAGAATAACTTACCCAATAGTCTGTATTTTTGAACGTTTTGGTATCTCTCCAAAAGAGGTCGACACCTTCAGCAAAACCATCGCCATTGAAACTAAACGTTGTAGGATCAAACTCATCTTGAAATCTGGTCAGCTCAGAATAGTTCTTTTTGTATGCCTCAATTCGAAAAGATCTGCGTTCTCCAATCCATTGATAGTTCGCGATGAAGTGTTCAGCCAATTCCTGATCAGCATCATTTTGCCTGTAAATAATGGCATTGGCCGCAGCCTGACGAAAAGTGCCATAGGCAAGCGAAACCTGACTTTTTTCGCCAAGTTTATAGGCTGTGGAAATTCTTGGGTTTACCGTTGCTTTATCTACTAATGAATTATTTTCCACCCGTGCACCAACCTTAAAGGCCAGTGATGAGGACAGGTAACTTTCCGCTTCTATAAATCCTGATGAAATGGTCTCATCAAATTCACTGCTGAGAACTTGTCCAATCGCATTGGTCAGCTGTTCCTCGCCCTTTCTGGACAGTACTTCTCCCCCAAACTTGAAGGCAAGCTTATCAGATTTCGTGAAGTCGAGGACCAATTTTCCATGTCTGCCACTTATATCTTCGCCTCGGCTTTGTCCTCCTTGTGAGGCAAAATCAGCACTTTCTGTTATTGACGTACCCAACTTGATTCCCCATTTTTCAGATAGAATTTCCCGATATGACGTATTAAAATAGAAGTAGTCGTTTGCAACACTGGTGGGTAACAGTGTTTCAGGATTTGCGATATCTGGCTCATACAGGTCCATATCAGAGGTACTCATGTTGGTATAAAACTTGAGCAGTCCCGTCTTGCTGGTCTTCAGGCGGTAGGCAAAATTTCCGTTGTAATCCGTGGGCGCCTTGTCCCACTTGATGTTTTGGCTAACAAGTGCAAAGTAGGGAGTAAGATTTGTGTATTGTACTTTTCCCGAAAAGGAGGAATTTTTCCAAACCTGGGTATGCGCAACATCAGCACCAACCGACATAAAGGAGAGGTCCGTTCTTGTAATGGCAGCAAAATCCTTCGATTGTAAAATGAGCGCAGAAGAAAGAGCCTGGCCATACTCGGCGGAGTAGCCACCCGTTGAAAAGCTCATCCCTTTAAACATGAAAGGTGAAAACCTGCTTCGACCAGGAGTGTTTGGTGCCGATGGACTGTATTCATTGTGCACCATCATGCCGTCAATGAATGTTTTCGTTTCCCGTCCTTCTCCTCCCCGAACAAACAATCTGCCTGTTTCACCAACTGTTTGCGTTCCGGGCAGGGTGTTCAGTGCACCAGGGATATCGGCGCCAGACCCTGCAGTGGTCACAATGTCCAGTGATTTCAAGACCACTTGTTTTCGCTCGTCGGATGCATTGAAAGAGCCGGCGGTAATCACCACCGCATTCAACTTGTTTATTTTTTCCCTCAGCTGAATTTCCAAATCAAAGCTTTTGGCGCCGTCGTCTAACTGGACTCTGTGATCATGGAAACCGATGAACTTAGCAATCAAAACAATGGTATCCGATTCATCAGTTGTAATCGAGAATTTCCCGTCAAGGTCCGTTGTAGCTCCGTCATATGTGCCTTCCACAAACACATTGACCCCGAGAAGTGGTTCGCCTGATTTTTCTTTGATAAAGCCTCCAATCTTGACTTGACCAATGGACTGGAGGCTTATAACTGAAAGTAAGAAGAGGAATAGTGCTTTCATTTTGCTTGACTTTTGAGTTCGAGGTCAAAAATCAAATCAAGCACTCTCCTTTACTAATAAGCCTTTCCGAATTGTAGAATTCGCTTGATGAACTGTAAATGTGTACTAATCCTGATGCACGATCAGTCTCTTTCCAGGAATGTCAATGGTGATTGCACGATCTTTAAACAGGCCGCTTCCGATCAACGCTTCAAATATCAGCCCTTCTCTGAAGGTCGTGGACTTATCATTCCACTGAAGAGATTCATCCGCACAAACCCCGACTGAGTTAAGGGACGTAACGTAATCTTTGAATCCTCTAGCACTGGGTGTTATGTAAGTCTCGGTGGTAACATTGGTCGAATCAATTCCTAATTTTTGCATGAAATAGGGATTTACCAGGAAAAGGCTGTGGCCGCTTCCGGTGTCAAATTCTGCACTAACTTCCAACTCGCCATTGATACAAATGGGAATGTGAACATCCAGAGAAACGTCTTCCTTAATATCCAGACTTAGGGGAAGAACGGTGTTTTTAGTGGCCAAATCCTCAAGCTCATCAATCTGAATAAGTCGTACCTTCTGATTCTTATAGTCTATTGTAAAGGGCTTGTTTTCAAAAAACTTTAACGAAAGCAACCCATCTATTCCAAAATCATCAAGCGGCGGATAAACGCCTGTGAGTATATTCTGTACCTGATAGTCGCCAAGAGCTAGCGAAGGGATCGAAAAAATCTCACCGTCCAGGCGATCACCATCGTGCCTGAATCCAGTGAAGAATCCAGCCTCCGTTGACGATTCTCTGACTCTCTCAAAGGTTTTTGACGACAGGACAATCGCACCTGCTCCTGTATCCAGTATGAAGTTCGATTTAATTGAATCGTTAAGAGTAACCTCTATAAGGATGTGTCCTTCTTCGAGCAACATAATTGGATACTCCTGGGCCTTCACGGAAACCCCAACTATTAAGATCAGTGCAACAAGGTATGTTTTCATCGTCCTTTCTTTTGAGTTAATGCAACTATTGATGATCAAACATCATCAGCATAACAGCAAAAGTATCGCGGACTTTATCCCTTAAATTGTAAAAAACAGACAATTTGAAACTGATTGAATCGTATCCGAAAAATCCAATTGTTAGCCAATTTGTAGATCGGTATCAGCTGTATGACATTGATGAGCCTTCATTCATAAAGTCAGTTCCAAATGGAAAAATCGAGGCGTGGATTATTAACAAGGGAGAATGTAGAATTTGGAATCACGAAAAAGGTGAATTCAGCGAAAGCAAAGAGAACAGTTTTTTCCCCGCAACGAATGAAGCCGCTTTTTTTCAAATTCCTGAGAATCTCACCTGCCTTAACATCAAATTCAATCTTAGCGCGTTAACCCATGAATTTTTTCGGGACTTTTCCCTCAGATGGGAGAGTTTATCAATCCTGGATCTGTTAGGGTCCAGTGGATATGAAGCAATCAAAAGATTGTCTTTCGTGGAGGGCGATTCCATTAATTCAAATTTCCTCGATGAGATTCTAAAAAACGTCTTTCATGAAGGAGTTGAAGATCCAATTGTTCTCCAAATCATCGACTTGTTGGAAACTCATGCACCAAACTCTTCATCAACTTGGTTGGCTGACAGGTTGAGCATGTCAACAAAGACGCTCGAAAGAGTGATGAAAAAATATTTCGCACTCTCACCAAAAGACTTGCTGAGTATCTTCAGGTTTGGCCAGGCGACCACCCATCTCAATAAAGATCGTAGCCAAAAATTCATTGATGCGCTTGCCTTTGGCTACTATGATCAATCGCACTTTGTGAAACAATGCAGGAAGCTCACAGGATACACTCCTAAAGATTTTTTTTCTAAATTGAGGCTTCCAACAACCGATGTGATTTTCGAATAACCAACAACGCAAAAAATATTATGAAGAGACTTTTTACAACACTGTTTTTAAGTGGAATCCTATTGGCGTCAAGTGCGCAGAAGTTTGACAAAAAAATCGAAGACCTGGCGTCCAAATTTGAAAAAGATGCCATTGAGCTTAGGCACTGGTTTCACCAAAATGCAGAGCTAAGCAACAGAGAATTTAAGACTG